>CAZUAH010000161.1:0-25767 GCA_964617665.1 uncultured Pirellulaceae bacterium
TCAGCGACGACTCGCTGGTTGAGACGATCGCGGTGACCGGCACGGCCGTGACGGTCTCGGGGGCAACGGTGACGATCGACCCAACGACGACGCTAGGGAGCGGCATGGGCTACTACGTGGAAGTGGCGTCCGGCATGTTCAAGGATCTGTCGGGGAATGCCTTCGCAGGGATCAGCGGCACGACAACCTGGAACTTCACCACCGCCGACACCACAGCGCCGACTGTCATCAACCTGTCGCCCGCGGACAACGCCACGGGCGTCGCGGCTGAGGCGAACCTGGTGATGACGTTTGACGAGGAGATTCAGAAGGGCGCGGGGAACATCTTGCTGAAGAAGGTCAGCGACAACTCGCTGGTTGAGACGATCGCGGTGACCGGCACGGCTGTGACGGTCTCGGGGGCAACGGTGACGATCGACCCAGCGACAACGCTAGGGAGCGGCATGGCCTACTACGTGGAAGTGGTGGCTGGTGCGTTTGAAGATCACGTAGGGAATGGTTTTGCGGGCGTTAGAGGCTCGGCGTCCTGGAATTTCACGACGTTAAGTACTCCAGTGGTCACTGTCACCGTGGCGCCGGCTTCCGTTTTCGAGGATGGCAGCGGAGAGCTTGTCTATAGTTTTAGTCGCGTCGGAGATACCAGCGGCCCACTGAACGTTTCGTTCGATGTGGCGGGGAATGCTGCGCTCGGCACGGACTATTTGCAGACCGGCGCAGGAAGCTTCTCGGAATCGACCGGAACCGTGGTCTTCGCAGCAGATGAGGCTACGGTGACCGTTGTGATCGACCCGGTGACTGACAGCACGCTTGAGTGGAGCGAGACCCTTGTGTTGACGGTCGTTCCAGATGCAGGGTACACGGTGGGAACTCCGCCGATGGCAACGGGAACGATTGTGAATGACGATCCGGGCGTAGAATTGGGGTTCGCAGTTGGTGGCGTCGGCCCGGTCACGCCGGGTTCGACAGTTTCTCTCCCAAAGAACACCACGTTGACCGTCACACTGAACGTGAAGGCATCACCCGTGCCGATCGGCGGCTATCAGGCAAATTTTGCCCGGGCAGATGTGGGTTCAAACGCGATCCTGCTACAACACTGGTCGTCCGCGTCCGCATTCCTTCCCGCAGACAGTACTTTGGACACGCCTGCCGATACGTTCGTCTCCGGCGGCGCCTTGACCAGTCTGACAGCGCCGGCCGTTCTAGGCACATTCGAGCTGACGACGCCCGACGTAGCTACCACCACCAGCTATCAGCTTACGCTGGATGAGGTTACCGGGAACGAATTGACCGACACATTGATCACGGGTGCGGCCGGACATAGTCTGCCGATCACACAGTTCGGAGGGTTCACGATCGAGGTCATCGCTGATGCAACGCCGCCGCAAGTGATAGACGTGGCGCAAAACGGCGGACAAACCGATCCGGTGGATTTGCCGAAGGGACCGCAGCCTACGAATTGGGCCAGACAGAGGAGTGATTGGCAGAATCTGGTAGTCACGTTTAGCGAAGCAGTTAAGGCCGTTCAGGCTGACGATCTTGTGCTGACAAGTCTGGGACTCAATCCGGGTGTCGATTCCCCGGTCGTCGTTCCGCTGCACGACGACCAGCTCAGCTTGTCCGCCGGAGACACCCAGCTGACAATCGATCTGGGCACGACATCGCTGCCCGACGGTGTTTATGAACTGCGCGTGTTTCCTGCCGTGAGAGACGCGGCCGGCAACCCGCTGGACGGCGATAGCAACGGAAGCGGCGGGGACGCGTTTGTCTACAGCGGCAACCAAACGAATCTGTTCTACAAGCTGACTGGCGACTGGAATGGGAGTGGTGGCGTGAATATTCAAGATTTTGCCACCTTTGCGTATTGGTTCCAGACGGCTGCGCCGCCGGCACCCGCGTATGTCGATGTGAACCGGTCAGGCGGGGTCAATATCCAGGATTTCGCGGGCTTTGCGACAAACTTTCAGAAGAGCGTCAGCTTCGCGCCTCCCGCTGGCGAAGGCGAAGGTGGCATTGCGCCGTCATCCGCAACGTCCGAGGCGCGTCTCGACTTGGTGCCCCAGGCAGGAGTAGTGAGCGAAGAGAATGACCGGACGATCGTCAGCGTCGCTCCAGGGAGCGTCATCCCTTTCAATCTCCGCCTCGTCGAAGCATCGACCGTCGTACACGGATTCCAGGTGAACTTCAGTCAGACACACGCCGCTTTGCAGCTAGCCGAGTGGATGACGAATGAGGCGGAATTCCCCATGGGGCTCGATTCGGAACTGGCAAGCGACTCGTTCGTCGCCGCGGCAAACATCGCAGGCGTGTCCGCGCCGCCGAATGTCCAAGTCGGCAGTTTTCAGGTCACCGCACCAGTGACGCCAGGAGACTATGGGCTGACCGTCCACTTCACTTCAGGCAACGAATTGTTCGATACGATGTTGACCGATCCCTCCGGTCAGGCTTTGCGTATCGGTGACTTCGGCGACGTCATCATTCGCGTACCGGGATGGCATAACGAAGCGGCGCCCTGTGACGTGAATGGTGACGGTGATGTGACATCACTCGATGTTCTTACTGTCATCACCTACATCAACGCGCATCCACACCAAGTGGCTCTGCCAACGCCGCCGGAAGAGCCACATCCGTACTATGACGTGAATAATGACGAGCTATGTACACCGCTAGATGTACTGATACAGATCGACTACCTCAATCGTCAGCTTGCCAATCCTGGTGAAGGCGAGTTAGCCTCCGGCGAATTGTGGGCAGTTCCACTGGACTCGCAATCGGCGATGTTGGTTCGATCGGTGCTTGTACCGCCCACGCCAAATTGCTCGAAGCCGCCGTTGCGCTCATCCGAAGCGGACGGCAGCGTCCAGGACGCCATCCGAACGGCCCCCAAAGAGATCATTGAGGGAAGGACACACGGCGGCCAAAGGAGCTCCAACGACCGGAGTTTAGCGATTCTTACTCGCCCGCTTGTGAACGAGAGGGCGTCTGTGCACATCGAAGCTCTCAACGAGGTACTGGATGAGGTTTTTGGAGATATCGTCCTCGACATAGATCGAGTGTGGAATAGATAACGATCGCGAGAGTAGCACCAAACAGCTTGCCTTATGTACGTCATCCGCAAACGGGAATTGCGTGGCTGACTGTCAATGGAAGGCTGCCAAGAAAGGGTCCATGGCAGAGACGGAGCCATAGCAGGCTTCTGCGGCGGCTTTGCAGCCGCCTTGGCATTCCATCTCGAATTGGCAATCGTGACAGTATTCTGGCCGGGCGGCACAGAAATCTGCCAAATTTACGCCCGAAGCCATCTCCCAGAAACCCAGTTCGCGAATATTGCCTAGGATGCGCGGCGAGTGATTACACGGCCGTACGTTGCCGAGTGGATCGAGGGTGTAGTAGGCGCGTTCGGTGCCGGCTGCACAGAATCCAAAATTCAGCTTCTTGTAGCGACCCGTGTCGAACAGACACGGCGGCATGGCTATCGAACAGTTGATTGGGAAATCGTACGCCACGCTTATCTCTTCGGCGATATCGAGGGCCTGCTGCAGTTCATCGGGTGTCGCCTGCAGAAGTTCCAGATTCTCGAATCCGCGCCCACCGGGGTTGAAGCGGTTGAACATCAGTCCGTCAAGGCCCAGCGCGATACCCAACTCGGCGGTCTCGCGCCACGTGTGCAAATTCATCTTCGTCGCCACAAACACGCCGACTACACGCTGGCCCGCCGCCTTCAGATCGGCGACGGCCATGGTGACACGATCGAATGCACCCTGAACACCACTCATGCGGTCGTGGATCTCGCGATCGCACGAGAGAAAAGGCAATTCGAACAGACTGATCTTGTCGGGGCACAGCCGCATGATGGTCGCTTCGTCGAGCAGCGAGCCGTTGGTGATCAGGTTGATGGCCACTCGGCGCTCGACCAGGAAGTCGACGATCTCGTAGATGTCTGGCCGAAGAAGAGGCTCGCCGCCGCTTAGCGAGACCAAGCTCGCCCCCGTGTCGTCTAGCATTCTGCCGAGTATTTGCAGCGTCTCAGCCGTACCGAGTTCACCCGTGGGGTAGTCGACCACATTCTTCCAGGCGTTGTAGCAGTGCGCGCAATCGTGATTACAACGCTGCGTGACCTCGAAGACAAACGATGCCTGGTGGCGATCCGCCGAAGGTCGCTCACTCATTCGATGCTTCCACGAGATCTTTGATCTCGGCCAACGTTGCCTCGGCGGACTTGTGCAACTTGGCGGCCTGTTCATGCTGTTCCGCCGGGATGTACTTCAAGTGTTCCTCGTTAGCCAGCGTAGCCATATCTGCTTCCACCGAATCGACAACTTTCGCCAGAACGGCGGATTGGACTTTGCCGCCGGTCGCCATTTGCTTCAGGAGTGGCAGTCGTTTGGTGAGCCGCTCCATGCTCACTTGGGCAGGTGGCATGAACGCCATGTCGTAGCAGGTGACTTGACAATCCGTGGGCGGATTACGGTACATCTCGCCTCGCAGGCGGTCGGCCTCGGAGACCAGCAGTTGCGATTCTGCTTTGCTCAGCAGGTCGCTTTCGGTCAGCTTGGTGATGCACTTTTTGGCCGACTCGAGTTTCTTGTCCACCGCCTCGCGCTGCGCCGTTGTGCTCTTTCCCGTTTGCGCTAACGGCGCGACGGCCTTCCAGGCATCAAGAACGGCCTGCCACTGCTCCGTTTCGTCCAGGGCCGCGCCGGCGGGGATAGGGGCGTCGGGATCTACGCCCGCAACTGCAACACCACCGGCCACCTCTGCAATTTGGCTGCAACCAGGAGTGATTCCTATTGCCCCAAGCAGGACCACCCCAGCCGCTACCAGCTTCCGCTTCCATCCCGGCCCCGTTTTCACAGCCCGGCGAAGATCGAGCCCCAGAAGTATCAGGCCGACGACAAACACCGCCCCAAAAACGGCAACGAACAAGCCGAACGATCTATAAGGCATGGGAACCTCCGATTCTCGATAAACGGCACTAGAGCATGCGATTCAAGACGCTTGCCTTTTTCTCTATATGCGCGCCGCTTCATCATTGTTGAGGAAAAAGCGACCCGGACACGCCATATTCTACGAAACGCTTTGCGCCGAGTCACGTTCGGTCGTGAAGGCGTGAAGACCAGTAGATGACGGGCATCATTTAGGCACGCAGGGCCGCGTCGTGAGACGTGAAGATGGCTACGGCGATAGTACCAACGCATGGGACTCGCTCGCTATGCTTCTGGGTGGCAACGATACGAAACTAGGCGCGTTCAAGACAATACGATAAAAAGACCAGAGCACCCTATTGACATTGATTCTCAGTAACGTTAGAACTCGTGCAGTCGTGCTGGCCTAGTTGCGCCCTGGGCTGAGACGGCACACTCGAGAATCCTCCAAGAACACTTCATGCAAACTGCCGCACGCCAAACAGCCTCGTGGCTGATTGTTCTGTTTTTTGCCTTCATCTGCGCGTTGGGCGAAGGACTCCATCTCTTTCCGGGCTGCGGCCATTACGTCCAGACGCCATGGGGAGTCATCGCGGTTGGTGTTCAGCCGGCAGCCGATCGCTGCCCGCTGGATTATAGCGCAAGGCGGGTTGGGCAATCTTCGCGTCCCTCAATTCCCGTGCTTCAGCCGGGGCAATGCCCGATATGTAGCGTCGTCGCACAAGTAAAGCAGTCTTCCACGACGCAACGGGCCGAATCATCCGCGAGACTCGTCGCCTTTCTTACCTATCGGGACTTGGCAAAGTTCACTCGCGACAAGTCGCAGGCCTTTCGTGCACGGGCCCCACCTGTTGGCTGATTGATCGCCGGACTCACCGAGTTGAGGCAGGAACGGATCGCTGAGCGACTTCGACCTGCCGAGATGCCAATCACGCCAACTTGAGCAAGTCCGCCCCGCAACTCCAGTGCCGGCTGGCCAGCATCGGCCCTTGCTGCACGACGGTCTACTGTGGGCAGCAACTTGACTCTGCAATCGAAACCGCTCTGCCCGCGTGCAGCGCATGGCATGCTGGAGCCTTTACCTTTGGGACAGTGTGCGGCGCACATGCGCTGCCGCAGCAGAGCATCTGCGCAAGTACCATCCGTCAACGCTTTGAAATACTGAAGGAATATGGAATGTACCTTACCAAGATCGTCAGAAAAGAACTTCAAGCCTCGTACCATCACGCTGATAGAACCCGTCCCCGCGGCTTTACCCTTGTCGAGTTGCTAGTTGTGATTGCCATCATCGGTATTCTTGTGGCTCTTCTATTGCCCGCCATTCAAGCCGCTCGTGAATCAGCACGGCGAATGTCGTGTTCGAACAATCTAAGGCAAATCGGAGTCGCGCTGCACAGCTACCACGATACCTATGGATCGTTTCCGCCCGGGGCCATTCATCCCGCCGGAGTGACAAGCAAGAGTTGGTCCATACATGCGAGGCTGCTGGCATTCCTTGAAGAAGAGAACCTGCAAGATTTGATCGATTGGTCCGCTCCGTACAGCGCCCAGGGCGAAGTGACTCGGACTCGCATCGACGCGTACATATGCCCGAGTGATCCAGGCGACCGTGAGCGGCCGGATGGAAGCATCACGCACTATCCGTTGACATATGGTGTAAACATGGGCACGTGGTTTGTCTTTAATCCCAATAACCAGGCAGGTGGAGACGGTTTGGTTTATCCGAACAGCAACACGAGTTTTCGGGATGTTATCGACGGTACCAGTACCACCCTGGCCTTCGCTGAGGTCAAGGCATGGACCCCGTACTTGCGAGATGGCACGAACCCTGGTTCACCAGGTACTCTGGCCCCGACCGTAGCCGCGGTTTCCTCCTTCGGCGGCAACTTCAAGACGAATTCGGGCCATACCGAATGGGTGGACGCTCGCGTTCATCAGACCGGATTCACCGGCACATTCCCGCCGAACACAGAGGTACCACATTCTGTCAGTGGCGCGTTGTACGACGTGGATTTCAATTCCTCACGCGAGGGCAACACCACCGATCAATTAACGTACGCCACGGTGACGTCGCGTAGCTACCATCCCGGTGGTGCGCAGGTTGTCTTAACCGATGGTTCAGCAAGATTTGTATTAGGGGACATCGAGCTGAGAACGTGGCGGGCATTGACAACGCGAGCTGGGGCAGAGGTGGTCGAGGACTACTAGTGCGAGTCGCACACGCGCGTAGCGTTTGCGGCGCGGCAAGCCATAGGCCAATCGGCGAAAAACCCGCTACCGCTATCCCTCACGCGCTCTAACCCATTCCCAGCGTCATCTACCTGTCTGCCGCGCAACAGGCGTGGCAGTCAGGTAGAGGCTGGCGGGCCATGGGAACGGTGCGATGAAGCTCACCTTGCCTCCCTCGGATTCGACGGTTCTGCTTCCGCAGGGTATCCACTCTGCTGCACAGCGAAGAAAGAATTCGATTCAGAACATCTTTGTACGGCGGGCTTTTCTACCGCTTCAGCACTTCGTCAAACAACGGATATGCGATCTGCCCGCTCCAAGAGTGGCCGCCTTCGAATCTGTCAAAATGGAGTTTGTCGGTGGCATCCAACGATTTGTAGACGCGTCGTAAGCGGCTGCGGAAGACTTCGTCCCATTTCGGAACAATCAGCCCGTCCGTCGAGCCTGTTTCCCAGACACACGGCCGTGGCGCGATCAGCGAACCGATTTCCGAGTAATCCCCGTAATTCAGCAGGCCAGGGATGATTTGCGAACCACAACTATGTCGCAAAGTCATGCGCTCCTGCAGCAGGTTCAGGGCGCCGCTGACCGCCGCGACCTTGATTCGCTGGTCGATCGCGCTGACCATCATCGTCATACGGCCGCCGTAAGAGAGCCCGGCGCAGCCGATACGCTCTGCGTCAACTTCGGGTCTACTCTGCAGCAGGTCGATCGACCAGCGCAAGTCGCGCAGGTTGGCCGTAATCGGGAGTTTGCCCATCGCCTGCATGCGAACGAAGGTCACGGCGCACGGATCGTTCCCACCGTAGCTTTGACGGTCGACGCGTCTGCCAAATGGGATCATACATGGCGCCACAACCGCGTAGCCGCGTCGGACAAATTGCACACCGTAGTCGTAGTTGTATCGCTCGATGTCATCCGGAACGCCCTCCAAATCCACACGGCCGGCGATGGGGTGATGGCCAAAACGTCCGTGACCGTGAACACACAACACTCCAGGGACGCGATGGCCAGACGCCAGCGCCTGCGGGATCAACAAGTACACCGGCACGGACGACACACCATCGGCTTCAAGAAGCAACTCGTACCGCACGTGATCGCCGAAGTCGTTCCGACTCTCCTCCCGGGCGTGCCATTTTTCCGGCGGAGTCGAGTCGCCCAATAATCCCATCAGCTTCTCACTGAAGCTGTCCTGCCAGATGCGACACTCCTGGGCCGAATCCCCTTGATATAACATGGATAGTTCGGCCCTGCCGACCGCCTCGACGATGTCCTGATGGACCGGCTTAGTGGAAATCGCAGACTCGACCGCGTCCGCAGCCGAAACGTCAGCGCAGTGTGCCGCAATGCAAACCCAAAGCATGACAAACCCATGCCACACTAATTTCCAGAGATATCGAGATCTATCCGCTGACATTGTCAACCTCATATTCACGCACCTTTCAATGACCTGATGTGAACGATTGGAAGCCACTCAACAAAATTAAGGATATCTTACCACGTATTCTGAGACGGAGGGGACTGTTTCGACCCGAGGTCCCAACCGTACGCGCCCCCAGAGTTCCCGAAGATCCAATTTCTCGAATCTGCGAAAAAAGTTGTTGACAATCTGCCGCGGCCGGATACTATAAAACCAAATCTAATAAACCAAACCTCGTGAGGGAGTGGCCGGCTGATGGTGCGACCGCGGGCGAAAGAGTTGACCGAGCGTGAGTTGGAAATCATGCACGTTTTCTGGAATCAGGGCGAACTGACTGCGGCGGAGGTACGTGATCAGTTGGCAGAATCGGGACGCGATCTGGCATACACCACCGTTGCGACGCTGATTCGCATCCTGACCGAGAAAGATTTCCTGGAACAGGCCACCTCGGTGCGGCCGTTCTTATACCGGGCGATCCGTTCCTTCGAGGAAGTGTCCGGACGACTGGTGGTGGATTTGGTGCAAAAGGTATTCGGCGGCTCGCGCGAGCAGTTGTTGATTCGTCTGATGGAGCAGGAGAAGCTGAGCGCGAAGGAGCGAAAGGCGCTGGAGGCCATTCTCAAGGAGCAACGGCGATGAACGAATTCGGATTGACGTTGATCTGGTGTGCCATTCAAGTGACAGTGCTTTGTGCGGTATCGGGGCTCCTTTACCTTTTGGTTCGACGCATCGGTCCGGCGACTGCTTCGCTGACGGCTTTGACCAGTCTATTTCTCGTCGTTGCCTTGTCGGCTTTCGCGTTTAGCCCTTGGCCCCGCTGGGCCGCTGTGCGTCTGCAACACGAACCGAGCACAGACGTATCAGAGGTGACACGAGCGGCTCCAACCGCTGTTGTCCCCGACGATGCCACAGCGACGCCGAACAACTTTGATCGCATCTCCGATGAACCTAGGGCATCCTCCACAGCGGCCGATTTCTTCGCCGCGCTCTGGGATGAGTTGCAGCGACCGGCCACTTCGGCTGCGTACGCGCATTCCGGATGGCGGTGGTCCGCCGTGTTCGCCTTGTTCTTCTTGATTGGCGGAGCATTGGGGTTCGTTCGACTGAGCGCCGGGTTGGTCAGTATGCGAGCTTGGCGCTGCAAGAGCGAGCCGATCGCCGATACGGAGTTGACCGAGATCGTCGAGCGGTTGAGAAGCCAACTGCAGTGCCGAAGACCGATCGAGTTGCGCCAATCTGATTCGTTGACGACTCCAGCGACGATAGGCTGGCGTCGTCCGTTGATTCTACTGCCCGCCGACTGGACAGAATGGAATGAACGGGAACGGCGCGTAGTGTTGGCTCACGAGATTGCGCACATCCGGCGGAACGACTTCCTGGCGTGGGTGTGTGCGCAGGTTGGGCTTGCGCTGCATTTCTACCATCCACTGGTACATTGGCTCGCCCGGCGATTGCGACTTCAGCAGGAACTGGCCGCCGACGCCGATGCTGCATCGGTTGCCGGAGGGCGGCAACCCTATCTGACGACGCTGGCGGAAATGGCTCTTCGTCGGGCGGATCATCCACTTAGCTGGCCGGCTCGGACTTTTCTGCCGACCCGCGGAACCTTCCTAAGGAGAATCGAAATGCTCAGAGATTCCAAGAACTTGATTCGGCCGACGTCTGGCAGCAGGCGTTTGGCGATCGTCGTGGTGTTGTTCCTCGCGGCGCTGGCAGCCGCTGGCTTCCGTGGGACCATGTCAAATCCGTCGAATGAAGTGCTTGGCGGCGAGTCCACCGCCGGAGGCCAATTGGCAAGCGCACCAGCCGATAGCGCTGCGGCCAAGACGGCTCCGCGGCGAGCGAAGGGGAACGAGCTGTTCTCTCTGGCCTACATTCCGCGCGATGTGTTCGTTGTGGGCGCCGTGCGGCCAGCAAAGCTGCTAAGCCATCCTGAATCGCGTGCGCTGGCCGCAGCGTTTCGACAAGATGGTGTTTTCGAGAAGCAGATTGGAATCCCGCTTGATAGGATCGAAATGGCGATGTTTTTTGTGCTGCGACGTACTTCCGCGGGCGGTCGTGCAGACTTCGACCTTGCGGGCATCATCGCACGCACGAAGACAGGTGACGATGCCAAGGAGATCGGCCGCGTCTTCGCTCCCGAAGCGGTAAAGGAGTCCTACGCCGATCAGGAGTATTACCGCAGCGGGTCGAGGACTGGGCACTTCTATTTCCTGCCGGATGAAAGGACCGTCGTAACATCGAAGGACATCGGCTTCCTGCGGCGGATCATCGTTGCTGGAAAGGCAGGCGCAGCCAGGGCGGAATGGGCCAAGACGTGGCAACAGATGGCACGCAGCGATGCCGCCATCATGTACAACCTCGAAGGCGTGAAGGCCGAGATTCAAGCCGAGATGGAGCGTGCCCCCGGACCCGTCCGCGTCCAGATGGCGACGTTTGCGCCTCTGTGGCAGAACACATCATCCGCGGCCGTCGGAGTGACCCTGGACAAGCAACTCACCCTCCAGGGCGTGGCCAACTGTGCGACGGCGGACGGCGCGAAGAAGGTGCGTGATACACTGGCTGCCGCCATCACGTTGGGCAGAAACGCACTATCGCAACTCCGCGAGACCGCCAGTGTTCGGGCCGATGCGGACGGGCCGATCATGCTCAGGGCCGCGGACGCGGCGGACGCCTTGCTCGACGAGGTCACAGTCTCACAAAAGGGAGAAACGGTCACTCTCACAGGCCGAACCGATATCGAAGACACGGCGACGGTTGCCACCGCCTTGCTGGATGCCGTCAAGGCGGCGAGGGCGGCCGCTCGACGGGCCCAGGCTATGAACAATCTGAAGCAGTTGGGGCTGGCGTTCCACTGCTATCACGACGTGCACAAACGCTTCCCACCAGCCGTTGTCATGGGACCGGACGGCAAAACGCCGCACAGTTGGCGAGTGGAGGTGCTGCCGTTCCTGGAACAAAAGGAACTGTACGATCAATATCGGATGACCGAGCCGTGGGACAGCCCACATAACAAGACGCTGCTGCAGAAAATGCCAGCGTTCTTCCGTGATCCGAGCGCGGGTCCGACTTCGACAAACAGTTGCTACTTTGCTCTAACTGGCAACGGAACCGTGTTTTCGAACAAGGAAGGAGCGCAGTTCCGCGACATCCGCGACGGCACGTCCAACACACTCCTTTTGGTCGAAGCCAAACGCGAGATCCCGTGGACCAAACCGGAAGACATTCCCTACGATCCGGAACAGAGAATTCCCCAGCTAGGCGGTTTTCAGAAGAACGTCTTCTTGACTGTTTTCTGTGATGGAGCAGCCCGAGCGATCGCCCAAACGATCGACGAAAAGGCTCTCCGCGCGATGATCACAATTAGCGACGGACAACGGATCCCGAGGGATTTCTGACAGGCATAGGAATCGGACGGTCGTGCTGCGGCGTGAAACAAATGCGCGGTTGGCAACGCCGAACCTCACGAAAACGCAGCCGTCGCCGTCGGTGCACCGTCCGTACGCCTTGTCATGCCCTTCGTGAGACATGGCCGCCTACTCTCCTGGCAATTTCAACTGCGGACGTTTGATCTTACCTGGCAGTTCTACCCAATCGCTTGGCCCAACGAGACCGACGGTGCTTGTGTCGATTGGCTTGAATCCCAACTTCAGTGCGGGCGAATCCGGTTGAAGACGGAAATCGAATTCGTTTGCGTTTACGAACTTGGGATCACCGGCCGTGCTGCCGACGTCATGCCCCTGTTCCTGCCACTGGGCCAACGTCAGGTCACCAGGAAATTTCAAATCGCCGTCCGGCCGATAGTACAGGTTGTTGCGTAGCGTGTACTTGTTGTTGTTCCAGCCGCCGCCCAGCGGTTGAGCGGGATCGCAGTAGATGATATTGCGTTCGATCGTGAACGACGAGTGTTCCTCCTGACGGCTGCGACGTATCTGGCCGTACGTGGCCGACATGGCCAGGACGTTGTTGCGCACAATGTTCTCGCGTCCGTAGTGCTGGTGAAATGCTCCGTCTTTGACGCGGTAGACGACGTTGTTCTCCATCAGGATATCGGTACTACCTTCGTCGGTGTACAGCCCCCAACCGCCGTAGGCGTAGCTGAGCACATCGTGAAAGATGTTATGGCACACCCGCGTGCCTGGCGAGAGGCCCAGGCAGTAGATGCCGCCCATGTCGCTCAGTTGGCCCCAGCCGAGGTGGTGAACGTGGTTGAACTCGATCACGTTATGATGAGCCGTACTTGGCGCATATCCCCAGCTCCACCCGACCGAGATGCCTGTGTAGAAGAAGTCGCAGATTTCATTGTGATGCACTTTGTTGTGCGAGCTGCGGCCGATCCAGACGCCAATCCCCGCGTGATACACGTTGCCACCGTTGTGGATGAAGCAATTGTAGATCTCGTTTCGTTCGGCTTGCTGTGAAGCTTCGCTTGGCAAGCTGCCATGTCCCAGGCGAATGCCGCCGGCGCCCAGATCATGAACATGGCATTGGACGATACGATTGTCCTTGCACCCATGCTCCAGCCACATACCGTACCCACCTGTGTGCGACACTTCGCAGCTCTCGAATGTGCAGTGTCGCGCGCCACGGGCGAAAACCGTGGCATCCTGCAAGGACGCTGCAGCTTGACCATCTACCGTGGCCGCCTCAGGCATTACCCAGCCGGTGTACGCAAACGTGAGTCCCTTGAAGCGCAGGTGATCGACAAACTTGCCGGATGCAGGGTCGCCGTCCAACTGCAGCAGGACTTCCGGCTTCGGTGCAATGACTTCGACCGTGGTCATGTCTTCGCTGGGGCGTGGATAGTAGCTCAACACGCCAGTGCGCCGATCCAGATGAAATTCGCCCGGTGCGTCCAATGCGGCGCGAATACCCTCGACATAGTATCGTTGGTTCTTCTCCCACCAACCCATTGGCCAGCCGCTACGGGCCGTGAATTCGACAAGGCGTTTGTCCGTATCCAGCGACTTGACGCGATGTCGCGACGTGGTCCACGAGTGGTAGACGACGACAACGGCGTCGTTCAGATCAGGCCACTGTTGAAGGTCATCACCTTGATAGAAAAGCGATACCTTTGTCTTTGAATCGCCACGTGCCTTGTTTCGATCCTTGTACGGCACACCGGGACCAACCGCACGGAACGTCTCTTCGTTGGGCGATCGGGCCGGCACGCAACGCCGGTCGCTCACGAACAATTCCCGGAAATACCAACCGCGTTCCTTGACGCCGGGTACGACCGTCGTCCAAAGTGGCCCATCGGTTTCCTCCTTCCAGCCGGTAATCGGTACGCCGCCGCTGATGACGGGATTCTCGCCGGGCCATGCCTCGTAGGTGATCGGTGTCTTTTCGGTACCCGAATCCTCGGATGTGAACGCAACGGGTTCGTCCACGCGGTAGACTCCGCCTCGAACAAGTATGCGAATGGGCTTCGCCAGAGGAGCGGTCGCTCGGAGTTTGCGGACTGTATCACGGGCACCGGCCAGCGAGGCAAGTGGGCCGTCGGTACCGTCGTCATTCGGACCGGCGAGCTTACCAGACCAGGAGTCTTGACCGTTTGGTGCGACGTACAAATCGGCGGTTGTATTCGGCTCCCCGCCAGAGGCACTCGCGACGACAAGTATCAGTGCGGCCAGGCACAGAGACGACAAAAGAAGCCGAGCAATCCGGAGTGACATGGGTGTGCTCCTTCTGGATGGAGGTAAGGTGGGTCTTCAATCGGCGGTTGGCGTCAATTCGCTGCTGTCATTATCCAACATTCTGTGGGAGAATGGGAGCAGGTGAACGAAAAGCCGTGCAATGTCGCTGAAGATGCGCGACTGCGTGCAGGGGGACCATGGTTGTGAAGACGTATAGGAACCTTCCAGTTGGCTTGATTCTGACCGTGGCTGTGGCTTGCTGTGCCACTGGGGGCGAGTTGGCGGTCGGCGATTCACAACGGAACGAAACGCAATGCAGCAATCAACCGTTTACGGTGATCGCGGTTCTACATGACGATAATGCACTGGCACGGCCGCACGACATCGAGCTACAAGAGGATTTGGCTTTTGTGCCGGGTAAAGGTGGTTCGATTGCGATCGTCGATATCAAGGATCTCGCGAATCCCAGAATCGTCTGGTGGAATAACGACCAACTCGCGGTGGAAGACGCGCAAACTGTCCTGCCCTTGGGGCAACATCTGTTTATTGGTGCGCGCGATTTCTACTCGATCAACATCAAGGATCCCGCAAAACCTATCGTTGAGGAGCGAATCTCGGCCCGGCCGCGAGTCGATCGGATCAACGGCATGGTCAGACGCGGTGACTTCATACTGAGTGCGAACAAGACGGGTTGGATCAGCGTGTTTGACATCAGCGATCCCTCCTCGCCCCGACTGCGTGATGTACTTGATACTCGACGGCACGGCGACCTTCGCTCGCCCCATGATATTGCGACATTTGGGAATCATATCATCGTCGTTGAGCAGGCTCGCAACAGTCCAGTCAAGGTGCGTATCTATCGCGTGGCCGACTCGACCACCGGCCAACTGCTGCCAACCGAACGTTGGGTGGTTGCCGGCGGTGTGACCGGCGCCAGCCTGAATGGTGCGAATCGCGTATGTGTCGGGGGCAATCACGCGTTCGTGGCGTGCAGCCAATCAGACAATTTCAAGATCGGCTTCTTGGATGTCACGAATCCGGATAAACCCGTGCACCTCCTAACGTTGCCATTTGCTGATGTCCATGCGACGGGATTGACCATTGCGGGGCACATGCTGTTCGTCGCCGGCGGCCAAGCCATCCAGGCCTTGGACATCTCGCAACCGGACAAGCCGAAGACAGTCGCAGTGCTGAAGACTAGCGACGTGTTCCCAACCGGGCGCGACAACGCTCACGATTTGGTCTACCGGCGCGGCCATCTGTTCGTGACCGCTCAGAACGATAATCAGATCGGCATCGTTCGTGTGAACGACAGACGGATACTCGAGAAGGCGTCGCGATAAGACTGGATATTGCTTGGGGTGCCTGGGGTCGAGCGGAAGCGACCCCCCGTTGGGTATGGTCTGGGGGCTCACAGCTCGTTCCTCGCCGTTCGACCCCAGCCACCCTCACTGTGCAAACACCACCAAGTCTTGCCTAATGACGCGAGTTTCTATCGCATGTTTCTCGGAGGCCGGTAAGGCCGTTCCATCGTTTCCTCGATGTCGTCCAATTCGGTTTCTTTCAGGTGGTGTTCAATCGTCTGCTTCGCTAATGCGATGTCTTCCACCACGGCATCTTTCGACCGATCCTGGAAATCCGCGATCTCGTCGGCGCCAAAGCCATTGGCAGCGTGCAAGATGAACGCTTGTCTGCGATCGCGCGGCAACTGGGCGAGCATTTCGGCCAGTTTGAGATGTTTTCCGTCCGCGGCGTAGTCGTCCCAGTCGTCGGCGCTCGCCACTCCCGGCAGCAGTTCGGCCGCGCTGGTTGTTTCGTCGTCGATGCGTTCAATCCATTCATCTCGCCACGCTTCGCGGATCTCGCCAGTAGCCGCCTCTTCGGGTTCGTCGAGTGATTCGTTGACGACCGGCCGGTCGGGCTGAGCGAGGACTTCGTCGACCAAGCCGACAAGCCACAGTTCGATGGGCAACGTTTCCGGCCGCCGAGGAAACTTCTCCCAGGCTCGCACGATGACTTCGTCCAAGACGTCCGCGACGGTGATCTGCTCGGAAGGAAGATCATCTTCGATTTGGCGCAGGTGCAGTTCGCGGCGTGCGTAGACCTGAACCGAACTGACCAAAGGGACAAGATGGGACAGAAATGCTTTGCTCTGACCCGACTGGCGAGCTTGCTGGAGAAGGGGTATCACGTCGTGCAAAGTTTCTTCACCCGGCGCAGCAGCGATCGGTTCTTCGTCAAGTCGATCCAATTTCTCGGCTAGTATGTGGAGCACCTTATCCAGAGCTCGCTCCATCTTGCCAGATGTCGACCTGGCATCGAGCGTCCTGGTATCGACGTGGAGCGCAGCTCGGACTTCCCACACGACCGGGTCCTCGCCCTGGCACACCGCGATCCGCAATTCTGTCGGCTCGTCATCCGCCGCAGCGATCTTGCTCTCCAACTCGAGGTTTCTGCTCCTCCAGTAGTCTTCGATGCGATATTCGTCTTGTTCGTCACACCCGTCGTAAGTCCAATCAATGTGCATCGTCATGGCGCACCTCCTGTCAAGTCGCTGCCGAGCCAAACGGACAGCCGATCTACCGTTAATCCTATGCGTTTAGGGCTGTGTCAACAAGCTATGCATGAGGGTGCTAGTGTGTTTCGGCTCATTCACTGACCACGCGACCCATCAGAGCCTTGACTGGCGCGTGCCGTTTGACCAAGATAACGGTTCGAGGGCATCGTTTGGCGATGGTTTCGGGAATGCTGCCGAAGAGAATTTGGGGATAGATGCTGCCGCCGGCTGCTCCGACCACAACGGCGTCGTAGTCTTCGGCCTCTTCAATCACGCCCACGCTGACCGACTTGTGGCGGATCAGTTTGCTGTCGGTTTGCAGTTCATCCTCCTTCTTGATACGCGAAGCTGTTTCTTCCAGGCGCTTGTTGGCCTCGTTGACGTCACTCTCGGGAGCATCAGGCCCTACAACGCTGCACGTGGTGACCGAGCCGCCGGCCACGCGAAGGATCGAGGCCAGGTAGCCCTCGGCGCAGCGGGCGTGTTCTCCGCCAGCGGTAGGCAGGAGGAATCGGCCCAATGGCTTATGGTCGGTTTGCTTTACCAGCATTACGTCAGCACGCGCATTAGTGACCACGGCATCGACCACTTCGCCGAGGATCCTTTTGGTCGTGGACGTGTGTCCTTTCCAGCCGAGAATGATCAAATCGCAGGCGCGCTCCCGGGCCGTTTCCAACACCGCTCGGGCAGCGTTGTGGCCGACTCGAATCAACGACGTCACGGGTACGTCGTAATTCAACGCGGCGGCGTGCGCCTGCTCCAGAATTCGCCGTTCCCGCTCGACATACGGGTCCTCGCGTCTGGGCGGCAATTGCTCGGGGACCACGGCAATACGCAAGGCGACGATTTCGCCGTTCCGGTCAGTGGCGATTTGCGACGCCAGTTCGATTAGTTGCGGCACGTTTGCCGGATTGGCCAATGCCACCAGCACGCGAAAGCGGCTGTCGCCCGTAGACGCCGATCGCTCCAAGGCAACGCGGGACGGCGAGCCGGGCAAGGCGATCTCTTCGGGCTGCATTCCCTTCCAGACCATGAAGCCCAACAGGCCCAGTACAATGCAGGTCGCGGCCATCGCCATCGGCGTCGCGTGACCCAATATTTGGCCCAGAAGATACAAATTCGCCTGGATGCCCAACGCCGGCAGTAACGGCACCAGCGGCACGCGAAACGGGCGCTCGATGTCCGGGTACTTTCGACGATGGGCGATCAACGCTGCATTGACTATGATCAAGGCGATCAGCAAAACGGTGTCGGCAAAATGTGCCAAGTCCTCCAGGCCCAAGCTGATCGCGAAGATCAGAATCGTTCCGCCTACGAGCACAAGCGACACGACAGGCGTTCGCGTCTGCGGATTGATCGTGCCGAAGTCGGCAGGGAAGTGGCCCAAGCGGGCCATCGATAGCATCACCCGCGAACCGGCCATGATAGACGCGTTGGAGGCCGAGATCATGGAGAACAACGCTCCCGCTACAATCACAAAACCGCCCACAGATCCCAAGAACTGCTTTGCCGCTGTACCCATCGCGGCCTCGGTGTACTCGGTAAGCCCGGCGGCAATCACAACCAGTACCACCAGCGAATACAGAACTGTGACAATCGCCATCGAAATGAAAATCGCCCGTGGGATGTTCTTGATCGGGTTCTTCACTTCACCAGCCGATGCGGCGATCGCCGAGAATCCGAAAAACGTGATGAAGACCATGGCAGACGTTTGGGCGATTTGAGCGAAGTCCGTGCTGAATCGTTCGACGACGTCCGTCTTCTGTGGTTGTGTCCGCGTCGCCTGCCCAGGTTTCGCATAAAGGGGAAATCTGCGCAACAGCGAAGCAGAATACCCTCCACCCGCTTTCTCATCAACAAAACCTCAAGAGTCTTCGGGTTCTGGGCGGGATTATTGGCGTGATTCGGACCCGAATCAACTCTTGACAACTGCTTGGTGGACAAGAGAATAGGCCCATCAAGATGCGCCGCCGAGACTTGTCTGGCGCAGTTCGCCTTTCCTTTAGCGAGTGTGGTTCCATGTCTGCAGAAGTCTTGGGCATCAGCGGAAGCCCCGTCCCGAACAGCAACACGGACCGGGCAGTGAAACAGATCCTTGAGCACACAGGTCTGATGACCGAGTTCGTGAAGCTCAGCGAACTGGATATGTCGCCGTGCCACGCATGTCTGGGCTGCGTCCAGGATAACGAGTGCGTTGTCCGCGACGATGGACGCGATCTGGCCCGACGTTTCCGCGAAGCCAAGGCGTTCGTGCTGGGCGCATTCACGCCGTACAGTAGCCTGGACGCCCGAACCAAAACTTTCATGGAACGCATGTACTGTTTCCGTCATCGTATCGGCGGTAACGCTCGCAAGTTCGGCGCGGCAGTAATCACCACAGCGTGTCCTCCTGGAGCCGAAGGCCTGCCACCCGCGGCCGAGACAGCGACTTCGCAGATCGCCTTCTGGATGATGGAAGAGGGGATGACGAATCTGGGCACGATGGTCGTGATGGGCAATGTGCCTTGTATCCGTTGCGGCCATGGCGACGAATGCCCGGTGAGCGGCGTAAACATGCTTCACGGCCCCGAGGCAACGATCGAGTCGGTGGGAGTCAATACGTTCGAAGACGATGCCTCGCTGCAAGAGCAGGCCAAACAGTTGGGCGAGAAGATCCGCGACGCGGTGCTCCTCTAACCCCGACGGCCATCACCGACCTGAGTAATGGCGCGGGCCGTTGTCAACCTTCTGCAATGCCCCAATCGTACGCTGACGATTCATCTACCGCGTGAATTCACTCCGAAACCTCGGAAAATGGATTGCGACTATTGACGTCACGTGACGTCATCGGCTAGAATCAATGACGTCAGGTGTCGTCACCGAGTAACGACTTCCGCCAACGAGGAGAGTTTCGGATGCCGGACCCGGATGGCAAACTTACGGCCGTTCAACATCAGATTATGCAGGTGCTCTGGAAGCGGGGCGAGGATGGAGCTACGGCCAGCGAGATTTGGCAAGAGATTTGCGCTGACCGAGAGGTGGGCCGCACGACGGTGTTGAAGCAGATTCAGCGTCTGGAGAATCGTCACTGGCTGCAACGGAAGGCAGATACACGCGTCGCCTGCTTCATCGCGGCCGTGGATCAGCAACAAACCGCGGAAATGCTGGCGGCCGAGTTTGTGGACGACTTCTTCGGCGGCTCGTTGTCAGATTTGGTAATGAGCGTGCTGGGCTCGCGAGAGATCCAAGCCAATGACGTACAGCGTCTGCAACAACTCCTGGACGATCATGCCGCGCGACGCGGTTCGAGGAGGAAGCGGTCATGAGTTCGCTCGAAGCTCTCCTGCCAACTCCGCAGATGGTGCTGTACCTGGGAAACGTCGCCCTGGCGGTGCTGTGGATTTTCGCCGCGGCGTTGATGGCGACCTTAGTTTGCCGACGGCGATCGGCACCGATTCGCCATGGTCTGTTGTTGCTGGGGCTTGTGGTGGCGTTGACTTCGCCCGCGTTGGTCTGGCTGGCAGGTGGAACTGGACTCGGTCAGTTTCAAGTTGCGTTGAGCGAGCAGTGTGAACCCATCGACAAGCCGGAAGTCGCCCCGGTCACACGACATCCGACCGTCGATGTCCGACAAGAGCCACCGACGGCAGAAAGAGAGGCGGTACCGGTACGTACGGCCTTCGTGGAGGAATACCAGGAGTTCGCTAGGGAATTTTCAGCCTCCGTTCCCGATACACGGGTCGAGGCGGCGCCGGTGCCACCTACCGAATCGGTTCCTCTCGTCGACCAGGTCGTGACTGCGGAAGAGACGGTATCTGTCACAACGACACCGTGGTGGTTGCTGATCGCACAGGGATTTTTGCTGGTATGGGCGTTGGGCACGGCGGTCAGCGTGCTGTGGCTGGCCCGCTGCTTCGTGCGGCTGGCCGCGTTTTGCCGCGGACTGCGAGAGCACTCGGACGACGGCATGCGACAAGCTATAGCGCAAGCCTCTGCGCAGGTGGGATTGGCCCGTGCTCCGCGGTTGTTTGTCTCGGTGCGGGCCGTGATGCCCGTCACGCTGGGACTGTTTCGGCCGGCGATCGTGTTGCCCGAGGGGTTTGCCGAGGACCTGCCGCCGGATCAATGTCGCGCAGTGCTTCTCCACGAGGTGGCCCACGTGGCCCGTCGCGATTCGTGGGTGGGTTTGGCGCAGCGGCTGGCGGCGGTGCTCTATTGGTGGTGTCCGTTGGTGTATTGGCTCAATCGGCGGCTGGCCGACTTGCGCGAAGAAGTGTGCGACAACTACGTGCTTTGCAGTCAGGGCGACGGAGCGAGCTTCGCCAAGGTGCTGGTGGCGCTGGCCGAACGCGTTATCAAGCCGCCGTCGTTACCTGCTACGTTAAGCGTGTTCGAACATCATGCTGTTGGCGAGCGTTCGCACGCCCTCGAACATCGTATCCGCAGATTGCTGTCCACGGAGACGAATCCGACGACCTGCATGAATCGCGCAGGCGTAGTGTCGGTGGTCCTTGGGGGACTGGGGATGGCCGTCGCGATCGCTCTGTCGCACGTACGTGCTGCGGAGACGGATGCCCCGATACCTGAAAGCGGCGTGACCACGAGCGAAAATGCCACCGTCGCAGATCCTCCGGCCGCGCCGACTGAGTCAGGAGGGGGCGAGTTAGAGCGGGCCAGGCAGATTGCCGAAATCGAGGCTGTGGCGGGTTGGGTCATTCGGGACGAGGACAGGCCCGGCCAGCCGGTGATTACGGTGACGCTGAACGGAGACGCGATCACCGATGCGTTCTTTGAACGCCTGAAGGTGCTCGACGACCTTGAGACGCTGGTCCTTGGGCCCTCGCGGGTCACCGAAGCGGGCTTGACGCATCTGAAAGGGCTGCGTCATTTGCGAGAGCTTTACGTCACCAGAGCGCCCGTTAGCGACGCTTTCCTGAATCGTCTTCAGGAATTGCCACAACTCGAAAAGTTGAGCCTGCGCAACAACCAGCTTGGAGATGCAAGTCTGAAGCAGCTCAAAGCACTGCTTCATCTCAAGGAACTGAGTCTTTCTGGCAACCCAATCCACGACAAGGGCTTGGTGCATCTCGCTGCCCTAGTGCAACTCGAGCGTCTCGGACTGAGTGGTACTTTCGTCACGGATGCCGGCGTTGGGCACCTCAGTCGGCTGCCCCGACTCCAATACATTGGGCTTTCCGGCACCCGAATCACGGGTGTCGGGCTGGAGCAACTTGTGATACTGACTGAACTCCGTGACCTGAACCTTTGGAGTACGTCTATCACAGACGCCGGGTTGAAGCATCTTGGCAAGCTAACGCAACTGTCCGTACTGAGCCTCTCACGGACCGAGGTATCCGATACTGGATTGGAGCACCTTGGCGGGTTGACGCAACTAACCAGCTTGGGTCTGGATGGAACCAACGTCACCGACGCCGGTTTGGCGCATCTCCGGGGAATGACGCGGCTGGAGGCGTTGGACCTTGGCACTCACATTACCGACGCGGGACTGGAACATCTCAGCGGGTTGACAGGGCTGGTCAATTTGAACCTATCGCGTACCAAGGTCACCGACGCAGGACTGGCCCATCTCAGCGGACTGACGCAGCTTCAAAGGCTGGATCTCTCCTACACCGGAGTCACCTCGACTGGCTTGAAACACGTCAGCGGGATGATGCAACTCCAGAAATTGAATCTGACCCGTACGGAGGTCACCGAGGACGGCCTGGAACACCTCAGCGGGCTGACGAAGCTCGAGGATCTGGAACTGCCCGATATCCCGCTAAGCGATACCGGCCTGAGCTACCTCCAGGGATTATCCCAGCTTCATGAATTGAACCTAAGCGGCGGCGATTTCACTGACTCCGGTTTGCGGCATCTGCGTGGGCTGTCGCAGCTCTACCGTTTGGATCTTTCGGACACGAAGGCGACGGACGGCACGTTGGAGCATCTCCGGGGATTGAAGCAGCTTACCAGCTTGAACCTGACTAACACCAAGACCACGGACGCCGGTTTGACGCATCTTGCCGAATCGACGCGACTCGCGGGCTTGATTCTGACCGGCACTCAGGTCACCGACGCCGGGCTGAGGCATCTGAGCGGATTGACGCGACTACAGTACCTGGACCTTCGCGAGACGGAGGTCACCGACGATGGGCTGAAGCACCTCGGTGAATTGACGCGACTAGAGCATCTGGGCCTCAGAAAGACGGAGGTCACCGGCACGGGTTTGGGGCATCTCGGCGAGTTGCCGAAACTCCGTCAGCTACATCTGGATGGCTCGAAGGCCAATGTGGCTTCCGTCTGGGAGTTCAAGAGAGCGCGGCCAACGGTATCGATCCATCCTTGGACTCTCACGTGGGGTTGGGACAACCCAGCCCGAGCGGAAGGCGTTCACTTCACGCCGACCAGCAAGAAGATCCTCTCGGCCGTCGAGGACGACACTCGAGTGGAGTGCGTCGAGACGCCATTGGACCAGGTGACGGAGTTTCTAGCAACAATACATGACATCCCCATCCGACTGGACGAATCGGCGTTGCGTGCTGTCGGCATTGGCACCGACGCACCAGTGACGCAGAACCTCAGAGGAATCACTCTCCACAGCGCGCTGCGGATTCTACTTGGCCGATTAGAACTGACGTACGTCATTCGCGACGACGCCTTGGTGATCACGACCGTGAAAGAGGGACAACGGTTGGCACAGAAGGGCGTCATCAACGTGGAGGAAGTGGGGCGTGAACATGACAAGCGAGGGATCTTTCGTCGTTCCAGGGAAAAGATCCAAACTGAACTGCGAAAGAGGACTCGACTCCAATTCACCGAGACGCCGCTTCCGGACGTGGTGGCATTCCTCAAGGAGCAACACGACATCCTCTTCGTTGTCGACCAGCGAGCGCTCGCCGAAGCGGGAATTCAGCCCGATGTGCGCTGCACGTTGGACGTGAAGGACATGCCACTAGGATCCGCTTTGCGAAAGCTACTCGGCGAGGTGGGGCTGACCTACGTTGTCGAAGACGAGTTCATCCTGATTACGACGGCCAAGAAGAATGCACGGGTGGACGCCCCCTTCGGACCAAACGGAGGATACGATCCGTTTGCACGATCCAAGTCAAATGCGGCAAGACCTTCTGCACCAATATCCGGGGTTAATTCGGAACAGGAAAAGGCAATTGCCGAGATTCGGGAATTGGGCGGTAGCGTCACCCGATACGAAGGAAGTGCGGGGCAGTCGGTGATTGCTGTGACGCTGGAAGGCCACAAGTACACGGATGCATACCTTGAGCGACTGAACGTGTTCGACAATGTCCAGACGCTGGCCCTTTGCGGCACCCGCGTCACCGATGCGGGTCTGGTGCACCTGGACAACCTCACGCAACTGCAAAAGCTGCAATTCTGGGGTGCCACCATCACCGACGCCGGGCTGGTTCACCTACGCGAGTTGCCCCAACTGCGACGGCTTGCATTCGGCGGCCCGCAATTCACTGACGCCGCTCTCGTGCATCTCAAGGGACTGACCCAAATTCGGGAGTTGACTGTCCGCAAGACGCGGATCACCGATGCCGGAGTGGCACACCTCCGCGTGTTGACGAAACTGCAACAACTCGACCTCGACGACAATCGCATCACGGATGCAGCTTTGGAGCACTTCCGAGGGCTGTCGGAACTCCAACGGCTGAGTCTCAAGGAGACGAATGTCACGGGCCGAGGGTTAGTCCACCTGCGCGGCCTGCCCCGTCTTCGGGAGCTATACCTCAACGACACGCCGATCACCGTGGCCGCGGTCACGCAACTGAAACGCGCGTTGCCGGACATCTGGATCGAGCCCCTGGCCGTCGCCGAAGGCTGGACGCCCCGCGGCGGGGACGAGGTCAGTCCGACCAGGATGAAGATCATCCAAACGCTGCGGGACGACACGCGGTTGGAATTGATCGAAACGCCGCTGGAGGACATCGTCAAGTTTCTCACGGCCATGCACGACATCCCCATCCGGCTCGATCGTGAGAGCTTGGGAGACCAAGCTGCCCTAACGGTGACGCAGAAGATCAAGGGTACGACCTTGGCTAGCGTCCTACCGCTATTGCTTGGCCAACTGGGCCTTACCTACGTCGTCACGGACGAAGAAGCGTTGATTGTCACGGAGGAAGGCGGCCGGCGGCTGATCCAACAGGGTGCCGTTGGTGCGGAAGATGTGCAGCGTGCGATGAAAAACTCTCCGTCCTTCGGCCAGGCACGCGAGGCGATCAACGCCAGACTGCAAGAACCGATAGGCCTTCAGTTCACGGATACGCCACTCCAGCATGCGGCGGCGACGATCAAGGAAAAGCATAACATTGAGGTCCAAATCGACAAACGAAACTTGGCGGCAGTGGGAATCCGGCCCGATGTGCGCTGCACGTTGGATGTGAAATCGCCCTGGAAGGACATGCCACTGGGATCCGCCTTGCGAAAACTGCTCGGCGACGTGGGCCTGACCTACGTTGTCGAAGACGAGTTCATCCTGATCACGACGGCCAAGAACGAAGCCCCGGAAGAGCCCCCAGCCGATCCGGCCGCACCGACCAAGGTGGGCGAGGCCGATTCCGCGCAGGCAAAGGTGATCGCCGAAATCGAGAGTCGGGGCGGTCAAGTCACACGCGACGAGAGTCTCCCTGGCCGGCCCGTCTACGAGGTTGTTTTGCCGTACCAGGCCGATTTCACCGATGCCCAACTTGAACGCCTGAGAGTATTTGACAATCTCCGAGTCTTGATACTTGGACAATCGCACAACGCTGAATCCAAGCTGACACGCATACCGGACCTGGGTCAATTGCAGGAACTCTGGCTGATGCAAATGAAACCTGGCAATGCCTTCCTGGAGAGCCTCCAACAACTGCCCAAGCTGGAGACACTAACTTTTGTACGTTCGCAGGTCTCCGATGCTAACCTCCGTTCCATCGGGAAACTAGGCAGACTCAAGAATCTCCGGCTTGGTCGCACGGCGGTACCCAGCGCCAGTTTGGCGCATCTGGCGGGAATGTCCCAACTGGA
>CAZUAH010000162.1:0-25644 GCA_964617665.1 uncultured Pirellulaceae bacterium
TTGGCGAGGAGGAGGCGTATTGGAACGCCTACAATTATCTTCGCGAGCGGACGGACGATTATCAGATCCATCCGGGGCTACTCGACTGCGGTTTTCAGTTGCTTGGTGCTGCCCTGCCCGGCGCTGGAACTGGCATCGACGCCTACGTGCCGATGGGACTGGAGCGGCTGCGGCTGTACGATCGTCCCCAAGGACCGACGTGGTATCTGATTTCTCTCAAGTCGCTGGAAAACAACGTGGCTACGGGCGACATCCGCTTGGTTGACCAGGAGGGCCGTACGCTAATGGAGATCGACGGGATGCGGCTCCGCCGGGTCCCTCGGGACTGGCTCACGAAGCTAGTCGCCGAGCCGACACCAGACTGGTTGTACGAGTTGGCATGGATCCCCAAGCCTTTGGAGACAGCCGCAACCGACGATGCGATCGAAAGACCCGGCCGATGGTTGATATTCGACACATCAAACGGTCTCGGCGCCGGTTTGGCCGATCGTCTCGATATCAAAGGGCACCGCTGTCGAGTGGTGACGCTCGACGGGGGCGTCGACAGCCGCTTTGAAACCGTTCGGGGGTTCTTGTCGGACGATGAGACTCCTTGTCGGGGAATCGTATACTTGGCATACGGACATGAAAGCGAAGGAAAAGAACCTTCGACAACGAATCCGGATTTCGAGGGACAGCGGCAACGTGGCTGGGGAGGTGTGATGGACATCGTGCACGCCTTGGTCAGATCGGGCACATCGCATCCTCCTCGTCTTTGGCTAGTGAGTCGTGGTGCACAGTCCGTGGGCGATAGCGAACACTCCATACGGCTTGCCCAGGCGCCGATTTGGGGTCTGGGTCGAGTGATCGCGTCGGAACATCCTGAATTGGCGTGCACTCGGATTGACCTCGATCCAACGGATCGGCGTGCCGCGGAAGAACAACTAGCGGAAGAGATTTGGGCAGAGCAAAGCGAAGATCAGGTTGCTTATCGTGAAGGCGCGCGTTTCGTTGCGCGTCTGCGTGCAATGCAGCGGGCTGATATGGGTCTGTTAGATCTACCCTACGGTCAACCCTACCGGCTGGAGATCGTTTCGCGAGGCCAGTTGGATAACGTGGCGCTGCGGCCGATGCTGCGACAAAAACCCGGGCCTGGGCAAGTAGAAGTCAAGATACGGGCGACGGGACTGAACTTCCGGGATGTGTTGAACGTGTTGGACCTGTATCCGGGAGATCCAGGCCCACTTGGCGGCGAGTGCGCCGGTGAAATCGTAGCGGTGGGCGAAGGCGTCGAGGAATTCAAGCCAGGAGACCAGGTGTTTGCATTAGCCCCAGCGAGCTTTTCGAACTACGTGATCACCCTGGCGGAATTTGTCGTTGCCAAGCCCGATCATCTGACTTTCGCGCAAGCCGCGGCAATTCCTATCTGTTTCGTCACCGCTCATTATGCACTGTGCAAACTGGGGAAGATGAAGCGTGGCGATCGCGTGCTGATACACGCCGCGTCCGGCGGCGTCGGGACGGCCGCCATTCAGATCGCCCGTCAGATCGGGGCTGAGGTATTTGCGACGGCGGGAAAATCCGCGAAGCGAGATTATCTGAAATCGCTCGGCATCGAGCACGTTATGGACTCACGGTCTCTGGATTTCGCGGAACAGATTCTTGAAGTCACGGGCGGCGAGGGCGTCGACCTGGTGGTCAACTCCCTTACCGGAGATGCGATTGCCAAAAGCCTGTCGGTGTTGCGCGATGGCGGCTCCTTCTTGGAACTCGGCAAGACGGATCTCTGGGACCAACAGCAAGTCGACGAGTTCCAGCCGGGCGTCACGTTCCACGCCATCGCCTTGGACCAAATGATGGCCGAACGCCCGGATATCGTTGGTGAACTGATGCGCGAGGTCGCAAGTCAGTTCGCAGACGGAAGGCTTGAACCTTCCCCTTTGGCTACGTTCCCCATTCAGAATGCGGTCGAAGCGTTCCGCCATATGGCGCGGGCCGAGCACATTGGCAAGATCGCGATCGAAGCGGCCGATGATAGCATCGAAGTACAGCAGTTCTCACTGCGCAACGATGCTACTTACTTGGTGACCGGTGGGTTGGGTGGACTGGGGATGAAGGTCGCTGGTTGGCTTGCTGACAAGGGTGCCGGTCACATCGTGTTGGTAGGTCGATCTGGTCCTCAGCCGGAAGTGGAGACTGCGCTAGAGGAACTCAGGCAGGCGGGTGTGGACGTCGTGGCGCGACGGTGCGATGTCGCGAGTCGTTCAAAGGTCGCTGATTTGCTCGCCGATCTGAACAAGTCATTACCGCCGCTGAAGGGCGTCCTCCATTTAGCGGGAGTATTGGATGATGGTTTGCTCCGGGACTTGACACGGGAGCGGTTTGATCGGGTGATGGCAGCAAAGGCGTACGGTGCTTGGCACCTGCATGAACTCACCCGAGACCGGTCGTTGGACCTGTTTGTTCTTTTCTCATCCGTGGCCACATTGCTCGGCTCCCCAGGCCAAGGCAATTATGCGGCGGCCAACGCGTTCTTGGACGCATTGGCCCATTACCGGCGTCGGCACAACCTGCCGGCACTTAGCGTCAACTGGGGCTCTTGGTCGGAAGTGGGCATGGCGGCCCGACTGAAGGAAACGGAAGGGGATCGCTGGGCGGCAGCGGGGATCGGCTGGATCGAGCCGGAAAAAGGCCTCGAAACCCTGGAGCAGTTGCTTGTCGAAGATCGCACACAGGCGGGTGTTATGCCCATCGACTGGGGCAAGTTCTTCGAACAAATACCCGTTGGCAGCGAACCTCCATGGCTTACGGATCTTGCCCGCGAAGCGCGGTCCGCGGCCCCGCAAGCCCACAGCGGCCCACCGGTCCTGGCGGAAAAGCTGCAAGGCGTAACTCCAGGTGAACGGCTTGAGGTAGCTGTAACGTCTCTGCAACAACAGGCCGCACGCGTCCTGGCAATGGACGACGGGAGTCTTCCGGATCCGCGCCGGCCGTTGAACGAACTGGGCTTCGACTCGCTAACCGCAGTCGAGTTCTGCAACCGAGTGGGGCGAACGATCGCGAAGTCAATTAATCCGATGATCTTGTTCGATTATCCCACGCTTGAAAGCCTGGCCGTTCACGTGGTTGTGGAGCTTCTGCAATTGGAATGCCAGACCGAGAGCAAGCCAGAAGGTGCTGATCGAGAAGAGCCGGTTGATGAAATCGACCAACAAGCGCTGGCCGAAGTGGAGGGCATGCGCGAAGAGGACATGGACGCCGTCGTGGCGGAACAAATCGAGAAACTCGAACAGTCAGGGTGAGATTCTGCAACGGAAATGCGGCCGGCTCGATGGGCCATGATACAGACGCGTCGTGGCGTATGAGCAAAATCGTTTTCTCCTGCTGTCGCACTCAAACAGGTGTGGTCATTCACTGAAGAGTACGCATCACATGAACCAGTTGTCAGAACGTTTGGAACAAATGACGCCGATGCAGCGCGCCGTATATGCGCTCAAGGAAACACAGGCCCGGCTCGATGCGCTGAAGCGGCAGCGCGAAGAGCCAATTGCGATTGTCGGTATGTCCTGCCGTTTCCCTGGCCGAGTGCACGATCCCGCGTCCTTTTGGCAGTTGCTGTGTGACGGCGTGGACGCGATCCGGGAAACGCCGTCAGATCGATGGGACGTGGATGCCTTTTACGATCCGGATCCCATGGCACCTGGCAAAATGAATACGCGCTGGGGTGGCTTCCTGGACCACATTGACGAGTTCGACAATCACTTCTTCGGCATCTCCGACCGCGAAGCGGCGCGAATCGATCCGCAGCACAGGATGTTGTTAGAGGTGGCATGGGAGGCGTTGGAGGATGCTGGTATTCCACCATCGACGTTACGAGGATCGCGTGCGGGCGTGTACATCGGCATATCCGTCAGTGAATACGGAGCGCTGCTTGCAGGAGACATATGCACAACCGATGCGCATGTAGGCACCGGCACGTCGCATTGCATCGCGGCCAATCGAATCTCGTTCACCTTCGACTTCAGCGGCCCCAGCGTTGCATTGGATACAGCTTGCTCGTCCTCGCTCGTGGCCACTCACCTGGCATGCCAGAGTATCCGTAATGGCGAGGCCAGCATGGCCTTGGCCGGTGGCGTCAACTTGATTCTCTCGCCTCTGTCCACAATCAATTTGACCAAGTCTGGCTTTTCGGCCGTGGATGGAAGAGTACGGGCCTTTGACGCATCGGCAACTGGATACGTGCGTGGGGAGGGGGCAGGGATAGTCGTTCTGAAACCACTATCGGCCGCTTTGGAGAACAGCGACCCAATCTATGCAGTCATTCGTGGCTCGGCTGTGAACCAGAATGGCTGCAACATCGGCATCAGCGCGCCCAGCCGTGTTGCCCAAGAGAATGTGCTACGGCAGGCCTATTCCGAGGCTAAGGTTCCGCCAGTTCGGATTCGGTTCGTGGAGACGCAGGGTACGGGGACACCCATCGGCGACGCCATTGAGGCGACGGCACTGGGGAGCGTGCTGGGTAAGGATCGTCCCGCCGGCGAACGCTGTTTGATCGGGTCGGTGAAGACAAATATCGGTCATCTGGAGGCTGCGGCCGGTGTGGCAAGCTTGATGAAGGCTGCTCTTTCGCTGAAACATCAACGAATTCCACCAAATCTCCATTTCGAGACACCCAACCCGGATATTGACTTCGACGAGCTACGGCTAAAAGTCTCTCAACGCGTGGAGAATTGGCCGGAGTCCGAACATGCGCGATCGGCTGGTGTCAGCGCGTTTGGCTTTGGAGGCAGCAACGCACACGTCGTTCTTGAAGAGCCACCGCAATCGAATCGACTGAGTCGACGAGGAGAAGACGGCGGACGGCACAGGCATCTTCTACTCCTTTCTGCACGCACGGAACGGGCCTTGGAAGCCTTGGCCCAGCGATACGTGGATTACCTCAAGGACGATGCGCTAGCGTGGTCGGACGTCTGCTACACAGCGGCAGTGCGTCGGGACCATCATGATTGTCGACTGGCGATCTCAGCCGCGTCACATCAAGAAGCGCTGGACCTGTTGGCAGCGTTTCTCGCCAATGATGTTCGCCCGGGGGTCTTTTCCGGACGTCGACCACATGGCCGCGGGCCCAAGATCGCGTTTGTCTATCACGGGCTGGCGGAACACTGGGCCTCGTTTTGCCGGAAAATCGACGAGACTCCCAAGGTATTTCGAGAATCGGTCAACGAGGTGGATGTCGAGCTTGAGCGAATCGCCGGTTGGTCGCTCAAATCCGTGCTGGCCGAAACGAGCCGTTGGAAGGACCCAGCCTACGCGGTTCCCTGCGTCGTGACACTCGAACTGGCCCTCTCGAACTGGTGGCACCTCTTGGGAATAACTCCGGATGCCGTGCTCGGGCAGCGCGTGGGTGAGTTGTCGGCAGCCTGCGTAGCGGGCATTCTCGGTGTCGATGAAGCTTTGGGCGAGGCCGTTGCGTTGGGACGAGGTGCGAGTGCGTCCGAGGCGACCAAATACCGCTCGGCGAAGCTGCCTTTCATTTCGGCCCAAGATGGGCGGCCGCACGATGGCCCCGATCTCAGCAGCGCCCATTGGCGTTCATGTCTTGTCGAGTCAAACGAGCTTGCGGCTGGGATTGATCGCCTTCGACATCGAAAAGTCGAGGTCTGCATGGAGGTCGGCCCGGAGGCGTTGGTGACGCAACTTGAGGAACGAATTGGCACGGAAGACAAGTCGATCGCGATCGCGTCCACACTTGGTCTGTCGGGGGTAGCCCACGACACATTGCAGAACGCTTTGGGGATCCTCTACGCCGCGGGATGCCTTCTGCGTTGGAATCATCTGTCCCCTTCGGATGGCCGTTGCGTGCGCCTGCCCACGTATCCTTGGCAAAGGCAACGTCTATGGGTGGATTGCGAGAATCCGTTAATGAAGCCGCTCATTTCACATGTCGATATCCCACGGGAAAGTCAGCTAGCAGAATCAGGCGACGGGCACCGAACGACGGAAGCCCACACCGAGGAGGTCAGCGTTCGATCACGACCGGAATTGAATACACCTAACGTTGCACCGCGGACGCCCCTGGAAAAGGCCATGGTGCAGGAGTGGCGCGAGGTCCTAAAGATCGAGGGCATCGGCATTCATGACAACTTCTTTGAACTGGGCGGCGACTCCTTGCAGGTCACCATTTTGCTGAATCGCTTGCAGGAGCATTTGGGCGAGGTGGTTCCCCTGTTCATTCTCTTCCGCGTTCAGACTATCGAGGAACTCGCGAGCTATCTCCGCCGGCACTATGCAAAGGACGTCCGGCGACTCTATCCCAATGAACCTATTAGCGAGGAAGACGAGCCTGAACCAGAGCCGTCGAAGTCTGTTCGACGAAGTGATGTGATGCTCGCCAGGCAGTTGGCTGGCAGTCTCTTGGAAGGAGTGACCTTTCCGCCACCCGCGAAACGGAAGAACCCACGGGCGGTTTTCGTTCTATCACCGCCTCGTAGCGGAAGCACGCTGTTTCGCGTGATGATGGCCGGCCACGAACGACTCTTTGCTCCGCCGGAATTGGAACTGCTGGGCTTCAGTACGATGGCGGACCGCAGAGGTTCCCACGAAAAGGCTGGTACGATGTGGTCGCGCGGCGTCGTGCGAACTCTGATGGAAATCCACAGCTGTAATGCTGAAGAGGCGCGGGATTTGATGCTTCGAGCCGAAGCGGACAAGACTACGGTACAGGACTTCTACCGTCATATGCAGGAAGCGATTGGCGAACGCATACTGGTCGACAAGACACCCAGTTACTCGACCTTGTTGCCTGTGATCGAGCGTGCCGAGTCGCTGTTCGACGATCCCCTGTACATCCACCTGTTGCGTCATCCTTGCGGGATGATCCGCTCGTTTGTTGACTACAAACTGCACGAGACCTACTACAGGCAGCAGATCGACTCACGCTTTGAAGTTCCCTTTTCCCCTCATCAGATCGGCGAGTTGGTCTGGGTGATCAGCCACGAGAACATACTGAATTTCTTGGAGCGTGTTCCGGCAGACCGCCAACACCGCCTGCAGTTTGAAGAACTGGTTCGGCAACCCGAACAGATCATGCGCGAGCTGTGCGAGTTCCTGGAACTCGACTATCGGCCAGCCATGATCGATCCGTATGGAGACCCTCGCGGGAAGATGCTGGACGGTGTTGTGGATGAAGACCGAATGCAAGGTGACCAGAAGTTCATGCTCAAACACAAGTCGATCGATCCCGCCGTCGCCGACACGTGGAAGGCGGACACGACAAGCGAATTCTTGGGGCAGCCCGCCCGCGAGCTTGCCGCCAAGCTGGGGTACGACGATTTGGACCCATCACTCGAAGAAGACCGAGACAGCCAGCTTGGGTCTCCAGGCGTGGAGCCAACGTCGATTCCTGCCCTGGGAAGAGACAACGAAGCCACACAGTTGTTGGCCGGGGTCAATCAACTGTCTGATGACGATGTGGCAACTCTGCTTGAGAGACTCTCTGCCGGCAGCGAGACAACCGATGACTGACACGAACGCCCCTGGGGCGGAACTATCTCCCGATGAACGTCGTCGACTTCTCGCGAAACTACTCCGTGAAAAGGCCGCGTCGGCCACTCAGTTTCCGCTCTCTTTCGCCCAGCAGCGACTCTGGGTATTGAATAGACTGGAACCAGGTAGTCCGTTCTATAACATCCCCCTCGCAGCCAGGCTGCGAGGGCCCCTGGACGAAACCGCCCTGGAACGCACACTGACCGAGATCGTTCGTCGGCACGAGACATTGCGAACCAGGTTCGTGCAGAACGGCGACGAACCCTGTCAGGAGGTCATGCCGCCGACCCCGGCCCACATCGAAATCATCGACCTGCAGCATCTGGGAGCGGAATCGCGCGAAGAGGCCGCTTTGGCTCAAGCGAAGGAGGAAGCGCGTAAGCCATTCCAGTTGGAACACGGCGAGTTGTATCGTGCCGTTGTGCTGCGGCTTTCGGCCGACGACCATCTGATGGTCGTCATCATGCATCACATCATCTCGGATGGTTGGTCTATCGGGGTCTTTTTGCGCGAAGTGGCAGCACTCTACAGAGCATTCGTCACTCAACGATCGTCTCCACTTACGGAACTAGCGATTCAATACGCGGATTACAGCGCCTGGCAGCGGGATCGTCTACAGGGTGAGACACTAGACAGACACCTGGAGTATTGGCGTGAACGGCTCGAAGGCATCGAACCCCTGGAATTACCGACGGACCGGCCGCGCCCTGCCAGACAGCGATTCGCCGGTGCCGAACAGTCGATGCTGCTTCCCGCCGAGTTGGCTCGGGATCTGCGCAAGCTGGCCCACGGAGAGCAAGCCACGCTGTTCATGACCTTGCTGAGCGCCTTTCAGGTGCTCCTCTACCGGTACAGTAGTCAAGATGACATTGCCGTCGGCATTCCGGTCGCCGGCCGGATCAGCAAAGAGACAGAAGGCCTGATCGGCTTCTTCGCCAACACCCTTGTGTTGCGTGGGGAATTGTCGGGCGACCTAAGTTTTCGGAGACTCCTTCGCCAATTGAAACAGACATCATTGGAGGCGATGGAGCACCAAGAAATCCCATTCGAGAAGCTGGTCGAGGAACTAAATCCTCCGCGCGATCTGAGCCGCAATCCGTTGTTCCAGGTCATGTTCGCTTTCCAGAACGAACGTCGCGTCAAGCCCGACTTGGCGGGGCTGAAGTTGACCCCCGTTCAGCTTTCCTCGGAGGCGTCCAAGTTCGACCTAGTGCTCTCGATGCGCGATGTCAAACGAGGCCTACGAGCGAAACTCGGTTATAGCGTGAACCTGTTCGACGATTCGACCATTGAAAGGATGCTGGAGCACTTTCGACTGTTGCTGCAGGGCGTCGTAGACGATCCTGATCGGCCGATTTCGCAGTTACCTTGGTTGAATCATGAGGAACGTCATCAACTACTGGTGGAATGGAATGGGGCCGACGCAGATTTGCCAGAGATGGCCTGTGTGCATCAACTGTTCGAAGAGCAGGTGCGGCTGCGGCCGGATACCGTGGCAGTGGTCTCTGAAGGCCGGTCGATGACCTATCGGGAGTTGAACGCTCGTGCCAATCAGCTGGCTCGCCATCTACGGGATCTGCGGGTCGGTCCGGAATCGCTCGTGGCCATCTGCCTGGAGCGGTCGTTTGAGATGGGCGTGGCAGTTCTTGCGGTGCTGAAGTCGGGCGGCGCCTATGTGCCACTGGATCCCGACTATCCCCGCGAGCGATTGGAGTTCGTGGTGAATGATAGTCACCCGGTCGTCGTCCTGACGACGGCGGAATTCGCGGATCGAGTCCCCACAGGGGACGCTCACCTGATCCGGATGGACGCGGATGTGGATCGCATCTTGCAGCAGAGCGAAGAAGACCTGCCGTGCGAGACGGGTCTTGACAGTGCGATCTACGTGATCTACACGTCGGGATCGACAGGAAGGCCGAAAGGGGCGGTGAACACCCATCGCGGACCGTGCAATCGCCTGCTTTGGGAGCAGCACTACTTCGGATTCGGCCCCAACGACCGAGTCCTTTTCAATGTACCTCTGGGCTTCGACCCTTCGTTCCTGTATTTCTTCCGTCCACTGGTCTGCGGTGGTCGTCTGGTCATTGTTCGCCCAAATGGCCACGGCGATCCCGCTTACCTGGCAGAACTGATCGCCAGCGAGGGAGTGACGATCGCTGGGTTTGTTCCGTCCATGCTTCGCGCATTCGTCGAGGAAGAATCGCCTCTCCGGAGCTGCGACTCTCTAAGATACCTATCCAGCGGCGGTGAGGCTCTCACGCCGGATTTGATGGAACTCGTGCTCCAGCGTTTGGATGTCGACTCCTACAACTTCTACGGTCCAACGGAGACGTCCATCGGCGTGATTTTTTGGAAATGCTGTCGCGATTACGAGTACGACACAGTTCCTATTGGTCGGCCCATTGCGAATGTCAAATCCTACATTTTGGACGACCTCGGGAATCCGGTCCCGATTGGAGTGCCGGGCGAACTGCACATCGGCGGCGCTGCCGTCGGGCGAGGCTACTTGAATCGCCCTGAATTGACGGCCGAACGCTTTATCCCCGATCCGTTCAGTGATGTCTCAGAAGCTCGCATGTACAAAACGGGGGACTTGTGCCGCTATCTGCAGGACGGCAATATCGAGTTTCTGGGGCGGCGAGACCATCAGGTCAAGATCCGCGGCCAACGAATCGAGTTGGGAGAAATCGAAGCCAAATTGTGCCAGCACCCGTCCGTCGGACAGGCAACTGTGATCGACTGCGAGTCGGTACCGGGCGACAAGTTCCTTGCCGCTTACCTGGTGACCGGCAATTCACAGGAAGGCGGAGAGAACGCCCGTGCCCAATTGTTTGATGATGTCAGACGTTTCTTGAAAGACACGCTGCCCGACTACATGATCCCGCAGGCATTCGTCCATCTGGATGCTCTGCCCTTGCTGCCCAGCGGTAAAGTCAACCGTCGAGCGTTGCCCCAACCGGACGCTGCGCGCGTGCGCACTCGGGAGGAATATGTCGCTCCGCGGACACCGCTGGAACAGCAGCTTGCCGCGATTTGGTGTGGCGTGCTCAAGGTCAAGCGGACAGGAATTCACGACAACTTCTTTGATCTGGGAGGCCACTCGTTGTTGGCCACGCAGGTGATATCGCGGATTCGCTCGACGCTGGAGATTGAGTTGCCGCTACGAGAGCTATTCAGGACGCCGACTGTCGCAGGTCTGGCCGAGGCAATCCAGCGGACGACGCAGGATTCCCGGATTCCGTCCATCCAGCCTGTCAGCCGCGACCAGGCGATGCCTCTTTCGTTCGCCCAGCAGCGGCTCTGGTTCCTGGATCAACTGGCACCGGGGAGTCCCTTCTACAGCATCCCAGCGGCGGTTCGGTTGAGCGGTCGCTTGGACGTCTCGGCGTTGGAACGAGCCCTGAACGAGGTGGTAGACCGCCACGAAGTGCTGCGTACGACGTTCGCCGCGGAAAAGGGAGAACCGCTCCAGCGGATTACGTCTAGCCTGACCATCCCGATCCCGATCTTGGATCTGAGCGATCTGGCGGAGGAGGAGCGGGAAGACGAGGTACGACGTCTTGCGGTCGAGGAAGCCCAAACCCCGTTTGATTTGGCCGTGGGGCCGTTGGTCCGTGCCAAGCTGGTCCGGTTGGGCGAGCAAGAGCATGTGATGCTTTTCAATATGCACCATATCGTCTCCGACGGCTGGTCGATCGGCGTGTTGATGAAAGAGTTGACGGTCCTCTACGAAGCGTTCAGCCACGGGCGGCCATCGCCACTTGAGGACTTGCCAGTCCAGTACGCGGACTTTGCCCACTGGCAGCGGCAATGGCTGCAGGACGAGGTTCTCGAAGAGCAGTTGAGCTATTGGAGACAGCAGCTTGCCGATCTTCAGACGCTGGATCTACCCACGGATTATCCCCGTCCGGCGATGAAGTCGTATCGCGGGACCAGCCGCCGAGTGCGATTGTCGAAGGACCTTTCGGACGGACTGAAAGCCCTGAGCGACGCAGAAGAGGCGACGCCGTTCATGACGCTGCTGGCAGCATTTCAGGTGCTGCTCGGACGGTACACCCGCCAGGACGACGTTGCGGTGGGCACGCCCATTGCCGGACGCAATCGCGTGGAGATCGAAGGCTTGATCGGATTCTTCGTGAACACACTGGTATTGCGTACGGATCTTTCGGGCAATCCCAGCTTTCGTGATCTGATACGGCGAGTGCGCGATGTGGCATTAGGAGGCTACTCCCATCAAGACCTGCCATTCGAGAAGTTGGTCGAAGAATTGCAGCCCGACCGGGACATGAGTCGTACGCCCCTGTTTCAGGTGTTATTCGTCTTCCAAAACGCGGCGCGTTCGGACGAGAGACTATCCGAATTGAAGTTGTCTCGACTTGCCTCCGGAACGGGAACGTCGAAGTTTGACTTGACGCTCACTTTGCAGGATACGAAGGCGGGCTTTAGCGGCACGCTGGAATACGACATCGACCTGTTCGACGAGTCCACAATCGACCGCATGCTGGGGCACCTGACGACACTACTGGACGGCGTGGTCGCCGATCCGGATTCCTCCATTGCGGAATTGCCATTGGTCGGGCAGACCGAACGACAGGCGCTGCTGCGAAATGGAGCTAGTGCGGACGTCGATCCGGGCCTCGACGTATGCACACACCAAATGTTTGAGGCGCGGGCGGAGCGGACGCCCGATCTAGTGGCGGCCGAGTTCGATGGACAGTCGTTGACCTACGAGGAACTGAACCGGCAAGCCAATCGGTTGGCCCACCGTCTCCGCGAACTGGGTGTTCGTCCGGATGACCCGGTGGGCATTTGCCTCGAACGTGGGCTCCAGCTTGCGGTCGGCGTCCTTGGCATCTTGAAAGCCGGGGGGGCCTACCTGCCTCTGGATCCCACGTATCCCGCCGAACGTTTGCGCGTCATGCTGGAAGATGCCCGGCCGCCTATCGTAGTCACGCAACAGTCCCTGCAAGACGATCTCCCGAAGAGCGACGCCGCGCAACTCCTGGTCGATGCCGACGACGATATCGGCCGGCAACCGGTAGAGAACCCGGAACTGTCGACGACGTGTCGAAACCTGGCTTTCGTCTTGTACACTTCAGGCTCGACCGGAACGCCAAAGGGCGTGGCGATGGAGCATCGCCCGTTAGTCAATCTAATCAAGTGGCAGCTTGGCGAATCACCGTTGGGCGAAGGGGCGCGAACGCTGCAATTCGCGTCGCTGAATTTCGACGTGTCTTTCCACGAGATGTTCGCGACGTGGTGTTCGGGAGGGACGTTGGTGTTAACTGACGAGTCCACTCGTCGCGATATGGATCAACTGCTCAGATTCCTGAAAGATCACCGAATTCAGCGGATCTTCGTGCCCTTTGTCGTGTTGCAGCAATTAGCCGAGTTGGGTAGCGAATCGGAAACTTCTTCCGCGCCCCTGGAGGAGATCATAACCGCCGGAGAACAACTGCACGTCACGCCGCAGGTTGTGATGTTCTTCGATAAGCTGGAAGATTGCCAATTCCATAACCACTATGGCCCCACCGAAGCACATGTGGTGACCGCGCATACACTGCAGGGGGCGCCCAGCAAATGGCCCGCACTTCCACCGATTGGCCGGCCTATTGCCAACACGCAGATCTACTTGTTGGATGATTCGTTGCAGCCTGTTCCAGTCGGCGTACCGGGCGAGTTGTACATCGGTGGAGTCCCGTTGGCTCGGGGCTACCTGAATCGGCCCGACCTAACCGCGGAGAGGTTTGTGGCCGATCCTTTTTCGGAGGATTCGGACGCTCGGATGTACAAGAGCAGCGACTGGGCCCGCTGGCTGCCAGACGGCAACATCGAGTTTCTCGGTCGAGCGGATGAACAGGTCAAGTTTCGTGGATTCCGCATCGAGGTGGGCGAAATCGAGGTGCATCTGGGGCGGCACCCGATCGTCCACGATTCCGCGGTAATGGTGAAGAGTGACACGGCGGGTCGAAAACGATTGGTCGCCTACGTGGTTGCCGACGAGAATTCGCGGCCGTCGGTATCCGACCTTCGAGAGTTCCTTGGAGAGACTCTGCCGGATTACATGGTGCCGACCACATTCGTGTTCTTGGACGCCTTCCCCTTGACGGTCAGCGGTAAGCTAAATCGGCGTGCATTGCCGGCTCCCGACGATTCGCGACCGGAACTGGCCGAGGAGTACGTGGCGCCGCTAACGCCGGTCGAAACCCAATTGGCGGCCATTTGGTCGGAAGTGCTGGGTGTCGAACGCGTCGGTGTGCAAGACAGCTTTTTCTCGCTTGGCGGTCATTCGCTGTTGGCCACTCAAGTAGTTTCACGCATCCGCGAAGCCTTTCAAGTGGAACTGGCCCTCCGGGAGTTGTTTAGGAAGCCTACTATCGCCGGCCTGGCCGAGGCGATAGCGCGGACGGCGCAAGAACTCCAAACGCCGCCAATTACCCCTGTTGGCCGCGACCAGCCGTTGGCACCATCCTTCAGTCAGCAGCGACTGTGGCTCCTGGACCAATTGCAGCCAGGGAATCCTGCGTACAACATGCCAGCAGCGGTTCGACTGAGTGGCCGATTGGACGTTACGGCAGTCGAGCGCAGTCTGAACGAAATAGTCCGTCGCCACGAGGTGCTGCGGACGACGCTTCCGACGGTGGACGGGCAACCGCTCCAGCAGATCGCCCCGCATCTCGAGTTGTCGATCCCCGTGGTGGATCTCAGCACCGCTCCGTCGGACGAGCGCGATGCGGAGGTCCAGCGTCTGGCGACGGAAGAAGCTCGGCAACCGTTCGATCTTGCCGGTGGCCCGCTTGTCCGTGCCAAGCTGTTGCGTCTGGGCGATCAGGAACACGTCGCCCTGTTCGCGATGCACCACGTTGTGTCGGACGGTTGGTCCATGGCGGTCTTGGTGCGGGAATTCGGGGCCCTCTACGGAGCATACAGCCGCGGGCAGCCTTCGCCGCTCGAAGAACTACCTATCCAGTATGCGGACTTCGCCCATTGGCAGCAGGCTTGGCTCGATGGCAAGGTCTTGGACGAGCAACTGGACTACTGGAAGAAGCAGCTTGCCGATCTGCCATCCTTGGAACTGCCCACCGACCGTCCTCGCCCGGCGGTTCAGACCTTCCAAGGAGAAAGGTGCGAATGGGATATCTCGGAAGATCTTTGGAGAGACCTGAAGTCATTGAGCGATGCGGAACGGGTGACGCCCTTCATGACTCTGCTAGCGGCTCTTCAACTGCTTCTCAGCCGATACAGTGGCCAAGAGGACATTGCGGTCGGCACTCCTATTGCAGGGCGCAACCGAGCAGAGGTCGAAGGCCTGATCGGGTGTTTCTTGAACACGCTGGTGCTGCGCACTGACCTTTCGGGCAATCCAGCTTTTCGAGACTTGTTGGCACGAGTGCGCGACGTAGCCTTGGGTGCCTACGCCCATCAGGATCTGCCGTTCGAGAAGCTGTTGGACGAGCTACAACCGGAGCGAGATCTGAGCCGGACACCGCTGTTCCAAGTCTTCTTGAATATGGTCAACTTGGAGCGCCCGCGACTTGACCTGAAAGACCTTGTTCTGGAGACCTTGCCCGCTCCAGAGCCCATGTCGAAGTTCGACATGACGCTGTATGTTCACGAGCGTCGTCGGGGAGCCCAGCTTCGGTTGGTCTACAATGCAGATGTGTTCGATCCACCGCGCATGCGTTTCGTCCTGCACCAATATGAGCACGTCCTTCGCCAGATTGTCGATGCGCCCCACAGTCGGTTCAACGAAATCAGTTTGATAACCGCGGATTGTCACGCTCTGTTGCCCGATCCTTGCGCGAGCCTGGAAGAGCCGCAGTACGAACCGGTCACAGAGACCATTGAAGCCATCGCTTCCAGCTTTGCCGAACATCCGGCGATGACTCAGGGCGGGGCACAGTGGAACTATGGCCAATTGTGGTCGCGTGCAGAACATCTCGCACGCACGCTCTGCGCCCACGGCACCACGCCGGGCGAAGTAGTTGCTGTCACGGGTCCAAAGAGCTTCGGCCTGATTACGGCCATGCTAGGTATTGAACTCAGCGGCAGTGTGCTCATGCCTCTGGATCCAGATCTGCCCCGCGAACGCCATGAAACCATGCTGCGCCAAGCGGAGGCCAAGACAGTCGTCGTCGTTCGTTCCGAGCGTGATGTGGATGTGGGAGAAACGAGCCAGTGGCCGTTGGAAACCCTTACGCTGGATGCAGACGAAGGACAGCCGCAGGAAGGAGTATCGCCTATCGAGCTCGCGGAAGTCGAACTGCCGAGAGTTTCCCCAGAAAGTCCGGCGTACGTGTTCTTCACGTCAGGTTCTACGGGCCAACCCAAAGGCATTCTGGGATCGCACAAAGGACTGAGCCACTTCTTAGCATGGCAACGAAAGCAATTCGAGATCGGTACCCAGGATCGCGTGGCGCAGTTGACGTCTCTCTCGTTTGACGTGGTGCTTCGCGACGTCTTCCTCCCGCTAACCAGCGGTGCCACGCTCTGTTTGCCCGAGCGGGACGACTTGGCTGCGTCCGGACAGGTCATCCCTTGGCTGGAGCATGAGGGGATCACGGTGCTTCACGCCGTGCCTACCCTGATTCGCTACTGGCTAGGGCTAGCTGAACCGGGGCGACGATACCAGAGCGTGCGTTGGCTGTTTTCAGCGGGCGAGCCACTCACGGACAGTTTGGTGCGAAGTTGGCGCGATGTCTATCCGGGTGGCCAAATCGTCAACCTGTACGGTCCCACAGAAACGACGATGGTCAAGTGTTTTCATATCATTCCAGAAGAGCCCGCGTCAGGAGTCCAGCCCGTGGGAAGGCCGCTGCCTCACACACAGGCGCTGGTTGTACGGTCAGACGGCCAGCGTTGCGCGGTTGGCGAACCCGGACAGATCGTGTTGCGAACGCCGTTCCGGACGCTGGGGTACCTGAATCCGAAAGACTGCGATGCCGGCGGATTCGTATCGAATCCATTCCGAAATGACCCTTCCGACGTGGTGTACAGGACAGGCGACGGAGGCCGATACCGTCCGGACGGCCTGTTGGAGATTCTGGGACGTTTGGACGACCAGGTGAAAATCCGCGGAGTTCGTGTCGAGCCAAGCGAAGTTGCGGCCGTACTGGCGCGACACCCGCAGGTGCGCACGAGCGCTGTTTTGTCGCATCAGGATGATCGGGACCAATACTACTTGGCGGCATACGTAGTCCCCGCCACAGACGCGGCCGGTGTGCGAGGTGCAGGCCAGTCCGACGACCAGGTTGACACGCCTCCCGATACCACGGCAACGTTGGCAAAACTGACGGGAGAGGAACTCCAGACCTTTTTGAATTCGCAATTGCCTCCGGTGATGGTGCCATCGGCATTTACATTCCTGGAGTCAATGCCGCTCTTGCCCAACGGCAAGGTAGACCGACGTGCTCTGCCGAAATCGGAACCCACAGTCCATGCCCAAGAGTACGTCCCTGCCCGCAATCCCGACGAGGAGCACTTGGCCGACATTTGGAGCGAAGTGCTCGGGGTTGAACAAGTCGGTATTCACGACAATTTCTTTGCCTTGGGCGGACATTCCCTATTGGCGACGCAAGTCATGTCACGAATCACTCGCAGGACTCAGGTCGAGTTGCCGCTGCGAGAGTTGTTCCGGTCGCCCACCGTTGCGGGACTGGCCGAGCGAATTCAGGCGGCTCGAGCTCTGGGGCCGAGTGTGACGCGACCCCCGATTGTACCGACATCGCGAGAGGGACACCTGCCGCTGTCATTCACGCAGGAAGCCCTTTGGTTCCTGGACCGGCTGGAGCCGCTCATCGGAACCTACTCAAGGCACCGAACGCTACGAGTCCGGGGGGCGCTTGACCTGGATGCACTGCAACGGGCGGTGGACGAAATTGTTCGACGGCATGAGACTCTGCGAACCCGTTTTCCGGCCGAGGATGGGCGTCCGACGCAAGTCATCTCGCCGCCCGGCCCTGGTGCCTCAACAGTTGTTGACATAAGCCATTTCGCGGAAGAGGAACGCGAGGCCGAGATGCGACGTTGGCTGCAGGAGGAAACGCAGCGTCCGATCGACCTCGAAAACGGCCCCTTGTTGAGCGTGATGCTGCTTCGGTTGTCCGAGGACGATCACGTTGCCGTCGTTGCGACCCACCACATCATCTATGATGGTTGGTCAATGGGGGTTCTCATCCGCGAACTGGCCGTTCTGTACCGCGCCTATCGGGACGGGAGACCCTCCCCTCTGCCGGAATTGCCGATTCAGTACGCAGATTTTGCAGTCTGGCAGCGTCAATTCCTGCAGGGTGACAACCTCGAGCGTCTGCGCAACTACTGGGGCCAACAACTTGCAGATGTCCTACCGTTGGATGTGCCAACGGACTATCCTCGTCCCTCGATCCGTTCCACACGCGGAGATTCCCGTGCTGCCAGCCTGTCGCCGGAGTTGAGTACGGCCGTGAGAGACTTCTCCCGAGACGTGGGAGCTACCCCGTTCATGACGTTGCTGGCGGCGTTTCAGCTTCTGCTTGGGCGATACGGCGGTCAAGACGACGTGGCCGTCGGTTCGCCTGTGGCCAACCGCACGCAGCCCGAACTGGAGCCGATGATCGGCTACTTCATCAATATGCTGGTCTTCCGGACCAGACTGTCCGGCGACTTCAGCTTTCGTGACCTGGTCGAACAGGTCCGACAGACCGTGTTGGATGGCTTTGATCACCAGGATCTGACTTTGAACCAAGTGGTGGACGTGGTGAATCCGCCCCGCGACACGAGCCGACATCCGTTGTTCCAGGCAATGTTCATTCTGCACAACTTCGCTCCGTCACGCCCCGGCAGCGTGGACTTGCGTTTCCAACGTGTACGCGGTGGACGGAGAAGGCGTCCCGCCTATTTTGAACTCAATCTCGTATACATTGACACGCCAAGGGGCTTCCGCGGCGGGCTCTCGTTCAGCGCCGATCTATTCGCCGCTGAAACCATCGAACGGATGGCCGAGCACTACCGGATGTTGCTGACTGATGCTCTGGCCGATCCGGATCGTCCTCTCTCTGAGTTGCCGCTGGTTAGTGACCAGGAGCGGCACGAGTTGTTGATCGACTGGAACAGCACGGACTCCGAGGATGTTGGTGACGCCTGTATTCACGAAGTCTTTGAGGAACAGGTCGCACGGGCACCGGATGCCGTAGCCGTTGTGGACGGTCCGCGGCAATGGACGTACGACGAATTGAACCGAGAAGCGAATCGTCTGGCGCACTACCTGCGCGATCTGGGCGTGGAAGCGGACGGCCTCGTGGCCGTGCGACTGCCTCGCTCGGCGGAGTTGATTGCGGTCTTGTGGGCCGTACTGAAAGCCGGAGGGGCTTATCTGCCACTCGACCCGCAACTTCCGGCCGATCGGCTTCGCCTCACCTTAGAGGACGGGGCAGTCGATGTCGTGGTGACGGAAACATCGCTTGAGGCGGACCTGCCTGACAGTGTTCGACACGTGGTTTGCGTGGACCGCCAGCGCGAGCAGATCGAATCGCGTTCCGACCAGAACCCAATGCGACAGGTATCCAACCGCAACTTGGCCTACGTTATCTATACATCGGGCTCCACGGGCCGTCCCAAGGGTGTGATGATCGAACATCAGGCTCTGGTGGCCTATACGCGTGCCGCGACAGCAGAGTACGGAATCACTTCGGTCGATCGAGTCCTCCAGTTCGCTTCGGTCAGCTACGATGGGCACGTCGAGGAGGTTTATCCTGTGCTGACGCAAGGCGGCACACTGATTCTGCGTACCGACGATATGCTGGATTCGCGCGAGTTCTTCCGGCAGTGCCAGGAGCAGCGAGTGACCGTTCTGTCGCTGCCGACCAGCTTCTGGCATGAATTGGTGTCGGCCATCGAATTGGACGGATTCGCCGTGCCCGATACGTTGCGCTTTGTGTGTTTCGGCGGCGAGAAGGTCATGCCGGAGCGGGTGGCGGCCTGGTTTGATAATGTCGGCACTGGAGTGAGACTGTCGAACACTTATGGGCCGACGGAGACCACGGTGGTGTCGACATCGGCCGATTTGGAGTCGTCAGACGGCCAAGCTGAACGCGTGCCGATCGGCCGCCCACTGGCAAACACGCGCGTCTATGTGCTCGACGCTCATCTGCGGCCCGTTCCCATTGGCGTCCGCGGTGAATTGTATGTTGGCGGCCAGAGCGTGGCTCGAGGCTATCTGAATCGCCCGGACTTGACGCACGAACGGTTCGTACCCGATCCGTTCGTCGAATCCTCTGATGCGTGCATGTACAAGACCGGCGACCAGGTACGGTGGCGGTCAGACGGCCGCCTGGAGTTTGTTGGACGCGTCGATCAACAGGTGAAAATCCGCGGATTCCGCATCGAGCCTGGCGAGGTGGAACACTTGCTCCGTGAACACCCATCACTGGCCGAGGCGGCGGTGGTGGCTCGCGAGCGCAATCCGGGCGTGCTGCAATTGGTGGCTTACGTTGTCGGCCAGAACGACCAGACACCGACCATTCCCGAAATGCGGGGATTCCTCGCTAAGCGAGTTCCCGAATTCATGATCCCCTCGGCGTTTGTCGTATTGGATCAACTGCCCACGACAACCAGCGGCAAGGTGGACCGAAAATCGCTGCCCGAACCGGATTGGAGCCGGTCTGGGATCGACGCCGATTACGTCGCGCCGCGTACGGACCACGAGCGGCAACTGGCCGAAATCTGGGCCAATGTACTGAGTATCGAACAGGTCGGAATCCGGGACAACTTCTTCGACCTCGGTGGTCACTCGCTGCTGGCGACTCAACTCGTTTCGCGGATCAACCGTGAATTCGAAGTCTGGATTCCGTTACGCGACCTGTTCGAGACGCCGACCATTGAAGGACTGGCGCAACGGATTCTGGCCGCCCGTGAATCGGGTGCACGAGCCAGCCTACCTGCCATTCAGCCGGCCTCGCGCGACGGCCATCCGCCGCTGTCCTACGGGCAGGAGGCGTTATGGTTGATCAGCCAGATCGAACAGGGGCCATCGGCGTACACGATGCATCCCACCGCGCGGGTACGAGGTCCGATAGACCACTCCGCATTGGAGAGGGCCTTGAACGAGATTCTGCGGCGACACGAGTCGCTTCGCACCACGTTCACCGAGGAGGATGGGCATCCCGTTCAGATCATTGCCCCGCATACGCCTTACCGCCTACCGGTCGTCGACCTCAGCGAATTTCCCGCCGAGGACCAAAGAAAGGAAGTGCGACGTTACGTGCGTTCCCAGATGGGGCGCCCAATGGACTTGTCCCAAGGTCCACTTGCACAGGTCGAGCTGTTGAAGCTGAACGACAACGAACATGTCGTGATGGTCGGAATGCACCACATTATCTACGACGGTTGGTCGTTGGCGGTGTTGCGACGCGAGTTGCTCGCGGCCTATCGGGCCTTCGCCGCAGGCCAACCTTCGCCGCTGACGGAACTGCCAGTCCAGTACGCCGACTATGCGATCTGGCAGCGAGAACGGCTGGAAGGTGAATTGTTGGATCGCCTCAAGACCTACTGGCTGAAGCAACTGGCAAACCTGCCGACACTGGACCTGCCGACCGACAAGCCTCGTCCGCCGGTACGCACGACACAGGCAATATCGAATCGCTGTCGGCTGTCAGCCGAGCTGACGGCGGCTCTGAACCGGTTGGCGCAGGACGAAGGTGCGACGACTTTCATGATCCTCATGGCTGCGTTGCAGGTCCTGCTGAACCGGTACAGCGGCCAGACGGATTTCGCTGTTGGCACACCCGTCGCTGGACGCCTGCGCCCCGAAATGGAAAACCTGATCGGCTACTTCGTGAACACGCTTGTACTGCGAGCGAATCTTGCTGGTGAACCGACATTTCGTGAGTTGGTGGACAGGGTTCGCGAAACGGCCTTGCAGGCATTCGATCACCAAGAGCTTCCCTTCGAGCGACTGGTGCAGGAGCTGCGGCCACGCCGAGACATCAGTCGGCATCCGGTTTTTCAGACGCTGTTCGTCCTGCAGAATACGCCTCGAGAAAAAGGGCAACGCGGAGAGTCCGCGCGGCCGCAAAGCGCCGCCGCCGGTTCGCCGCACAGCCGCAGCGACTTCGACCTGGTGCTATCGGCTTCGGAGACAAGCCAGGGAATCCGGTTGCACCTGCACGGCAATCGTGACCTATTTGAAGAAGCGACCATTACGCGGATGCTGGAGCATTTTCAGGTTCTGCTTCACGCAGCCGTGGGGGATCCCGATCGCCGCGTATCGCAGCTGCCTCTGCTGACAGACCAAGAGCGTGACAAACTGCTGCTCGAATGGAATCGGACGGAAGTCGATTTCCCGGAACTGGCCTGCGTGCATCAGCTGTTCGAGAAGCAGGCGCGGCTGCGGCCGGATACCGCGGCAGCGGTCTTTGAAGGCCAAACGCTGACCTACCGTGAATTGAATGCCCGCGCCAACCGACTGGCGCATTACCTGCAGGGTCTGGGAGTCAAGCCGGAATCGCTGGTGGGCATCTGTCTGGAGCGGTCGCTGGACATGGCCGTGGCACTTCTTGCCGTGCTGAAATCAGGCGGCGCCTATGTGCCACTGGACCCCGATCATCCTCGCGAGCGATTGGACTTCGTGGTGAACGACAGTCACCCCATCGTGGTTCTGACAACGGCGGAACTGGCGGATAGAGTTCCAAGCGGGGATGCTCGTTCAGTCCGGCTGGACGCGGATGCAAACCGCATCTTGCACCAGAGTGAAGAAGACTTGCCGTGCGAGACGGATCTCGACAGCGCGGTCTATGTGATATACACGTCGGGATCGACAGGGTCTCCCAAAGGAGCCGTCAACGTCCATCGCGGACCGTGTAATCGATTGCTCTGGGAGCTGCGCTACTATGAGATCGGCCCCAGCGACCGAGTCCTTTTCAAGACGCCGCTTAGCTTTGACCCGTCCTTCATGGAGTTCTTCCGCCCGCTGGTCTGCGGTGGCCGTTTGGTCATCGCCCGCCCGGACGGCCACGGAGATCCGGCTTACCTCGCAGAACTGATAGCGCGCGAGCGAATCACGATGGCTGCGTTCGTTCCCTCCCTGCTTCGCGCGTTCGTGGAGGAGGAACAGATCGCTCAAGGGTGCGACTCTCTGAGATGGATGACCAGCGGCGGGGAGGCTCTTACGCGCGAATTGCTGGAACTCGCGTTGCAGCGTTTCGACGCTGACTTCTACAACGTCTATGGTCCAACGGAAACGTCGATTGCCGTAACCTGTTGGAAGTGCCGTTGCGACTACGGGCACGGGACAATTCCCATTGGCCGGCCCATTGCGAATGTCAAACTCTACATTGTGGACGACTCTGGTAATCCGGTTCCGATCGGAGTGCCCGGCGAACTGTGCGTCGGCGGTGTCGCTGTGGGTCGCGGGTATTTGAATCGGCCCGAATTAACGGCCGAACGGTTCATCCCGGATCCCTTCAGCGATGTCTCCGGGGCTCGTTTGTACAAAACGGGTGACCTTTGTCGTTACCTGCCGGACGGCAATGTCGAGTTTCTGGGGCGGCGGGACCATCAGGTCAAAATCCGCGGCTACCGGGTCGAATTAGGGGAGATCGAGAGCGCACTGCGAGAGCACCCGGCCGTGAAGCAGGCCTCCGTCGTATTGCGTGAGAACCGTCCGGGTGAATGCCAATTGGTGGCGTACTTCGTCCGCGAAGAAGATCAGGCATTGGAGCGAGGCCAGCTACGCGCGTACTTGATATCGAAGGTACCGAGGTATATGCTCCCCGCGGCATACATCCCGCTCGAGTCGCTGCCTCTGACATCCAGCGGCAAAGTGGATCGTCGCGCTCTGCCTACTCTGGATGATGTACAACCCGACGTCGCGACAGTGTACGTCGCACCACGCAACGAGCTGGAAAGCCAACTGGCTGGTATCTGGGCCGATGTGCTGAGCGTCGAGAAGATCGGAATCCAAGACAACTTCTTTGACGTGGGAGGCCACTCTCTGCTGGCCACCCAAGCTATCTCGCGCATCAACCGTGAATTGCATGTTCACATACCATTGCGGGATCTCTTCGAATCGCCAACCATCGAGGACTTGACGGAACGGATCTTCGCCGCCGGTCATTCCGCTGCAGAAGACCGCCTGCCGTTGTCGTACGATCAGGACGCGGCATGGCTGATAGAGCAAGTGCAGGAGGGAAAGTCGCCTATCGCCCCATCTTCGACGGACCGGAATGTGGGGCGTCGGCAGTCGCTGGTGCGTCTGCGCTCCGGCGGTTCGGAAAGCCCATTGTTCTGCATTCATGGACTTGGCGGGGACGTGACAGCGTTTGTGCCGCTGGCTCGTTTGCTGGCCGAACAGCGCTCGGTTTTCGCTCTGCAGGCGCAGGGTCTGGATCAGGGGCAGCAGCCGCACGACCGTATCGAGGACATGGCTGCTTTCTACTCGGACGAGATCCGCGAGACGCGATCGCACGGTCCGTACTTACTGGCCGGTTGGTCGATGGGTGGAATAGTTGCCTTGGAGGTCGCACATCAGCTTACCGCGGCAGGCGAGCCGGTGGATGTGGTGGCGATGTTCGACACCCATCTCTCGAGCACCGGCCGCGAGGTGGAAGAAGCAGACGATGCCGCGGTGATGCGGTGGATTGCTCCACAGTTTGGCGTTCCGCGATCCGACATCCGCGGCCTGCCGGTGGAGAAACAGTGGGAATTGGTCGCGGAGAGGGCGAAGTTGGCGGAAGGAATCGGCGTTGCACAGATTCGGCGCTTGGCCGAAGCGTGCAAGGCACATTTGGCCGCATCGTCGCGATACATGCCCAAACCCTATGACGGTCCAGTGGTATTGTTCCGGGTTGGCAGCAAACAGGGGCCAGTTAGCAAGCGATGGAAATCGCTTCACCCGCAATTGCGTGTGGAAGAGGTTCCGGGCGATCATTACAGCATGTTACGCGAGCCGCATGTTGAGAAGTTGGCCGAGCTACTCGGTCCGTATTTGCCAGAAGATGCTAACGTGGGGTAGTTGAAAATCATCAGTTCATTATGCAGATCGTTGGTACAGCTTCGTGAAGGCGGGCCGGGGACTCCTCTGTTCTGTACTCACGGTCTGGGGGGGCACGTCATGGGGTTCTTGCCGCTTGCGTCGGAATTGGCCGGCGAAAGATCGGTCTACGGCCTGCAGGGACTGGGGCTGGAACCGGGGCAGGAGCCGCAGGATGACGTCAAGGCCATGGCCAGCACGTACCTGCAGGATATCAGAAGCGTTCAGCCTTCCGGTCCGTATCTGCTGGCGGGCTGGTCGCTCGGCGGTCTGATCGCTCTGGAGGCGACCCATCAACTACTCGCCGCCGGAGACGATGTGGCGATGCTGATTCTGTTCGACACGCATCTCGCGATCACAACGCTCGAGACGACCGAGATTGGCGAATCGCCCGCGCTGAAATGGGTGGCATCCCAGTTGGATCTGTCCGTGGCCGATTTGCGAGAAAAGACCGTGGAGCAGCAATGGGATCACATTGCGGAAAAGGCAGCTACATCCGGGAAGAAGGAAGCTGGCGATGTCCAACGGCTCGCCGCCATTTGCCGGGCGCATCTGAGGGCCCGATCGCAATACGTGCCCCTGGTTCATACAGGCGCCGCCGTGCTGTTCCTCGCCAGCGATGCTAAACTATCTCACGTGGCTGGCTGGAGGGAGTTGTGTCCACAAATTCAGGTAGAATGGATGCCTGGCGACCATTACAGCATGCTGAGTAAGCCGCACGTGGATGTGCTGGCCAATTCCCTTCGTCAATATATGCACCTTGACACAGTATCGGGCCCATGAAACTGATTCTCCTGTTATTGAGGTCTTCTTGGCAGGTCGTGCTATTGGCCAGCTTGGTTGGTGGCGTTAGCGGAATAGCCAGCATGTCACTGATTGCCATCATTCACCACTCGCTACGTCAGGCGGACGCATCGACGACGTTGATGACGGCCTTCATAGGTATCTGTGTGGTGGTGCTGCTAACGCGAGTCTCCTCTAAGCTGCTGCTCACTCGCCTCTCGCAGAATACAATCTCGCGGCTTCGAATGAAGCTCTGCCGCCGTATTGTCGACTCGCCATTAGTGAACCTGGAGAATATAGGCTCCGCACGAATGCTCGCGTCGCTGACGGGT
>CAZUAH010000163.1:0-25600 GCA_964617665.1 uncultured Pirellulaceae bacterium
CGTCGTCGTGCCGCGCGAATCGCGCTCCTCCCATTCCCGCCTTCCCCCCCCCCCGTTAGCCCCAATTAACGGCCGTCAGCCCCCCCCCGGGTAAAAATACCGCCCCCCCCCCAAGTACCCCGCCCCCCACCACCCCACACAACACCCCCGGCTCGGCCGGCCCCCCCCCCCCCCGCCCGAAAACCAGCCTCGAAATGCCGTCTGGCCTGTTCGGCGATATCCAGCATCTGGGACAAACCTCGGTTTCTCATGGCGATACTGCAATTGGACGCCCTACCGCCGCGGACCACCAAAGGCACGATCGTCCGCCTGCTGATCCAAGTAGGCGGCATCGAACGACGGAAGATTGGCCTGGTCGAAATCCGGGGCAGAGGCTCGAAGGTAGAAGTCCCGGACGACTGGGTCGACCGTTTGGTACAACGCCTGGACGGAACAAGTCTGGCGAATAGGCACATTCGAGCTTCTCACAGCAGCCGGGTGCTCGGCGGTGACGAGGACTACTTCCAACGACTGCTCCGTCTGCTGGAAATCGAGGCCGAGGCCGAAGCCAGGCAGACGGCCGAACGCATTCGCCGCATGTCCGGGGAGGATGCAGAACGCCGCGGCGAGAGCCTGGTGAATCTGGTGATCCGTGATCGCTTTGCAGGGCTAGGCGGCCGCACGCTTGTTGTTCTGACGAAGCGAAACGAACTTCAGAAGTTGCCGTGGACCCGCTTGAATATTGGTTCGCCGGTTCTACTGACGGCGGAAGATACGCGCGAGGATCTCGGCTTGCGAGGTGTGGTGAGTGAACGCGATGCGAGCAACATCGAGTTGGCATTTGCCGGAACGTGGTACCCGGAAGATGAAGGAAACACGTATCGAGTCGATCTGTCGGGTGACGAGGTCGCTCGCGAGCGACAACGAGCCGCACTGGAACGAGCCAGCGGGGCGCGAGCCGATCGGCTGGCCGAATTGCGGCAAGTGCTGTTGGGAGAAAAGCCTCCGGAGTTCCGAGATATCGACCCGCCGTCATCGGCCGTGTCGATACTGAATGCGTCCCAACAGGAAGCGATCGCATTCGCCTTGTCGGCCGCCGATGTTGCCATAATCCATGGACCGCCCGGGACCGGCAAGACCACGACCGTTGTGGAGTTGATTCGGCAGGCCGTTCGCGGCGGCGAGCGAGTCCTTGCCTGTGCCCCCAGTAATCTGGCGGTGGATAACCTGTTCGAACGCTTGTTGGCCGCAGGCGAAAGGGCGATTCGTCTGGGCCATCCCGCACGCGTTCAACCGGGCTTGCGCGAACACACATTGGATCTGATGGTTGACTCGCATCGGGACATCCGCCTCGCCCGCAAGCTGATCCGCGAGGCCGAAGCCCTGCGTGACAAAGCCGGACGCTTCACGCGTGCAAAACCGGCACCCGGCGCTCGGCGCGAAATGCGCGACGAAGCGAAGCGGCTTGTCCAGGATGCCCGCCGGCTGGAAATGCAGGTCGTCCAGCAGATCCTGGATTCGGCCACGGTTTTGTGCTCGACAACAACCGGCCTGGACAGCGGGATCCTGGGACAACGCCGGTTCGATCTGGCCGTCATTGACGAAGCCTGTCAGAGCACCGAACCGGGAGGTTGGATTCCGTTGCTGCGCAGCGACCGTCTGATTTTGGCCGGCGACCACTGCCAATTGCCGCCCACGGTCGTTTCGCAGCAGGCCGCCAACGAAGGTCTTAATATCAGCTTGCTGGAACGGCTGATCGAGCACCACGGGGACGGTATCGCTCGTCGGCTGGCTATCCAGTATCGTATGCACGAGGCGATTATGGACTTTTCCTCGGCCGAGTTCTATGAAGGAACGCTCGCCGCCGATTCGGCCGTCGTCGGCCATCGGCTGTGCGATCTTCCGAACGTTTCATCCAGCCAACTAACGGACGAACCAATACTGTTTATCGATACGGCCGGAGCCGGCTACGACGAGCAGACAGAGCGGGACGGCGAAAGCCGGTTGAACCCGCGCGAAGCCGAAGTAGTCGCTACCAAAGTCGGGGCTTTGATCGAAGCTGGCGTGTCGCCGTACGAAATCGCCGTGATCGCGCCGTATGCGGCCCAGGTTCGCCTGCTGCGAGATCGGCTGCTGGACGAACACGCAAACCTGGAGGTCGATACGGTAGATGGCTTCCAAGGGCGAGAAAAGGAAGCCGTGATCATCTCGCTCGTGCGCAGCAACTCCCGCGGCGAGATTGGCTTTCTGGACGACGTGCGTCGCATGAACGTCGCCTTGACCCGCGCCCGCCGCAAGCTGGTGGTGATCGGCGACAGTGCCACGATTGGCGGGCACCCATTTTACGCTCGGTTGCTGGAGTACTTCGAGCTTCTTGAAGTGTATCATGCGGTGTGGGAAGAGTAGACCGAACCGCGCAGCAGTAATCATCAAAGAGGAGTTATCATGGAAGCGTCAATCAACATGCGAATCGTAGCGAGCCTCCTAATTCTGACCGTCGTAGCTCCCAGCCGGCTCTTCGCGGCGGACACGACCGTTTCAGCCCGCATCTCCGAACGGATGCAGGCGGCCGTCAAGGAAAAACAGATTGCCGGCGCAGTAACTCTGGTCGCGGTGCGCGGGCAAGTGGTGCACCTCGAAGCAGTCGGCCACGCCGCCGTGGAAGACGGCAGAACGATGACCACGGATTCGATCTTTGCCATCGCGTCGATGACCAAGCCTATCACTGCAACAGCCGTAATGATCTTGCAGGACGAAGGCAAGTTGTCGGTAGACGATCCTGTCTCGAAGTACCTTCCGGAGTTTCAGGACGTGTCATTGGCAAACGGACCGCCAGCCAAACCGATAACGATCCGTCACCTGATGACGCACACATCCGGAATCGGGGGAAGTCAGCGTGCCGAAGAATCCCTGAAAGCAACCGTGGAACTCCTGTCAAAGCAACCGCTACGCTTCGAGCCCGGATCGAAATGGCAGTACAGCCCGGGGCTCAACGTATGCGGGCGAATCATCGAGGTCGTCTCCGGTCAGTCGTACGAAGAGTTCCTGACGTGTCGAATCTTCGAGCCCCTGAAGATGGTCGACTCCTCATTCGCCCCCACATCCGAACAGCGCAAACGGCTCGCCTTGCTGTACAAACCCGGTGCCGACAAACGCTCCATCGAGCTTGCGTCACATTGGCTCGTTGACGATGCCGAGCAGCGGGCGCCGAATCCGTCCGGAGGCTTGTTCTCAACCGCCTCAGACATGGCCAAGTTCTACCAGATGATCCTGAACGGCGGCGAAATGGGCGGGCGACGAATCGTATCAGAAGCTGCCGTCAAGCAGATGACGCAGTTACAGACCGGCGACCTGACAACCGGTTTCACACCCGGCAACGGCTGGGGCCTGGGCTGGTGCATCGTCCGCGAACCACAGGGCGTCAGCGAAATGCTGTCACCCGGCACGTACGGTCACGGCGGCGCCTTCGGCACCCAGGGCTGGGTTGATCCACGCCGCCAAATGATTTTCGTCCTCATGATCCAACGCACCGGCTTCGGCAACAGCGACGCATCGGACATTCGCAAGGGTTTTCAGGGGATCGCCGTGAAGGGGTCTTGCGCCGCCGATTGACGTAGGGGGTGAGGATTGCTGCCGAAACGACGTCATCGTTTAACCGCCGGGCCGACGGCCCGCGCGCCCAGCCCGTTGGGATCGGGGTTAAACAAAAATCGCTTGGTTCCGCAAATGCCGTCTCTATTCTGGCGGATGACGTTCTATCTGCCATTCCCGAATGGTGTCCACAATCGCTTCTTCCCAGCAGTCCGGATAGATGAGGTTGGCCAACTCGTGATAGGAACTGCCGTCGCTGGTTGGGTTGTCGAGCATCGCACGGAACTGCGTTCGCATTCGGTCGAGGCACTGATCGTACGTTTCCCCGTGAATGCCGGCCCACGTGGTCAGTTTGATGTTGCCATCGGCTAGCAGACGCCAATGGTCCAGGTTGGCGTTCGCGCCCGCCATGATCGATAACTCGTCAACGATCCTCTCACGGACGATCGTTTCGGCGTCCACGTACATCCAGTTGGCCCGTACCGGGTCGGCAACCGACGTCGAGGTGATCATCACCAGCCGCTTCCCGGAGCCGGCGGTCAGCTTCTTGGCCTCGCGGAGGAAGTCGGTGAAGAAGTCGGCCTTCAATTGGACAAAGCGAAGCTCGTCAAGACTGTCAGCCTCGACGATCCGGGGATCCTTGCCGTATCGGCGGATGTACTCCTGGACAACCGGCTCGTTGAATCCATAGCCGCGTGCTCCCTCGTTGCCGCCGCCCGATCTTCGTCCCGGCCACGGTGAGTGGGAACGAGGCGAGAACTTGACGCCGTCGACGTCGTACTCGAGCAGTTCCCGCACTTGGTCAAGCCGGTATTTGCGCACCGCCGGGTACGCGTAGCAGGGCACTCCGGGAACATGCTTCGTGCCGTCCTTACTGACCCACGTGTACTCCAGATGCTGTTGAAAGAACTCGGTTTCCGGGGCGTAGTACATGCTGTCGAACACAGTGACCCAGGCGTAGACCTCCATGCCGTGTTTGTGTGCGTATTTGGCGCAACAGGCCAACGGATCAACCTTGCGCATCACCATGCCCATGCGGCGGTGCAGCGACGGGATGTTCGCGCAGCAGCCGTCCAGGCCTTCGGTCGTGTACTTTTCGAAAACGTTCTCATAGGCCGGTGCCATCGCCTTCGTGTGATAGCACACCGCCCCGCACACGGACACACGAAAGTAGACTCGGTCGACGCCATAGTGCGCGCACATCGCCATCAATCTTTCCATTTCGCCATCGCAGTCGCGCATGTCCCAGGCGTCGGTACCGATACAGATATCGAAGAAATCTAGATTGATCGTGAACTCCTTGCCCGTCAGTTCGCCCACCGACTTACCAAGGATTCGCGGAGCCTTCGGCAGGGGTTTGTCATGCGCGACCGCGGACGTCACGACGGGACCGGGCTTGAGTCGCGCGACGGGTTCGATCTGCAAGTCGTCCATGGAACCGCGCATCCAGGAATGCCCCTGGTCGCTTCCCACCCAGAAGACATCACCCAACTTCTCCGGGAATTGTGTGCCCGTTGCTTCCGCTACCTTCTGGCCGTCTATGAAGAACTGGGCGAGCTGTTGCGATTTGTCGGCCGTGCATTGGATGTGGTGCCAAGTGCCGGCCTTCCACTCGATCGGCGCCGTAGCCATGGCAAACCAATCGCCGCCGAAGTTCACGCCTTTGGCACGCCCTTGATTGTCGCTGAAGAAGAACACGAAGTAGTTGGTGCCAGCCCGCTTTAGGATCCCAAACCGGTTCTTCATGTCGGCTGTCTCGTGCCAGAAGTAGACCAGCCGCCGGTAGAAGTAATCCCGAAGCGGCTTCTCATGCCGCACCCAAAACGAGATCGTAAAGGCGTCCGTGTTGAAGCCGTCCGTAGGATACGCAAGCACTCCAGGCCGTTCGATTGTCACAGCCTGACCCTCGCGCCCATCGGCGAACCGCAAGCTGTCCGCCTTCGCCGCACTGGCACCCGATTTGCCCGTCAAGTCGCCATCGAAGCGAAAATGCATCGCCTTGTCCGCGCCTGGCGCGCGAGAGACGAAGATGATTGACACGGCCAACAGGACCATGTGGTAAATCGTTGGTCTCATGTCGCCCCTCTTAGTCCTCCTTTGTCATGAAAACGCGAAAGACCCAAGTGTGGTTTGCGTAGTCGTAGCTCCGACTCCAGGCCTGCCCGCGCGCGTTAGCGCCGTCCTTCACGATTCGCCACACGAAGTTTCCTTCCACATGCCGGGCCGCGGGCAGGCGGATCCAGTACATCTTTCCTTTTCTTAACGTCACAGGGGAATCGAAATACGCGTTTCCCCAGCGGTAAGTCGGCTCGTGGCCAAATTCGGTGGCGGGGATTTGCGTCTTGGCTAGCACAGACTCGCCGGGCTTGCCGTTATCGTCGCTGCGAATCTCCACTTGCAGCGACGGAGGCAGTGGGCCTGAGCAACCTCGGATCGCCGCGTAGAGCTGAACAAGAGGACATTCACCATCTCGCGAAGGCACGAAGCTCTGCGCAACACCATGCACAGTCGCTTGGTCATTGCAGTCTTTCTCGGAAATTCCCTGGTCCACGATCAGCGTCCCCCGCTGGATGGCCTCTTCCAAGGCCTGCTGCCGGGCCATGGCCTGCTTGCGGCGTTCGACGGCCTGGGGGACAACTCGGACGGCCAGCGCGGTCGGGAAACCGTTGAGCCAGAGGCAATCGCACGTTGGGTTATCCACAGCGGCCAGGACCGCCCGCTCCAATAATCCGCCTCGCTGTCGCTCCTCGGACGAACTTCCGTCCAGGTAGATGCCCGCTGCAAGAGGCGCTTCTCGCAGAAGTCGCAACCGGTGGAAATTCATCCTCTCAGCCCCCGCCAAGCAGACGCAATCCAGCGTGCCGTCGCGCACCAAGTCCTTCACTGGCAGAAATCGGTCGCGGGCAGTTTCGGGATCAATCTCCGACGCGGCGACGCCGACCGCCAGTTTTTGGTTTTTCGAGAGTGTAGCTTTGACCTGACGGATCAACTGGCCGAGTTGTTCGCCACGCTTCTTGATTTCCATTTGGGCCGCCAAATCTCCCAGCTCGGCAGGTTCGCCTTGCGGCATTGGAAAGAGGAGGGCGATCCCCGCAACCTGCTCGGCGTCGAGACGATCCATTAGGCGCGATGCCGTTTCCCAACGCTGGGTGATGCCAAGCCAAAACTCAAGTCCTCGTTGTCTGCTCAGATCGGACGCTTGGCGGATCGACTTCATCACCTCATCAGAAACGTCGCCGACTACAAGCAGTACACCTGTGACACCGTGAGTCGCGGCGTCGGCGATACTCTCCTCAAGCGATGTCCCGTCCGCCCCGTTGACAGCCACCACAAAACCACGGCCGCCGATATCCGCCCACGCCGGTCGGTCGGACAACAACCATATGGCAACGCTTATGCTCAGAATCAGCAAAAGTCTCCCACGGCGGTCGTGCAAATCACAGATCATTGTTTCGTCCGCGATCCTGCCTGTTAGAATACGCAACAGGCCAAATGGGTATTTTCTTGGCAGCGACTCGTTCGCATTGTTTCTTGCATGATAGTCTGTCACCATCAATCATACGAGGCAATCCAATGTGCCGAAAGTCTTTGATTCTCGCGTTGTTTGGGCTGCTTGTCGGGTCTAGTGTCTGCAACGCGCAATCTGATGAAACACCTGATCTGTTTCAAGTACCGGTCGTCAAGTCATCATGGGACGATTTGACCGAAGGGATCAAGACGCAGGAGGACTGGCGCAAACGGCGAGAACTCCTAAGGAAACGGTATCTCGAACTGATCCGCGACGAGCACAAGCCCGAGAAAAGGCCGCCGCTGGAGCTGAAGGTACACGAAACGGCTGTGGTCGACGAAACGTATACACGTAAGCTGATCAGCTACAACGTCGAAGCAGACGATCGGGCCTTCGCGTATCTCGGCATACCTCTGGAACTCGACGGAAGGGCACCCGCCGTCGTCGCGCTGCATGGAACTTATGCTAAGGGCAAGCAGCGTGCTGCGGGTCTCGTCGACAATCCGGACAAAGCGTATCTGGACCACCTCTGCCGTCGAGGTTACGTCGTCATCGCTCCCGAGCATTTCGTTTCGGGACACCGAATCCCGCCTGAAGGGCCTTATGAAACGGGGCGCTTCTACGAGAAGCATCCCGAGTGGACAGCCGTCGGCAAATTCACCTACGAGCACTCGATCGCCATCGACGTTCTCCAGACGCTGGAAGAGGTCGATGCCGATCACATCGGAGCTTTGGGGCATTCGCTGGGTGGCCACGGGACGATCTTCCTGGCTGCGTACGACGAGCGAATCAAAGCAGCAGCCTGCAATTGCGGTGCATCTTTCTTCCGTCACAACCCGCGAGTCGAAGCGTGGGCACGCGACCACTGGTACATTTACATCAAACACATCCGCCAAGGACTGCTTGAACACAGGCTGCCACCCATCGACTTCCACGAGATCATCTCGCTGATTGCGCCGCGTGCATTTCTCGATTTGTCCGGCCTGAACGACGGCATTCCAGGCACTCAACGACAACGCATACCGATGTTGATGCGCGTCATGGACGTATACGAATTGGAGAAGGCGCCGCAGAATTTCGCTTTCTACGTCCATGGCCGACGCCATTCAGTCGCGCACGAATCGCGTCAATTGATGTACGGTTGGATGGACGCGCATCTGAAGCCAAACGAAGCGACCGAAACGCATCTGGTGACTGAGTAATGGGCCGTCTGGAGAGATAAAACGATGAACGACAGAAAAATGACTCAGGATAGTACGTCTCAGTCCGACCATCTTCTTGCCCGACATGTTCTTGCCATAACTCTGCTAGTTCTCGCTCCCGTATGTTCAACTGATTCCGCGGCGGGTCATGACGGTATTGGATTGTTCTTTGCTTGCTCCGCCAAGAATGACCTCTACCGAGCAATCCAAGACGACGGCAAGTCGTCTTCGCGATTCGATTCAATCAAGGATGCGATAGATGCTGCCGCAGAGGGTGACGCCGTGCTTGTTTTGGGCGACGACTACCCGGACAAGACAACGACGATCGCTCCGGACCTGTTCCATGAAGCATCCAAGAAGCGATTGCGAATGTACGTAGAGTATCCTTCTGCACTCCCGGAGATGAAACTCGATACGCCGCGACCGACGCGCATCGAACGCGCGGTCGTATCGTCGGATTTCTTCGGGCCGGAGTTGGCGCGGTTGCGAATCTTAGCGATCAATGGACTGCATTTCGTGCCCGCGTCGGTCGAGAAGTCGCACATTGTCGCGGCCCGGGTAGCCGGCTTTGACACCGCAGTCTATGGACTCCCCGAGACGACCTATCCCATTCTGTTCGAGCATCCCGATGGCGGCATGCTGGTGGCAACGACCAAGCTGAGCCACTTCGTGACTGGGCGCTACGCTCCCGCCGATGCCTGGCGAACGTTGTGGCAGGGGATACTTGGTTGGCTATGCCGCGGACAACACGTCCCCGAACTCCACTGGACCCCCGTGGTCCGTGCCAGCTACGGTGTGGATGAACCGTTGCCCGCCGATGCCGAAGAACAGGCCCTGCGGCGAGGCGTGGAATGGTTCGTGAAGTCCAAGCTGTTGTTGCATCCTTCACGACTGGAGAAGATCGAAGGTGCGGGCACTGCCCCTACGCCACCGCCCGATGCGCCCGTAGGCGACGGATCATTGGGCATACTTGAGGCCCCCTTGTCAATTATCCAGCACGACGGCAGCCAACTGCAGAGTGTCGCGCGACGTGGTGATTGTACGGGCGAATCGGCCATGGCAATCGCGTTCGGTGGCAAGAGCTTTGATGACGCGCACAAGTCGCAAATCGCCGGGAACCTATTGGATTTTTGGTACTTCACCTCCGACGCGTGCAAGAAAGAATGGGGGAATCCCGAGCACGCCGCTTTCGGGCTGATCGCATGGGGCATTAGTTCGCCGGCCTGGTACAAGGCCAACTATGGCGATGACAACGCGCGGCTACTGCTGGGAACCATGGCTGTTGCGGCGCTGGCTGACGAAGACCGATGGGATGAACTGATGATGCGGTGCCTGCTGGCCAATCTGCGCACCACGGGTCCGCTTGGCTTCCGCGGCGGTCGCATTGACGTCGGACCGCTGGGCCAGCATGGCTGGCAGTCCTACTTCAGGCGGCGAACGATCAATCCACATCCGCATTACGAGTCTTACCTCTGGGCCTGTTTCCTTTGGGCGTACCAGCAAACCGGCTACGAGCTGTTCTATCAGCGAGCGGAAAGTGCCCTGCGGATCACGATGAGTCAGTACACCGACGGCTGGCGATGGACGAACGGTGTGGCACAGGAGAAAGCCAGAATTCTGCTGCCACTGGCGTGGCTGGTGCGAGTCAAGGATACGCCCGAGCATCGAGCATGGCTACGTCAGGCCGTCGACGGGCTACTGGCCCTGCAAGAGCCGTGCGGAGCAATCCGCGAGGAACTTGGGCTTGCGGGCCGGGGCCAATATCCGCCGCCATCATCGAACGAAGCCTATGGCACAAACGAAGCCTCCCTGATCCAACAGAACGGCGACCCCGTCAGCGATCTACTCTACACGACCAATTTCGCCTTCATCGGTCTGCATGAGGCATCCGCAGCTACTGGCGACAAGGACATCCTGAAAGCAGCAGACAAGCTGGCTGAGTTCCTCTGTCGCATTCAGGTCCGAAGCACGAACCAGCCGTCGTTGGATGGTGGCTGGTTTCGTGCGTTCGACTTCAAGCGTTGGGAGCACTGGGGCAGCAACGCCGATGCCGGCTGGGGCGCCTGGGCCATCGAAAGCGGCTGGACTCAGGGCTGGATCACCTCGGTGCTGGCCATGCGGCGAATGGAAACGTCACTATGGGACCTGACCGTAGACAGTAAGATTGAAAAGCACTTTGAAGAGTTGCGTCGTCAGATGTTGCCCAACAACGACGTCTTGGTGAATCCAAAGCAAACCAACGCAGAGTAGAAAACCATGAAACGTACACATCCACTGCTGGTAGCGGCGACCGCTTGTTTCGTTTTGGGCTGTGGAATCAGGTCGGGGATTGAAGAGAATAAAACGGAATGTCACGACCGTTTGCACGCCATCGTCATAGCGCTCCAGACTTACCACGACACGCACAAGAAGTATCCGCCAGCGTACGTGGCCGACCCCGATGGACGTCGCCTCCACAGTTGGCGTGTGCTGATCTTGCCGGAACTTGGGTATCAGGCGTTGTGCGACCGCTACCGTTTTGACGAACCGTGGGATAGTCCGCACAATCGACGTTTGATTCCCGAGATGCCCAAGGAGTACAGTTGCCCCTCCGATACGTCCAAACCGGAGGGCGTGACCAACTACGTGGCGGTCGTCGGCTGCCAGACCATCTGGCCCGCGCAGTACTCGGCGAACATAGCACACGCGACCGACGGGACGTCGAACACGCTCCAGGTCGTGGAGAGCTGCGACCTGCACGTTCCATGGACGGAGCCACGCGATCTGACCTTCAACGAATTCGTTCGCGGGACCAATCCTGATGAGGCGCCCAGTTTCTCGAGCAAGCACACGGGTGGCGCATTTATGGCGATGATGAGCGCCGATGTCGAATTCGTCAGCAATACGACGGACCGCAAGATACTTGACCGCCTGGCCACTCCGACCGGCCGGTATCGGTGGCCTGGCGTACCAGTTGACGCCCCACCCCAATTTGCGGGCGACTATCCACTCGCCCTGCAAACGGCCGACGAACTGAAAGCCACTGAGGTGTTGCCGGTGTTAGACACGCCGATCGCTCGCAAAAAAAGCGTGGTCTACTGTTCGACATTTCAGATCGTGTGGGATGACTTTCGCGAGTTGCTCGGCCTGGAGGCAATCTCATTGCAGGGTGCTCCGCCGCTGTCGATGAAGTTGAACGCGGAGCGATTCCCGCGCGAAGCACTGTCGAGTGACTCCTACTTGGCCATGGTAGGCCTTGGGAGTGATAAGATACGAGACCGGTTCATTGCCACCCGAAAACAGAAGTTCCCCAATGCCACGCTGCCGGACCCAGACCCCGTCCCGGATGTTGCTTTCGCGGCCTACTGCTACCTGCAGAAGCGATTGCCCTTCGAGGAGGAATTCCTCAAGCTGGACGATCCGTTGCGATTCCACACCACTGATGGCGCCCACTCAGTTCGGAGCTTCGGCTTGCGGCCAGGGCGTGGAGATGAGCAAGAAGCACTGGCGGAGCAGGTACGGGTTGTTGATTACGTTGATGATCAAGACTTCGTTCTTGAGCTGACGACGCGGAGCGACCCGATCCTGTTGGCCAAAGTTCCGCCAGAAGCAACGCTTCGGGCAACTTGGCAGGCGGTCGACCAACGCGTCCGTCATCCGAGGACCCGTGGCCAGCGGACATCGATATTTCCGGACGAACCGTTGGTAGTTCCGCACATCGGCCTGTTCTTGGAGCGGGACTACGACGAACTCGTGGGCCTTCCCATCGCAAAGCCGAGGCCCGGCCCGCCGCTCGCCCAAGCCAAGCAGTACATCAAGTTTCAACTCGACGAATCGGGGGCCAAGTTAGAATCCCAGGCCGGAGCCCAGTTTGTTGGACTTGACGACGATGGCCCACCCGACCGGCCACGCCAATTCGTATTCGATCGCCCGTTTCTGCTGGTTTTGCGACAAGCCAACGCCCAAGCGCCGTACTTTGTACTCTGGGTCGCGAACACGGAAGTGTTGATCGCCATCCAAGACCGCAACCTGCCCGGTTAGTAGGAGAAAGCTCATGAGTCTGTTGGGCAAGAATATACCCGTCGAGCGGGCTGCCGATTTGCGCGAGCAGTACCGTGCCTCGCTTTTCGACGACGTGGTTCCGTGGTGGATGGACCATTCGCTGGACCGCGAGCATGGCGGATACTACAGCTTGTTGGAACGCGATGGCCGAACATGGGGCACCGACAAATACATGTGGATGAACGGCCGGCAGGTGTGGCTGTTGAGCCACCTATACAACGATCACGAGCAGAAGGACGAATGGCTGGAGGCCGCGCGGTTAGGCGCCGAGTTCATGCTTCGGCACGCCTTCAAGGACGACGGCAAGATGCGCTTTCGACTCACCCGCGAAGGACAAAGCCGATCGGAAGTGCTCAGCCTCTACACCGAAGTGTTCGGGGCAATCGCCATGGCCGAGTACAGCAAGGCGTCCGGCGACGAATCGTGCTGGACGAAGGCCGTCGAGATGTACGACTTTCTTCTGTCGCGGTTAGGCCAATCAACAGACACGCCGCTGCTCGGCTACCCGATCAATGCGGAATTCCACCTGCACGCCCACGATATGTGTCGTATCACCGTGGCCTGGGTGTTCAACGAGATCCGGCCAGACAAACAGTTCGAAAACGATCTGACGCTCTCGGTCGACTCGATCCTCGACCGGCACTGGAAGCCAGATATGCGGGTGATGCTGGAAAACGCCGGCATGGACGGATCGCCGATGCTGGATCTACCCGAAGGACGCATGTTCCATCCGGGGCACGCCATCGAAAGCGCTTGGATGTTAATGGAAATCGCCCGAGCGCGCGGCGACGAGGCTCTGCTGGACACAACGATCGACATCACGTTGGCCTCGCTGGAACATGGCTGGGATGAACAGTATGGCGGCATACGCTATATCACCAATGTCGACTGGACCCCTTGCCATTCGTTAGAGGCCGACATGAAGCTGTGGTGGCCGCACAGCGAGGCTCTTTATGCGCTGCTGTTGGCATGGGACCTGACCGGCCGCGAAGATATGGCCGCGTGGTATCAGAAAGTGCATGATTACACCTTCAATCACTTCCCCGATCCGGAATACGGCGAATGGTTCGGTTACCTGAACCGCGACGGCAGCCCCGTATGGACAGCCAAAGCCAATGGCTGGAAAGGCTTCTTCCATTTGCCACGCGTGCTGTATCGCTGCTACCGTCTGCTCGGCTTCTAAGCACTCGTGCAGAAGTCTTCTGCCAATTGAAGGAACCGTGGCTAGCGCCAAAACGGCTAATAACGATGAAAGACTTCTGCACGAGTGCTCAGAAGTAGCTTCAGAACGGTTGATGTGCGAGGGTGGCCGCGGTTGGAGCTGCGCGAAACCCCGGAAATCCAGAAACCGGGGCTTCCCTTCGGTCCCGCCCCGGCCACTCGAACCCGGTTTTGAAACTGCTCTGGTCGCGAGGCCCATACAAAGGCAGTTCCTGCCCCAGTTCGTAGCTGCCCAAGTCGGGGGCGCTGCCGGCGTGATTGTCGTTGATGTTTGCCAGTGTGACGCCGGCGTCGATTGCGTTGTTGCGTGGGCTTAGCCGTAGATCGTTGATCTTCGTGTCACATTGCGTTGCCAGATCGGCTGGCGTTCCGATGCCCGAAGCAAACAAACCGGTCGGGTCCACACGGATGACATGCGCATACGCGACGCCGCTGTTCTGTATGGCCTCGATGTTCGGGTATCGCACACCGTTGAATTTCATGAACAGCTTCCAGGTGCCTGCAAATCCGTCGTAATCGAAATCGCAGTCGCGCATCCGAGCCGAACTCTCGTAGGCATAGTTGGCCGTGGTTCCGACGAACAGATTGTTGCGGCTGATGCAGTTCGTTACCGAAGCGCTTGTGGATAGCCGAAGCGGCATGCCGTTTTTGACCGACGTGTTGTGCAGCATCAGCACGCCCGACGTGTTGTTGTGCAGCTTGAACGTCGAATGGCCGACGTTGTACATGGCGTTGCGGAAGATGTAGACGGGACCGCCCTGAGCCGGCTGTGCCGAGATGCCCTGAAAAATGTTGGTCAACCGGTTCTCGAAGCAGCGTACATTGTGTTCGCTGTAGTCCAGCTCGATGCCGTCATCGGTACACTCGGAGATTTCGTTTCTGTAGATATCGATGGCGCAGACTGGATAGGCTGGAACCGTGTCGATCGCATCCGCGAAGTGGCTGATGCGGTTGTGGCAGATCACGTGACCGGTGCCGCCAATCTGTATGCCGCGCCGCGCCTCGATCCCCTCGCTGCGGGGCCATTTCGATCGGCCTCGCATCACGCAATCGGCGATGAAGATGCGCCGTTGTCGCTTGCCATTTCGCCCGGCGACGAAGCCGTAATCCACATCCGTGATGGTACAGCGTCTGATCGTGATCCGGGCTGCCTCATTAAACGTCAGTCCCCACTGGGCGTTTCGGAAAGTCAAGTTCTCGAACATCAGGTCATGCAGCGCATAACCGTCAATGATTTTTGTACCGCCTTTCCCGTCGAAGATCGCTTCACCGTCGCCAGCGCCGGTCAAGACGATTGGCAACTCGGGCGTGCCAGATTTCGGTCGAAACACGCCGCGATAGACGCCTTGGTGCAAGCGGAGAATGTCACCCGGCTTGGATTCCTTCAGTGCTTGCTGGAGACCGCCGGGATGGACGTCGATTGTTCGCCTGCCATGCGGCGTTTTCGGCTCGGACCAGGTTCTCATTCGTAACGTCCGCTCGACATCGCCACCGTCGGGATCTCGCAGCACAAGCTTGACTTCGTATTCGGTATCCTGTTGGAGGTCGAAAATCGAGCCGGCAAAGAGCGTTTCCCCCTCCGGCGGCCGATTAGCTTCACGCAACCCGCGGCTGTCGACACGGAACAAGTCGAGCCCCCGGTTCCATTGCGCGGAGCCGGCCTTGCGATAGCCCGTCATGATATTGGCATTACGATTGTCGTCTCCGGCGACGAGCCATCGCACACCGAGGCAGTGAAGCGTCGGGAGTTCCTGGATGATCTCGCCCGGTAGAGCGGCATCTCCAGCGACTGCAAAGTTTGGGACTGCGGTCAAGACCGGGAGAATACAAAACAGCGCAAATCGCAGTTTGGGCATGGATCGTTCCCCTGCAGCACGGTAATCGCGGAACAACTGGTGACAGGCAGCGTCGATTATCATACCGCCGGCGAGAGCCAGTGGATACAAAGCAGGATGTTGTCCGCCAAAATCGGTATACCGCGGCTCTGTTGCGTCGGACACGCTTGCGACGTATCCGTAGCGTCAATGGCACGCTGGAAGCGTGCCCCACGTCAGGAAATGCGGTAGGTTGGGACCGGCCTGCCCGGACGAAGGCTTCGCGTGTATACCGGCTCGACTGTAATTCCCGCTGCGGCACACGCTTCGTTCACAGCTCGTTCCGTGTGATCTTGAAGCAACTCCGGGGAAGTGCCGACTCGTGCATTGACGATGATGTCAGCCGCTCTCGTACGGCATCCGGAGGATGTCGAAAGCTCGACGGGGGAATCGCTGCTAACCAGATTGGCCACGGCATGATAGCCTTCCCACAGACCGATGGTCTTCAAGTGGGCGGTCTCCGCTTCGATTTCAGCCAGCGACGTTCGTAGTCGGCCAACCATGTCCAGAAGCAGATCGTCCAGGGCGAACGCCTCCGGCGCGTCGACACGAAAGTGGCTGTTCAGCCAGCCCAGTTCCGCTTCGCCTTCGGCATAGATGTCGTAGTCGATATCCAGGATGCGTTGGCCGAACGGCCCCTGCTGATCGAGCGTCTCTACCAGTCCCTCGAATCCTTCGCCGGTGAGCGCGGAGAGGCGAACAACAGGCACATCCGGCACCTCCGCACCGATCAATTCCGCCAACTCGTCCACTTCCTCCGTGGTCAGCTGGTCGATTCGATTGATGATGATGAAATCCGCCTCGTGCAATTGCTTGCGAAAGATGTAAGCAGCCTTTGGCGAGAAACCGCCCTTCTTCTCATTTCGTAAGATCTTTCTGCCATGCGACGGTTTCAGAATGACTCCATACGGAGCCACATCGTACTTGCTGCTGAACGAACGTTGGATCGGCTGGATTACCGTGGCCACCAGATCCGCACAACTGCCAACCGGTTCGGTGATAACGACGTCCGGAGGTTGCTTCGTCTCGAGCTTTTCGATGGCTGCCGTGAGATCATCAAATCGGCAACAGAAGCACGCTCCAGCAACCTCATTAACCTCGAATCCCTGCGCCCGCAGGTTGTGCGTGTCGACCAGATCTTCTGCCTGATCGTTGGTCACGATACCCACGTTCAGGCCCTTCTCCAGATAGGCTCGAGCGAGCCGCGCAATGGTTGTTGTCTTTCCTGCGCCCAAGAATCCACCGATAACGATAAAACGAGTTGTCGACATAACTTCTGTACTCCTTGCCCCGAGTTTCGTTGGACAAGCCTATCGCGTCAAGAGGCGGGATTTGATTGAGCGGATGAGCGTCGAGCTCTATATTGGTGAAATGGACGCAAATTCGAAGCGGTCCCGAAGGACCGCTCGTCCATCAGGGGAAGTGTCCGCCGATTCCTGTTGTCGTTGTCCACCCTTTGGCTATAAGGAGGCTTTGACATGACGCGATGTGTACTTATCGGACTGTTTGCCATCGTATCCTGTATTGCTGCGCCGAAGCCGGTATGCGGCGATCAACTGGCGGATACAAAAGCCGCCCTCGAAAAAGCTCGTTTACAGATCGCAGAATTGAAGCAAAAACGTGATAAGACTCAGCTTGAGAACAGCGAAATGGAGGTGGCGTTGAAGAAGCTGGAGCGGGAAATGCATGAGCTGAAGAAGGAGCAGGACAACCACGTCGAAAAGCAGCCGACGGACGAGGCCAAGCTGCAGGCGAAAGTCGAGTTGTACGAACGGAGGCTGGCCGCGAAAGACGCAGGACAATCCGTACTCAAAAGGGAGATTCTCGATCTAAAGCGTGAAGTCGCCGTACACAAAACCCAACTTGAACGTGTAGTGAAGGATAGCGTTTTGCTTCGGAAAGAGCTGAGCCGTGTGCTTGACGTTCTGTCGACTTCGCTCACTAACAGAAGTCCCGCCGTGCGGATTTGGGGAAGCTACCATATCTCATACATGCAAGCGATGGGCGACGGCAGGAGACTACGCCTCTTGAAAGACCTGACGGAGGACTCGGATCCGGCGGTGCGTGACGAGGCGACCAAGGCAATCGACAGAATAGAGGCCGAGAAGCGGACGACCGCGGAATAGAGAGTGGCCAGTCGTTCTTCCTCGTGTCGGCTTTCACTGAACGGGTTGTGCCAGGCCATGCCGCAAGGCGATCTTCTCGAGCATTACTACGAACCCTGTGCCGAGAAGATAGACGGATTCGATGTTCAGATTCTCTGTCGCGGTCGAATCGAAGAAGAGGTTGAGATTCGATTCGAGTCCGTCTTCCGGCTCCCAGTACCGGATCAAGATTGGGACTTTTGGAAGAGGGTATAGGACAAACGAGAGGTGAGACGAGTGGCGGTTCTCGACAGGCCTTCCGAATAGGCCGATGATGTCCTGGAAGAGATCCGCATCGTCATCAGCAAGTCTTCTGCAAGGCATCTCGCACATCTGCGCAAAAAGTGGATATCGCGCTGCCCCGCCTTCTAGATCTCTGTATGAAACCCAGTTTCCGGAGGGTGACGTCCCTGCGCCGTCAACTACGTAGTCCAACACCGGTATCGCTAACCACCCGTGGACGTGGATCGCGGTCGCTATGTTCCCGTCTACATCAATACTGAAGTCCTTGCCGAGAGACTTCAGCGTGAGTTTTCCATCCGAGAAGGTCGCTCCCAATCTGTGCGCTGCTGCGGGAAGATCAATCGAGGCGATCCTCCTTTGCAGCGGTTCGATCGAAGCGAATGGGTCCTCGATCTGAGGTGTCGGCCGATCAATTGGTCCGGAAAACTGCGCGACGATCTCGCCGCCCAACTTCGGGCACTCGTCAAGCTGTTTCTGGCCGTTACACACCGCCACAGCAAAGGCCATGCACGTCGGTTTGCCGCATTCTCGGCAATTGGAATTGTCGAGCAACTTCAGGATGTCCATCGGGCGGCTGGTTCGAGACATACGGCGATTCTTCTCTCAGTAGATAGTCTGCAATGGCGTCATCGCCGATGGTCGGGTGCACCGTCCGCAGCGCGAGACAGTAGTGGGGCTTCATTCGTGCTGAGCGCTGGCCATCACCAGTTCGCCTTTATGAATGCCTTTCAGGCCTTTCAACTGCGCGGCGATTTGCTCAAGCCGATTGGCCGGACCGCGGAGGATGATCACTTCCAGGCAGAGGTCGTGGGTCAGGTGGACGTGCGTTGTCGAGACGATCAGATCGGTGTTGTCATGCTGCAGCTTCGTGAGACGTTTTCCCAGATGCGTATGGTGGTGATCGTAAACTAAGGTCAACGTACCGGCGACCTCATGACTCCCTGTCTCCCAGGCGCGACCTGTGAGTCGTTCGCGAATCAGTTGACGGACTGCTTCGCTACGAGTCGCAAGCTGCTCCTGACGGCAGTATTCATCGAATTTCTCAAGCAGGTCCTCCTCGACGGAAACGGTAAAGCGAGCGATTTCAGACATGGGCGGCTCTTAAGGTCAGCGCTGATCGCGAGATGGAGGTCGGAAGCAGGCGCAGGCTGCGTCCTTCCGATGCCCCGGAGAAACGTCCCTAACATAACCAAATAGCCTCTTGTGGACAACGAACCTGTTTACTATGCTTTCGTGTGAAGTATGATTAATAAATAATCCATATGATCACAGGATAGGGACTGAGAGATGTTGAGAAGAAAGGCTGCATTTACTCTCATCGAACTGCTGGTGGTGATCGCCATCATCGGTATTCTGGTCGCCCTGCTATTGCCGGCGATTCAGGCAGCCAGGGGCGCGGCACGACGGATGAGTTGTGAGAACAATCTCAAGCAGATCGGTTTGGCCTTGCACAACCATGAGTCGACGCATGAGTGTCTTCCTCCAGCAATCGAAGACAGAGTTACCGACGCTTTTCCGTCCGTGGCGCCAAGGATGTACCGTTGGTCCGCGCTGGCAAAACTCACGCCCTATCTGGAGCAGTCTACGATCCACAACCAACTGAACCTCGATGTGCCACTCTATTGTCCCCCTTCTTTTCCACCCAGCTATGTGCATCCGGATAACGTCGATCCGGTTTCGTGCAACGTTAGCACGTTTCGTTGTCCAAGCGATCACGGAGAACGCGCCTACGACTGGGCCGGGCCGAGCAACTACTGCGCGTCATATGGGAGTGGCGTGAACGACGGTTCCTACGTGAAAGCCGATGGAATTTTCTACGTCGACTCGAAAACCGCCCCTGCCGACGTGCTGGATGGGCTATCAAATACGGTTGCCTTTGCCGAAACTTTGGTTGGGTCAGGCGCGCCGGGCAGTACCCTAGGAGCGGAATTGGCCGAGGGGCGTCTAGCTGAGATCATGGTTCGATTGATGGGCACGCCGTTGAGTGAAACCGCATGCGGCGATCCTTCTCGTCCGACATCCAATGTTCGCGGCGCGGTTTGGGCGGATGGGTTGGCTTGGGCGTCCGGCTACAATCACTGGCGAACGCCCAACGCACCGGTCGCCGACTGTTGTTCGTTCTTGGGCGTTTGGAAGGCCGCTCGAAGCCGGCATCCGGGCGGTGTGAACGTCCTGATGTGCGACGGTTCCGTGCGATTCGTTGGCGATTCCATCGGGCTGTCGGTCTGGCGTGGTCTTGGCTCGCGGAGTGGTGGCGAAGTGCCGCAGTCTTTCTGAGGTGAGCCGAGGCTGGACTTATTGTGATCGGGGGCGGTGAGAGTCCCACAGAATTCCCTGCGAACGGAAAGGTCGAGTGATGCTGCGAAGTATGATCCTACTGTGTGTTTGTGGAGTCGCGAGCGCTGACGAGGGGCTCAAGCCCCAACTGCCGCAGCCCGATTACGAGCGTCTGGATTCCGATCCCAAGTGGCTTGCATACGCCGCCCAGTTCCATGGACACCTCGGGCCGTGGGCGACCGCTGGGATACGAATGGGAATGGCCGGTGTCCGTCACGTGGGTGCCAGGGGCTATTTTGACGTTCAGGTGACTTGCGAAGGCCCTTGTGTCAAGCCGCCCAAGTCTTGTTTTCTCGACGGACTGCAAGTAGCAACGGGCGCCACGTTGGGGAAAAGGAACCTATCCTGGGAAGAAGCGGATGGGATCGTTGTTCGCGTCAAGAACACTGAAACCAGCCGACAGGCGGAGATTCGGCCCACGGCAGAACTCTTGGAACTGCTCAGTTCGTTCAAACCGCGTCCAAAAAGCGACCACGCGAAGGCCGCCGATCACGACAAGCGGCGTGATCCGGACCACGTGCTGGAAGCTCTCGCCCGAAAAATCGCTGCCATGCCCGATCAGAGAATCCTGACCGTGAGCCAGTCCGGCACGCACGAGTAGAGATCCAGTTCCGCTTCGGCAAGGCCCAATCATCATGACATGGGGCACAGAGCCTACTGGATCGTCCATCGATCACTGTCAGATTGGGTGGCCGGGGCTGGACTGAGCTTCAGCGAGGGAAGCCCCGGGGTTTCGGGCTTGCGCCCTCCAACCCCGCCACCTGGCCTCAGCCTACCTGACAAATACCGGTAGCCGTACCACTACATGTCCGTCGCGATTTCGATGGCCCGCCGCTTGTAGATCAGCGAGCGGCGGCTGATTCCCATTCTCTTTGCGGCGTGCGTTCGACTGCCGTTGCACGCTTCGAGTGTAGCGAAGGCCGCGGTTCGTTCGAATTGACGGCCACGGTCGGCATCGGAAAAGGGGGCGCGTGAAACGCGTCTGTCGGCTGAATTACCACGGAATGCCGCAGAAAAATGGGGATTCAACCGGCGTGGAGAGTTCGCGTACGATCCGCTACTTAACTCGCTTCAGGAAAACGAGTTACGTTTTCGGTCGTGACCCTCAATTTGCGGTCTCACCGAATGAGCGATGAAAAGTTTCCCAAGATGGACCGTTTCTTGGCTTTTCCACGCCCGCATTTCTTCCTGGTTTGCGATTAGTGATATAGACGGAGTTCTCGAAGGTTATGCACGACGCGCGTCTTCCGTATTCACGTCTCGCCAGAGGAGTGCCGTATGGCTCGGCATCGCCTGCAGGACAGTTCCTCCGACGTGCATCCAAAACGCGTCCACAGCCCGGCGGATGGCAACATGGCCCCGAAGTTCGGGCCTGCGCTGGCGTTGTTGTTGGAGGCATTCGAATACGCCGAACAAACCAGTGGCGACCGTTGGGAATTCGCCGTTGAGATCCAGCACCTTCGCAAGCTCGGTCTTTCGCGCAACGATCTTCGCTGGCTTGTGCGCATGCAGTTTGTCGAACACGCCCGGGAGGTGACGGTACGGGGCAACGATGGTCGCGAGTTCCAATCGACCGGCGACTTGACGTTCACAAAACGCACGTGCTTCGTTCTGACGCCCGACGGAGTTGATGTGGCCCGCCAAGCTTGTGATCTTGGCTCGGACCAGCCGCCGCGTACGTTCGTGATTCGGGTCCCAGATAGACCAGACGTCACTGCCAAGCCTTCGGTACCCAGATGGGATGCGGAGCAACGTGTACTCTCTCTCGACGGGCGAGTCGTAAAGAGTTTCAAATGGTACGCCAAGAATCAAGAGATCGTCTTGGCGGTGTTCGAAGAAGAGGGTTGGCCGGTACGGATCGACGACCCGTTGCCACCGCAGCCCGAACAGGATTCCAAACGTCGTTTGAGTGACACGATCAAATGTCTGAATCGCAAACAACAGAACTCACTCATCCGCTTCCGCAGCGACGGCAAGGGTGAAGGCGTCGTCTGGGAAATCGTCGAACAAGACGGTTCCAACGGCCAAGACGGCTGACAACGTGTCTTCATGTCTTCACTTCAGTCCCCTCTCCCGCTGGGAGAGGGCTAGGGAGAGGGATTGCGGAATTGACTTACCCTTTTCGCGGGCCAACCTCCTTCCATTCCCCTTGCCTTCCGTAGCCCCCATCGCGCCGATGTTTCTAATGAACCCGTCTGCGTCATTATGTTTCGTCATTAGAGGGTATTTCGAAACCACGACATCCACATTTCGTGAGCCGTAGGCGCTAGCCTCGGGCCTTTCCTGCGTGAGCCAAATCGCCACGCCGCCCGACGCTAGCGCGTTCGGCTCAGGTTTTGAAATGCCCTCTAGATATTTCGTCCTTACTCCTCGCCATGTCCAAGTTCATTCCCAAAGGCATGGGATGGCATCCTGATCTACCCGACCCGCGCGACTACACGCACCGGCGCCGTAGAGTCAAAAAGCTGCTGCGTCGCCTAGAACCGGCGAACGGCAAAACATTGCCAAGCGCGGTCGACCTCCGTCGCGATGCCGAGGGCGAATACTTCACCCCGCCCGAAGATCAGGGGCCGCTGAACAGTTCTTGTGCCTTTGCCGTACTCAGCTTGGTCGAGTATTTCGAACGTCGCGGTCGTGGCCGGACATTCGAAGGCTCGGCGCGGTTTTTGTACAAGGTGACTCGCAGTCGCATGCAAAAGTTGCTTCGTGTGACGGGCGACACTGGCACCGACTTGCGTACCACGCTCAAGGAGCTTGTTCAGTGCGGTGTCCCGCCCGAAGAGCATTGGCCATACGACATTGACAACTTCGACGACGAACCGAGTGGCTTTGCCTACCGGCAGGCGAGGCCCTTTTCGGGAATCCGCTATTTCCGACTGGACGAACCAAATCGCAGCGGCAAGAAAACGCTGAAAGTCGTGAAGTCGTTCCTGGCCGCCCATTTTCCAGTCGTCTTCTGTTTTCCGGTCCCAACATCTCTGACCGACGACCCCGACATCCCGTATCGGCGTAGACTGGACAGCTATCGAGGCGGCCAAGCCGCAGTTGCCGTTGGGTACGACGACAACCGTCCATTATCGGAAGAACCGAAACCCAAGGCCCTGTTGATTCGCAGTTCCTGGGGAACCACCTGGGGCGATGCTGGTTACGGCTGGCTCCCCTACGCTTATGTCCGAAAACAGCTTGCCAGGGACTTCTGGACCCTCGTGAGCCAAGACTGGATGGACGCAACCGAGTTCTCGCGACCTTCGGTCATCGATTGCGGCAAGGCGACACAACGCAAGTCCTGACTCCGACGCTTTCCTCGCGACGGCCCAGGTCAGTTTGAGTGCCGAAGGCCACCTAGACCTAGATCACATGAGGATTCCCGTTGACTTCCCAAACCTCCCCCTTGCCTTCCAAATGATGCCTATTGCATTCCCAAGTCGTTCCGTAGTTGTCGCTAGACTCTTCCTTATCATCATGTGTGTCTCTCTCACAATGAATGAGGGTTCGGCCTGTTCCATCGTCGTCAAACCCACCATAGACCGCCGCAGCCATGAATGACAGCGGCTAGGGGATTGACTGATGACAGACACCATTTTCGTGATTTTGACGCCTCGACACCACTAGTAGCGGAGGGAAGAGATGGCTACACAGAACCCTAACCAATCAGGACCTTCAGACACAAGTCTCTACAGTATCCTGTCTGACTCATTTGGCGTACGCCTCTACGGAAACCCCTTGCCGGAAGCGAATTGGCTTGATGATGCTCGCAGAGGTGGCAACGTGCCTGACTTCGGCAACGACTTTGCTGCCATCTCTGGAGCGAGGATTGAAGGTGAATGTGTCAAGCTGCCATTCCCTGTTGTGATTGCGGTAAACGGGGCCGGTAAAGATCTGGAGGAAAACGAGTGTGGCTTTGAAAAAGGCAAATACAGGACATGGGATATTCTCTCCGATGCGGACCTCCTAGCGCTCGTACCGGAATCTGCGCCGGCATCATCACTTCTGGATAGTCTTGCAACACGCGGGATCGATGGTGGCATTCAGGTGCGACGCGTATGGTGGCAGGGCACCTCGATCTGCGCAGAAGTTCGCATATGGGCTGAGATAAAAGTGCTGGGCAAGAAGGTTAGTTTCGATGAAACGATTGAAGGTTGCATCAACGTCGCTGAGCCATGCTACACCCTGTGGGAAATTGGGTGGGCTAACGTGAAGATCTGCTATCGGCACCCCAACACCATCGTTCTCAAGTTGTGTGTCGGGAAATGGGGACTAGAAAAGTGTTGGGAACACGCAGAAGAGATTGACCGGCCTCGCGAATCATGCCCGTCCGGTGAGGTTCATTCGGTGTCGACCGAATGCTGCGGCTGAACTCGTTTTGGCGTCGTTTTCCCCCCAGTTCAACTCAAGCACCGAAAGCCTCCTTCGGCGTAATGGAGCCCAGAGATGACACCAGAATGTGCTGCGCCTTCCTGTGTCGCTCGACACTATCGCGTCCGACTGCCATATCGCGCCGCAACTTGGGCAGGGGCAAGGCTAAAACGGTTAGAGATCTCTGAGCCAACCAATCATGGCGCGTGCCCAAAGAGCCACGAATACGGCCGAGCGATACCGGGGAAGGCGCGTGTGATGCCGGTCGGTCTGGAAGGCTTCATTGACTTTTGGTCCGACCGGCGACTGTGCGAGCGAATGATGGCCAAGTGCCATTTGCAGACACCTCATGGCGAAATCCTGGTTAGTTCGCCGCTCGTATTAGTCCATGCTGGTCGCCCATCAGCCAGAGTTGAGATCCGTCACTGGTTCGAGGCAAGCTTCGACACGACGGCGGATGCCGATGGACTCGTTCAGATCGCGCGCGAAGGAGTACTGCCCGTTTCACTTCGGATCGTGGAGTATCGTGTGCAGACGTTGACTGAATGCAAAGATCGACCGCATTTGGCTGTGCTGCGCATTGTGCCAGAGAGTGGGGCGTCTTTTGAAATCCGTGCTTCGATTGAGGACTGCAAGCTGCATCACGCTGACGTCGACAAGCGTGTCTCAGCAGGACCAGTAGTACTGAACCTAGAGGTTGACGGCTTTCGATCCGAGGAGCCGATCTCGGGCGTCGCGGCCGTCAGGCTGTCATGGTTCTGAAACGCTAACCAACAGTCGCATCATGTGAGTCGAGACTCTCTTGCCTCACGTACGAGTTCCACAACCCGCGACGGCCGAAAATGACGGATGCAGTCTACTTGGCGGTCAGTAGCAGCGTCGATGTCCTTCGCCGCCTCAGAAATCAAGCTATCCGGCCTTGTCTGACAGTGGGCAAATTCGCGATGTGCCGCTCTCGGACACCAATTATGGACGGCTCACTTGTATTCCTGCTACCGTATTCCGGGCCTCTTCGACGCCTGTCACACCGACTAACGCGCCGAGAGCAGCTCTCGGGTGCACCAAAGTTGCTATAGCGTAAATATTCCGATCGTTCGGGTTTTG
>CAZUAH010000164.1:0-25595 GCA_964617665.1 uncultured Pirellulaceae bacterium
ATTCGCTTCGACGTAGCCAGCGCACGTCCGCGATGGGTCTCGCCCATGCGTCCATCTTGCCACGACGGAGTGACCATCGCCAACGGCCTTTTGTATTGGTGGCCGTACACGTGCGACTGCCAACTTTCGCTGAACGGCGTGACCAGCCTTACGTCGGCTGGCGATTTTGACTTTGCGCCAGACAGCACGGGATCGAATCGACTTGAGAAGGGAGCCGGTGACGACGCCTGGGTCGAGGAACTGACGGAAACGCCTGCGGACTGGCCCACCTTTCGCGGAAATAACCAGCGCACAGTCACGACCAAGGCAGTCATCTCTGAGACGGGCGAGCTGCTCTGGCAAACGCAGCCGTCTTCCGGCGTACGGCCAACGGCCCCTGTCGTTGTGGGAGGTCTTGTGCTGTTGGCGGGTTCCGATGGCGTTGTTCAGGCATCGGACGGCAAAACGGGGAACGAGAAATGGAAGGCGTACACGGGCGGCGAAATCCGCATCCCACCGACTATCGCAGACGGCCGGGCGCTCGTGGGCTCGGGCGATGGCTGGGTGTACGCCTTCGAGGCTGCCAGCGGGAGACTCCTGTGGCGATTCCGCGCCGCACCGGCCGATCGCAAGATTCCCGTCTACGGCAAGCTGCTGTCCACTTGGCCCGCAGCCAGCGGCGTCCTAGTCGAAGACGGAACTGCCTATGTCGCAGCCGGTTTGGTGAACTATGACGGAACCTACGTGTACGCGTTGGATCCCGCCACCGGCAAAGTCCGCTGGTGTAACGATACATCTGGGCATCTGGATGCGGAGGCTCGTACGGGCGTGAGCGTGCAAGGGCACCTGCTACTTCACCAGGACAAGCTCTATCTTGCCGGCGGCAATGCCGTTTCGCCTGCCGTGTACGATACGCGAGACGGCACATGTCTGAATGACGCGGCGCCGCTTGCCGAGTGCGAATCGACCAGTCCACGCGGCTGGGAGCTCTTCCTCATTGGCGGTCGCGTCATCGCCTGTGGTCGACCGCTCTACCAGCATCCGGATCTCCCGGTGTATGATCACACGGTCACCAAAAAGGTCCTGCATACGTCCACGGGGGAGCGCGACATCGTCTGGCTGGACAACAACAAACTCGTCTGCTATCCATCGCTGGACAAAGACGCGTTGAGCCAATGCGTGACAGACGAAAAACGCCCACGCCACATTACACAGGCATGGGGAGAGTTTCGAGTACCCGAGAAACCGCTGTGGCAACATGCCTGTCCGGGCAGCTTGGCCATTGCAGTATCAGATGCGACCGTCGTGATTGCAGATACGTCGAAGGTATTAGCCTTGGAACTCAACAGCGGCAAACAGATCTGGAGTCACGCACTCCCAGCAGCACCCGTGCCGTGGGGCATGGCGGTGGACCGCGACGGTCGCGTGATCCTGACGCTGGTCGACGGTTGCGTGCTGTGCATTGGCGATAAGTGAGACAACTCAACTCGTGGAAGAATCAGAACATGAGAGACGCTTTCATTTCGACCGTTGTGGCGGTACTGGCCGGGGCAATTGCGGCATCCACCTTAGATGCAGCCGACCGTAAAGGTTCTGACGCGGCCGTTCGCACGGCTCCTTCATCGACGGGCAGTTACGCTGTCGTTGTGTCTGGCGCTACACGAGCCGATACTGAATGGAAACAGGTGGTAGACGCCTTGGTTGCCAAACACAAGGCCACGACTATCGTTTATCAGAATGGCGTCGAGGAGTCACTGCCGTCTTTGTCCAAGCAGCACCCACGATACACGTGCTTTGTCTCCCGCCCAAGCGAAGCAACACGTCAGTTCGTCGCCAATGTTCATCGCCTGACTCGCAAACTGGATGACGATCCGTACACGGATACGTTGTGGGGGATCTTGACCGGGTTCGACGCGAAGTGCGCCTTGCGCGTTGCCAAACACGATCAGCCGTTGACGGTCCGCAAAGTGGCGTCCGGCACGGAAATCGCCATGGACATGGTCGAAGAGGGCGTATGGTATTGCGAGTTGAAGAAGAACCGCATGGTGCGCAAACGCTCAGGCGGCAAACCCGTCGAGGAGAAAGGGCCGAACGACACAACCAAGGCGCTAGTGGACACGTTAAATGAGTACCACGCCGACCTGTTCGTGACTTCTGGTCACGCCACCGAACGTGATTGGCAGATCGGCTTCGCCTATCGCAACGGCTCTTTCAGGTCCAAGGCGGGTAAGTTGGTCGGGCACGACACGCATGGAAAGACGCACCCTATCAACTCGACGAATCCCAAGGTCTATCTGCCGATAGGCAATTGTCTAATGGGCCACGTCGACGGCCCTGACGCCATGGCACTGGCCTGGATGAACAGCGCCGGCGTCTATCAGATGATCGGTTACACAGTGCCCACGTGGTTTGGCTACGCCGGTTGGGGCTGTTTGGATTACTTCGTCGAACAGCCGGGGCGTTACACGTTCATCGAAGCGTTTCTTGCCAATCACCATGCATTGATTCACCGCCTGGAAAACGGCGTCGGCAGCCAGCGCGGCCTCCAGTTCGATCGAGATGTGCTGGCGTTCTACGGCGATCCCGCATGGGCGGTACGAATGGCAGATGGTCCTCGCGCTTTTGAACAGGAACTGAACGTCGACGACGGTATTTACACGTTCAAGATTTGCGGCAATCGCGGCGAAGACTCGTTCAAGCCAATCAATGCCAACGGTTCGCAACGAGGTTGGCGACCGATTGTCGAGTTCCTTCCGTTTCGGTTGAAGGACATCGAGATCGTCGACGATGGAGGTCTCGATCCTGTCATCACGGACGACTTCATTCTGATCCCCAACCCGCGCGAGTACGATCCTGGCCGCAGGTACGAAATTCGATTCAAAGCGACCAGATGTAACGACCAATCGGCATCGAACGAAAAGAAGTTCGCCGCCAAATTCATCAAGGACGCGGCAAAGGGGTACGTCGCACGGCCTTGCGGCTTCGACATGAACCGCAACGGAATCCCGGGCGAACCGGCGGATCGGACGGTTGGTGATGGAAAGACTCGCGATCCCGACGGCGACGGTGTCGAAGAGGACATCCTGTATGTGGATTCAGAAGACGGCGACGATCAGGCGGGCGATGGTTCGCCGGGCAAGCCCTACCGGACGATCCAGAAGGCACTGGATTCCGCCGACGGACCGAAAGACGGCGCTGAGGACATCATCTGCATCGCGGGGAAATTCCACGAGTCGCTGGTAATGCATCACGGAGGGGGCGATGGCCACTACGAACGCGACGAGTTTCAGTTTCCCCGAAACCCGACCATGATCATCGGTTGGGATAAGGATGGCGACGGGCAGTATCCGCCGTACGACCAAGACGACACGGCCGTGCTGGACGGCCAACAAACGCTGGCGTGGGCCATCGCTAATCAGAACAAACTGAGCTTCATTGAAATCGCTCACCTGACCGTGAAGGACTACGGCTACAAGGACGACAATTGCGGCGCATTGAAACTGTTTCGCTGGGGCACTGGGGCTCAGAGCCATATTTACGTTCACGATGTTGAGTTCCGGTCGATCAACAAAGGCCAGAAGGACTCGTCGGCCAAGATCGTTTTCAACTTCTGGGGCGGCCCCATGACCTATGTGGCTGTGATGAACAACCTGGTGGACGAGTATTCGTCGTATTTCTGCCGAGGTGCACCACCTGACGAGGCCGGGCATTTTCGATTTCAGAACAACACTCTGAAGATGCACGGAAAGGCGCGAGGGTCCTTTGTCACCGGATGGAAACTCTGGGGACATCACCGCGACGTGGAGATTCTGGACAACGTCGTGGACTGCAATGCCCATGCCTGGAAGCCGGTGGGCCATGTGAGTGGTATCGGCGTGTGCCAAGGTACTCAGGATTGGACGATCCGAGGCAATGTACTGATCGACTTGGGAGTCACCCTGCAGCCTTTCGCCAAAGGCTATCCGTTCGAGCGCACGCTGAACAACATCGTGATTGACCGAAACGTGTTTCGAAGCACCTATGACGGATGGACTTGGCCCCGATTCGGGATCAAGATCCAGGGCTATCCGGACGCTCCAGTGCACCAAACGGTGGAAAACGCAACCATCACGAACAACTTCTTTTCAACAAGCGTCGGCTGGGGCGCTGCGATACTGTGCGGAGCGTGCAACGGTACCGGCCCGCAGCCTGGGACCATCACCATCGCGGGCAATACCATGTGCGGCCCTTTCGACAGGTCGCGAGCGGGTATCGCAATCGCAAAACCGCGTCAGGAAGCGTTCCTCCAACGGAGCTTTGTCATCAAGAACAACATCATTGCAAATGCCGGCCCCGGTTTGAATGTTGCCGTCAACTACGCACCCAACGACTTCGTTGCCGACGGAAACCTGTACGATACCAACGCGAGTTTTCGATGGAACGAGCCAAAGCACTGGCTGCACATACCATTCATGGACTGGAAATCAACGACGGGGCAAGATGCCAATTCCCGAGCTGGCGAATCTGCATTCGTTGACACGTCTTCCGGAGATCTCCACCTGCTCGACAGTGGCACCATCGCTAGAAGCATGGGCGTCGACATCACACCAATCATACAAGTGGACTTCGACGCGCAGCCGCGCGACGCCATGCATCCTGTGACGGGCGCCGACGTGCCTAACAGATAGGCGCCGCCGACCCCCGCACGAAGCCGCCTGAAGGCGGTACTACGAACGCCGTTCTAGAGATTTAACGCGCGGACTAGATAGACATCGCGCTCGCTTTACCGATCCTCACGCTTCTGCTCGATGAGTTTTTCGAGGAGCTCCCGCATTTGTGCCATCTCGCGGCGCATCTCGGTCATTTGTCCGTTCAATTCGCGAACGGTGCCTCTAAGACGCTCCACCTCCGCCGGAACCCGCATAACGGAGGTGGCAGCCGGTCGTCGGACCGTTCGGCCCTCCATGTGCTGGCGGACTTCCGCCATCTGTTTCTGAATGCGCACGATTTCCTCTTCCGAGCCTCCCGCTTCTCGTGCTCGGACCAACGCTTTCTCCAGTTCGTGCAGACGTCCGCGGAGATCATCGCGTACGCCCTCCGGTCCGCGACGTGTTCGCTGCATTTCCTGGAGTTTCGCGTTGACTTCACGCAATTTGGCTTGCAGTTCTCGAGCCTCATCGTCCTGATCGTCACGCAATCCCTCAAGCGCGCGCTTGATGTCCTGTGCCTGCTCCTCTAGTTCCTGGTGCCTCCTCACGAGTTCGGGTGAACGTCCATCTGTTCGAGGTCGTTCTCGTTCAGCAACTTCACGTCGTTCCTTGCCCGGCCGTTCTCGCTCGCGTTTGCCTTCCGCAGCGAATACTCTCGCAAGCTCCTCCGCGACTTCTGCCTTGTCCTTGTTATCGAATTCACGCCAGAGTTTCGAGGCCAACATTAGGATTTCGGCCAACTGGCCTCGGCTCGGCATACGTTCACGAATCATATGAGCTTCGTCGTCACGGCGGCCTTCGAGCATAACCTCATAGCCGCGGATCGCACGTTCCAATAACTCCACCGCGTCGCCTCGTTCACCTTCCCGTAGTGCCGGCAAGGCCGTTCTCATTACTTCGAGTTGCCGTTTCGCTACTTCGCGCTCGTTTGGCCGCTCGGCCCGTTCCCGCGCCTCGTGCTGTTCCCGTTCGCGGTGGCCTTCCCGTTCTCCGGGGCGGCGGGCGAACTCTTCAGCAGCGCGACCTACAGCGGCGGCCTTGTCTTCATTGTTGAACTCGCGCCAGACCTTTGAGGATAGCGCCAGGATCTCGGCTAATTGGCCTCGGCTCGGCGCACGTTCGCGGATCACGTGCGCCTCCTCGTCCCGTCGCCCTTCCAGTGTTACCTCCCTCGCTCGAATCGCTCGCTTAAGCACATCGGCGGCGTCCTTCTTCTCCGCCTCCATTAGCCCGTGCAGAGCGATCTTGAAAACCTCAAGCTGATGCTGCAGGATGTCTCGCTCGGTCGGCCTTTCGCCGCGCTCTCGCTTCTCCGCTTCGGAACGTTCACGCTCTTCTCGTTCGCGCGGCTTCCGCGTCCCAAACGGATCTTCATCCGCGGCTTCTTCCGTCACGACGATCGGCTTGGCCTCTTCCTCCCCCTCCTGCGACTCCGCATTGCGGATCAACAAGCCCAGCGATACCGCCAGCATCACAATCACCAGCAAGCCTAGCCACGATCTTGTCACCATCGTCATGCTGTCTCTCCTTTTCTCAAAAAGACTCACACGTGCTACATGCTCGAAGCGGAGGTATGCGCCGTCCTCTTCAAACGCTCATGCAGATCGCATCTCCCGCCAAGAAAAACTCTTATCCAAATTGCCTTTATCGGCTCCGCTCGCGTGGTTTGCAAGTCAGGCGAACGGAAAAGGCAACTGTGTCGGGAGATGGGCGGTGAGTGGAGCCGGCCGAATGTCGGCCAGATCGGTAGCTGGCGGCTCAGGCCACGGTCAGTTCCAACGAAAACAGCGAAGGGCCAAAGCGAACGGCACGGCCCCCCAGGCTACGATCAACGCAAGTTCGGGGCCGAGCGACAGAAAGCCCGCTCCTTCAAGCATCACGCTGCGCATTGCGCTGATCAGCGGTGTCAGCGGCAGGATCTTGAGGACGGGTTGAACCACTTCTGGAAAACGTTCAATCGAAAAGAAAATCCCAGAGCCAATCCACATGGGCAGCATAACGGCGTTCATGATCCCGGAGACGGTCTCGATCGTTTGAGCGCGACTGGCAACCAGAAGCCCAATGCCTGCGAATTGAAGAGCTCCCAAGAGAATGAGGACGCCGATCGTCAGGTAGCTCCCGTGATTCACGACCCCGAAAAACACGCGAGCGAACACCAATACCAGCAGTACCTCGGGCACCGTGAACAGCAACCGGCTGACCATCACGGCAGCCAGAAAGTGGCTTCGCTTCATCGGGGTGGCCATATAACGCTTCAACAGCTTTCGTATTCGCATGTCAACGATGGCGAATCCTACACCCCAGAGCCCACCACCCAGCAACCCCATGCCAAGCAAACCAGGCACCAGGAAATCGATGTACCGGCCGCCCGGCTCGTCGACTTCGTGGTCGATCGCGGCGACGACATCCTCCCGCCCTGCAGCACGCTGCAAGATATCGTCCGCTGCGTTGCGAGCCAAAACGCTTCCTGCCTTGGTCGGATCGAAGTAGTACTCGTATCCATCCGTAGCCGCCCCATCGGCCACGATAACCAGATCGGTTCGGCCCGTGCGCAGCCGCGTTCGACATTCCGCCTCTTCCAAGACAGTTGCCTGGAATCTTTCGTCACTGTCTAGCGTCGAGCAGATGGAATCAGCTCGAACTCCGGTCTGAACCACGACCGTAAATCGCTCTACCGGACGGTTGCGAAACGCTACGCCCAGTGCCACGACCATGATCAGCGGAAAGACGTAGACCCAGAAGATGGCCGCCGGTTCGCGGCAGAATTCGCGCACTCGAGCCCCGACCAAGTTCAGGAACGCGTTATAGCGACGTTCGTCGGCAGAATCTGAATGGTCAGTCATTACGTCGCTTCGTCATCCTCCTCGAACTGTCGGCCCGTCAGCATGACGAAAACATCATCCAGACTGGCGTGTCGCGTGGTAAGACTGGCCAAATTCAGGCTGCGTTCTTGGATCCGTTCTAACAGGGCCGGCACAACAAGATGAGGCTGTGAAACAGAAAGGTGAATACTCTCGCCTTCGCGGCGGCAACCCGTGACCGTAGGAAGATCGCTCCACGCGTCTATGGAATCGCTGGAGATACCAGAACCCTCCACGGTGAATTCCACCACATGATCTCCGCCCAGTTGGGCAATCAGGTCCTTGGGCGCGCCTCTGGCGATCACGCGTCCCAAGTCTACGATGGCAACACGATCGCAAAGACGTTCCGCCTCCTCCATATAGTGTGTGGTTAACAGGGTAGTGCGTCCCTGGCGACGGCACTGACCAATGATCTCCCACAATTGCCGTCGTGACTGCGGATCGAGCCCAGTGGTCGGCTCGTCCAAAAACAGCAACGACGGATCACCGACAAGCGCCGCAGCAACCGCCAGACGCTGCTTCTGGCCACCGGACAACTTCTTCACCCAGGAGTCAGACTTCTCTTCCAACGAAACGCGGGCCATTGCCGTGTCCGGCGATATACCACGTCGGTAGAAACTGCGGAACAATGCCAGCGTCTCCCGCGCAGTCAGCTTGTCGGAGAACTGAGTTTCCTGGAGCGAAATACCTATTTGCTCGCGGATTGTGTCACCATCTTTCCCCCATCGCATGCCCAGTACTTCCACGTCGCCGCTGGTCGGTGGCAGCAGGCCTTCCAAGATTTCGATGGTGGTCGTTTTGCCCGCGCCGTTGGGCCCAAGCACCCCAAAGCACTCGCCTTGCTGGATATCCAAATCGATACCACGCACCGCCTCTACCGGCGGTTTGCCGTCGTAGGTCTTGACCAAGTTGGAACAACGAATCGCAAGCGACATGCCTAAAACACAACCGGAACAACCCTTCACGTCAAGGCGGGGTCACGAAAATCACGCTTTTCCTTCTCTTGAGAAGAACGATCCCGGTCTATAGGATGGGCGTCAAAAAGGTGAAAGCCGTGTCGCTCGTTGCTACTTGTTCTTGTGGACAGTCGTTCCGTGCTACGCCCGAGTTGGCCGGCAGACGAGTCCAGTGTCCAACCTGTGGCGCCCCGCTGCAGATACCTCCCCAAGCGGCGCCTCCCTCCGCGGAAAGCGATCCACTGGGGCTCGGGCCTTTGGACGAAACAGCGTTTAACGCTCCAGTACCCAGTTCACCAGGCTCGGTTACCTTGTCGACTCCGACTTCATACGCGACGCCCGCTAGGAACAAAAGCGGATCGGGATCCAATCGCGGCCTGTACATTGCACTGGGTGTCGGTGGCGGAGTGATGGCGCTTGTGGTCGTCGTTGTGGTTCTGCTAGCCCTTTTGCTGCCAGCCGTTCGAGCAGCGAGAGACGCTGCCCGCCGAGCCCAAGCTAAGTCGGATCAACCGGCCGCCGCATCTGGCGACGAGGCGGTTTCGGAGGAGCACGGTGTCGCGGCCTCCGACTGGGAAACCTACACCTCCAGTACAGGCGGGTACTCGATATTCATGCCGAGATCTGTCACCGTGAAGAACCGGCCGACGGCGACGCCACACGGTAGGACCCAACTGGTGTTGGTGACGGCCGAGCAAGGCAACCGGGGTGCCTTTTGTGCCAGCCACTGCTTTCTGCCACGTGTCGCCGGTGATCCCAATCAGATCGTGGAACAGAGCGTGCAGGGCATGATGCGAACCTATAGTACAACGGTTTCCTCCCATCGTTCGTTCACTTTCGAGGGATGCCCTGCGAGGGAGGTGGAATTCGACGGAGGGCACTTGATAGGACACGTTCAGGTTATTCTTGCAGGCAATACGGTCTACCAACTCTTCTGGATGGGCCCGCCCGGATCGAAGCCCGAACAGGAAGTCCGCCGTTTCTTCGATTCGTTCAAGCTGAGCCGGACGACGGCACCGCCATCCCCAGCAGCCACGGCGGATAGACCGAGTACGACGCGTCCGCCCATTCCCACTCGCCCAACTCGAACGCCACCAGGAGAATTGACCGAAACGCAGAAGAAGTCCATCTACCGAATGGTAACGATCCAGGAGAGAGGCATTCAACTTGCAGAGCAGCACGCCGACACACTCGATAGCGCAGGCCAGTCGGACGCAGCAGCACGGATTCGTGAAGCGGCAGATGAGCAACGCCGATCGATGGAGGAGCGTCTGCAGCGAACCTACCAACTGACCCGCGAGAAGCTGATGGAAATCATGCGCGAAGGTCAACAGAAAGGGTGGTAGTGGTCTCATTTGGCCGATGGCCGAGCGGTGCCCGAACTGGCAGACCGCGTACTCCGTCGGCTTTTTCGGCTCGTGGACGACGCAACACGACCGGACTAGAAATCTCTCGTAACGCACGAGACATGGCGAGTACAATTTGCCCGGCTGAGCGTTTATTCAACTAAGCAACGGATCAGAGGATCACGTAACGCGGTCCCTTTCATTCGTCGTGGCCACAGCAAACGATTCGGCACGTGACCACGGTGGAATTGGACCGTGCCATCTCGTCGCTTGGTGCGCGCATCTTGTAGGGCGGGGCAGTCAACGCGCTTGGTTCGGCATCATGCCGCGTCCGTCTCAAGCCAGTCTATGCGCTCGCGGTGCGCGCATTCCCTTGGGGCCATCGCACACTACGCGGGAAGGAGAGTCGTTATGAGAGTTCTAACCATGAGTGTGATCCTGGTCGGACTTCTGACCTCCAGCATTTCAGCTAGGACTTGGGCCGATGCAAGCGGAACGAGGACCGTCGACGCCAAGTATCTCGGCTTCGAGCACGGCCAAGTGAAGCTGCAGTTCACGGGTACGGGCAAGACAGTCCTGGTGCCGCTGGGCGCGTTGAGCGAGCCGGATCAGCGGTTCGTCAACGAGCAAGTCGCGCGCGAACAAATCGTCAAGGAGGCAGCAAAAGGACCGCCGGATCCGTTTGCGCTGGCAATTCGAGAGGAACCCACGAATCCAATGCACTATTTCGCCCGCGGAAAGGCACGAATGGCCAATGGGGACGGCGACGGGGCGATAAAGGACTTTACCAAGGCGATTGAACTGGATCCACGCGACCCAGCCATCTACAACGCCCGTGGCATTGCCTACCAGCGAAAGAACCAGTTGATCGCCGCTGGGCGAGATTTCGACAAGGCAATCGAGCTGGATCCGAGGTACGCTTCCGCCTACAGAAACCGCGGCGAGAACTTGCATATGCTGGCTTTGGATACGAAGCAGAGCGTTCCCGAGTTGGACGCGGCCATCGAGAAGTGGCAACGCTTCTGGAACCACGCCCGAAAAGACAATTTGAGACGCGCGCCTTGGCAGCCGGTCAATGCCACCAAAGGCGATGTGAGCCGCCAAGCGGTTCTCTGGCAAATGGCCAAGATCGACACACAATTCGCCAACCGTATCGAACGTGACTACGATCAACACGGGGATCATCGCTCGGGGACGGAAGGTGGCACGCACCATGGGCCAAGCTGCGGCTGCGGAGCGTGTTTCGGCACGAGTTGTCCACATTGCGGCGGTCCGGTGCGTGGTCCCGGAAAATCCACGCCCGAGACGCAGGCCGCAGGCGGAAATGCTCAGACAGACGGAGCGGGGCTGCTTGCCAATCCGTCCAGCATAGACGGCGACGGTGTGCGTTACGGCGACTTGGCCAAGCAGTACATCGAAGAGCATCGCTACAATCGCGCCCTGGCAGTTTACGATTGGTTGCTGAAGGACGATCCCGAAAACCTCGTCTGTCTGCGCGAGCGAGCGGCGACGCACCTGCTGCGAGGCGGCTACGACTTTGCCATTCGGGACTACGATCGTCTTCTGAGCACTCAGAGCGAACCGGACGCCGTCCTTTACTACAATCGTGGTTGCGCTCATCTGGCCGCCGAGCGCATGCAGGAAGCGATCAGCGATTTCAGCAAGGCGCTCGTCCTGAAGCAGAATTGGACCCTAGCGCACAACAACCGCGGTGCAACGTACGCTCGCACGGGCCAATACGACAAGGCGATCGAAGACTTCACGCAGGCGATCGAGTCCGACCCGTCCAATCACCTGGCCTACCGCAATCGCGCCTTGGCCTATAGAAGACTGGGGCAACCGCTCAAAGCCCAAGCGGATTTTGCCAACTTTCTGAAATCGGCGAAGGAGTAACGCGAGACAACTGCGGCGACGTCTTAGATTCGAAAGCAAAATCTTGTTCCATTTGGGGTTGTCGTTCTGATCGCGGCAAACCGCACAGATGTTGATGCTCCCGCAGTCGTTTCCTCTCCTTCAATCCGTCGTTCGGGATCTCTGGGACGCTGTGCGGTTCGCCTGATGTAGGTAGCATTTTTCGCATACGTGGATCTCTGGAAAACGCGACGTATATTTGGCTGGTGCTAAATGAAATGCGGGGTGGTGAACAGCTACGTTGGAACGGTTTTCTTCCTTTTTCGTATTCGACACCCCGCAATCATGAAAACGGATATTTCTGCGTCGTTGGCTTTGCCGTCGATCCCCGTGGTTGCATTCCGATTGCTGGATGCCCTCTCGGATCCGGACACGCCGGTGTCCGCCATCGTCAATATCATCAAAACGGATCCTGCCATCACGGCCAAGGTTCTTCGAGCGGCGAATTCGCCATACTACTTCGTCGGTGTGAAGATCGAATCTCTTGACCGCGCAGTCATCTGGATTGGACGGCAGACCATTTCCGGCCTGGCGCTCTGCTTCTCGCTGACTCCGAACCTGGCGGACGATTCGCGGATAGCCCACCACCTTGAAAGGTACTGGCGTGAGTCAATCACGCAGGCGGTGGCGTTAGAGGTGCTTGCCCAGCGAGACACGCCAGAGACCAGTAGCGCCGCATTTGCTACGGGACTGCTACTGGATATCTCGCAGCTCGCGTTACTTCAGAACAGCCCGCAGACGTACGGGCCGATCCTGGAAGCGGCGCGTCGTGAAATGCGCCCACTACACGAGGTGGAAATTGAAAAGCTGGGGGTCACACACGCCGAGCTATCGGCCGAGATGCTCCGCGACTGGAACCTGCCCGAAGAGATGGTTCGCGCGGCAGAGACTCATGTCCTGCAGCATGACGATCTTGTGGCAAGACGTGATCACCGGTACTTCCAGTTCATCGCGGCGGCCAATTTCGGGGCTGCCATAGGCGACTTTCTGGCGTGCGAAAGGGCAGCAGATTCTTTCAAACGCCTTTATCGTCTGACCTCGGACATTTTCGACCTGGATCCGCAGCGTCTGCTCGGCTATGTCACCGAGACTCAAGAACGTTTGCACGGCATGTGCCATCTATTCGACATCAATTCTTCTCGTTTACCGAAACCCGAGGTGCTGCTTGCGCGCGCTTCCGAACAGCTGGCCGACCTATGGCTGCGCTCACAGGCCGAGCGAAAGGCGGCATCAGGCCAGGGTAATGGATTAAGGCAAGAGAACGAATTGCTTCGCAGCAAGCTTCGAGAACTCGAACAGGGCTGCTGTCACGATTCCGCGACTGAGCTGTACACGCGAGACTACTTCAACGCGAGACTGGACCAAAGGCTCGAACGCTGCGGTCAGGCAGACCAGACCGTGGCAGTCCTGTTTGCGGACGTCGATGGTCTGAAGGAAGTCAATGACGAATACGGTCACCTGGTGGGTGACGAGGTGATCCGTCACGTAGCAGCAGCAATCCGGCAATGCGTGCGAAGTACTGATATCGTCGCCCGCTATGGAGGGGACGAGTTTGTGATTCTGCTGGACAATCCGTCAGTTGACGACCTAAGGGCTCTTGCCGAGAACATCCGTCAACGTGTCGCGGCGATACGTGTACCGAGCGAAGACGAGAAGATCGCCGTTACCATCAGTGTCGGAGGTGTACTTGCTACCGAGTTTCCAGAGAAGCCCGGCCCAATCTTTGCCGATCATCTCTTGGACCACGCCGACAAAGCTATGTACCGGGCAAAGAAAGGCGGCGGCAACGACGTGAGCCTGGAATCCCTGGGCAAAGGGCTCCGTCGTCAGAAGCTCGATAGCATCGAACATAACGAGCCCTGTTCTACCGCTTCTTGAGCACTTCGTACGCAAATCGCGAGACCTCGGCAGCGTGGTCCCGTAGCACCTGTAGCCAAAACGCCGGCCGAGCAAGCCCTTGGGCTTGGCCATGCGGCTCCGAGCGACGATATCCAGTCGGCATTCGCATCTCAATGATCTGAGCTCTACTCATTTCTTGCGCGGTCAGTACGAATCTTGCACAACGCAAGAGCGGGACCCAGCCCCGCTCAACGAACCGAAAAACTCTCGCATTCGGCACATCTAATCACCGCAGTTTGCTTGTGTCCCCCATTGGGACGCGGTAAAATGCACCTCGCAGCTGGATTATCCGGAAGTGATGGTCTGCTGTCGCCGCGTAGCGGCGCGACCGTGTAGACAACACACTTGTCTTGCCTGCAACGAGTTTTTGGTGTGCGCGTTTGTTTAGTTTCTAAGCGGAGGGTTCTGTCTATGTTTGGCAATCGGAAGAAGTGGATCGCTTTGCTGGGGCTGGTGGCGTTCTTGGGCGCGACCGCCGGTTTGATGGCGGAAGATCAGGCGGCAACATCGGCGTTGCCAGCGGCGCTGACATCCATCGGAGTCACAGCCGATGCTGTCGTGTCGACGACCGAGGCGCATCAAGTGCGTGGTCAAGGTGGAATAAACCACGGCAACGTTGATTGGCTGAATTGCTACTGGGGTAGAGGAAAGCCCGGCTGTTTCCCGCCTCCTCCAACCCCGCCCTGCAACGACAATGGCGGTAACGGAGGACACAACGGTGGCAATGGAGGACACAATGGCGGCAATGGTGGCCACAACGGTGGCAATGGCTACACACTGACTCAGACCAAGGACTTCACCATCACGGACGGTGTCGCCAAGGGTACTGTGAACATGATGGAGGGCGTCATTGGCACGATGAAGGTCACCCAGGTCAGTGGCAATCAGGTACTCGAAGTCGATGCGACATTCGGTGGCTTGGCCGGCGCGATCAGTCTGACGGACCAAGGCCTGCAGTTCCAGTTCGCCGGAAAGGCGTTCCAAGAGTCTTTCGACTTCATCGGCAACTTCAACCAGAACTTCTCGCAGTCCTACACGTCCGGCCACTAGATTAGGTTTGACAGCTGCGAGTTGGATCGAAATCCAGGGCCCCTTGCCAATGGGCACGGGGCCTTTTCTCGTTCCTGATCGCATCAGTTCAGGAAGTCCGAGAGCGTTTGCGTTCGAACGAACGTTGTGGAACAGAAGCACTCGTAAAACAGGTCCCCCCATCCTCTCGCAGCGGCTATGCATGTCCTTAGATACTCTTGATGCGGACGGAGCCGTACATTGCGGCTTTCCGGCTTTCCCGTGTATATGTAAACGGGCTCGTCGTTGTCCGGAACACCTGGTTGATCGCCGAAAGCAGAAAGGGATGCAGAAGATAGACAGATGCGATGGTATCCCCGCTCCCGATGATCAATCCTCCCCTTCAGCGTGTCGACCGGAATATCTCGCAGCAGAATGGCAGCAAAATGATCGGGTAGGGACGGAATCGCATTCAGGATTCCGCGTGCCGGTCCATCGGCCCGTCTCCATGTCGGTTCCTGCGTGAACTCACGACGAAACGCATGCACAATCACGGGGAACGCGGCCTCGCCAACGCATACGCCTAACGCTGCAATGCTCTCCTTGCTCATCAAACTGCCGTAGACGATTAGCGAACTCATGGAAGTCGTGAAGTCGTTGGCTTTTTGTACAGGACGGCAGAACCACCGAGCCGACCGGGCGGCCATCAGTCAGCGTTCCACTTGAGTCCTATCGGATTGGCCGATCTGGTCGAGCGAATGGTCGGGGGCTTCGTGATTTTCGTGAATCGGTCAGAGGTGCAGAGCCCTTTGGCAATGGCGTCGATGTCATCAAGTCCTGCGATGATCGACATAGCGCTGCGATTCTTGCAGTGAAGCCACTTCTGTTGTTTATCACGAAGATCCGCAGGCGGCTCGCCGCCAATGCGCTGCAACTGCTGATCATTCGGGAATGCCGAGAACTCCTTCTTGGCATCCTGGTAGTCTGTCGTGTCAATCTTCAAGTTACCGCAGAAGTGGTGATCGCTTTCTAGGATATTGCCGTGACTGTCCACATAGATTGCTAGGTCATAGTGTCTGCAGTGGCGGCAATGATAGATAAACCCGAGCCAGTCACCGTTGTCGAGAACAATGAAACCGCCTTCGCTAGATTTGGCAAGGGTCCTAATGGTCTGTTGCGAGCTGTCAGAAGCAATTTGAGCAAGATACGCGTTCTTGGCCTCGGCTCTTTCCGCGGAATGGTCGATCGAATCAGGCCAAACCACCATTACCGCCGGCGCCAACAGGATCGCCAGCAGCGCGACGACGACTGCCATGAGCAGCAAGGTAACGACGTGTCGACGCTTCATCTTGACCATCGGCTAGCGACCGGCATCACAGGGCTGGCGGCAAAAGTGTCCCATTTGCATTCGACTCGAACGCAGGCTCCGCGTGCATGCGATTGTTGGAGGGCTATTCCTGGACAAATGCAATGTCGGCACCCTTTGCCTTCATTTCCTTCCACACATCGGAAAGGGAGGCGGATCCCAACTCGACTTGCGTATGCATCTTCCACCCTTCCTTTGTAACCACACCAATATATCCCGAATGTGTTTCACATATTTCCACAACGTTACCCGCACGAACCTCTTCCTCAAGCACGTGAAACTCGGTCGCGATGCTACCGCGTTTTACCAGAGATTCCAGTCTCGCCGACTCCGCACGGTCGATCCATTGCCAGACGAGCAAGCCAGCCAATGCAAGACAGGCGAGTGCCAGCCAGCGGACAGCCATCGTAGACGATCTTCTCAAAGTCTTCCCTCTAACGAATTGGATTACCACGCGGCGACGTAAAGACCAAGCATTCCGCTGGACCCAACCGCCGCTGTGATCCATCCGATTTTTCGTCCGCACGGTTCGTCTGCCGTCCGGCCGTCGGTAGGCGGCCATCGCCCATCCCGTCGACGGTTATCTTACCCAACGGATTGGAGAGTTGCCAGGAACCGTTTACGATCAGAAATCGTCAAGGAAAGGGTTTCTGGCACCCTATCGTCTCCTGATGGGGACAACGACTGCCCTGATAATGAGTGCCAACCAGGAAGCTAGGCACACGTGAAACGTCGACACCGGTCCAAACCAGATCAGGCTCAATATCATCAACGCCACACCAACTGCCAACAGGGCGACCGTGTCCATGCAAGCGAAGCACCACCTCGCGATTTCGCCTGTTGTGTCGCGACCGGGGACTGCAGCGGCTGGCGAGCCGGGTGGGTTCACGGCTGCGGCATCCCGAAGCGACCTGTCCAAGGAAACCGGCCCGTTTGCTTTTGATTTCGCGCGCCGCCGCGCATAGAATCCGATTGCTCCTAGCACCAAAAGATGCGGCACGGGCGTGAGCTTCCGGATAGCAAGCGGCCATCCAGAAAGAACGATCTGTCCCTTGACGATCATGACAGAGACGTAGTCCACTGCCTGAGATCCGTCTTCGGACTTCCGTTGACTGCCAAACGGAAGGACTTTTTCATGCACCTTAACGTTGATGACCTGGGCCAACGAGATCGGCAGACCGACGGCAACGGCGACAAAGGCGACGACGCACAGTAGGTCGGCCAAGGTAAACCGAAAGCCGGACTTCGGGCGTGCTGGAGACATCGACAGACCTCCTCAGGCCGGATCACCAGCGAGCCGACCGGCCTATTCCGGCTTATAGTCAAAGCGTTTGTTGTCCGACATCATTCAGTCGCGGTCGCAAGTCAGCAACCAGGTGTTTGATCGTATCAAACGTGTCGCTTGGCATCCAACAGCCTTTTCTACTGCCAGCGTCATCTTGCTGTCCTCGGCAGCAACACGCGGGCTCGCTACCTCGGCGGCCACGTCCGCCTTTTCACTGACTGTGGATGAACCAGCGTCCTCAGATGCCGGTGGACGATCGCGAAACAGGCCGAGCCCTACGACGACAAGCAACAGGGCAACGACGACCCCGGCACCACCAACGCCGAGCAAGACGTAACGTCGCCGATTTGAACTTGTTGGCTCCTTGTTGGGCTCGGGGCCCGCTGGCCCAACGGTGGTCGCTATATCGCTACTGACATCAGGCGCCTGATCGCCCGCTTCAGGCGAATCCGCTTCGACATTCGGATTCCGAATCTCCAACGCCTGCCCGCAAGCCGGACACTTAACTTGCTTGCCTGCGAGTGAGCGTTTGGCATTCACGACTTTGCCGCACTGACACGTGACGCGAATCAGTTTCGTGGCAGCCTTTGGGTCTGTAATCGTGGAGGCTTCACCGTACTTGGGGCACTTTGCCCGTTTGCCCGCAAGTTCATCCTTCACATTGAACTCGGCACCGCACGTACAAGCCGCCGCCTTGATCGACATCCGTTCGCCTCCGCCGCTGAAGGAGAGATAAGACAGTGTACCATCGTCGAAGCGTGGTTGCCACAAATAGCTTCATCAAGCCCCATCCGCACTCGTTGCCGGTGGGGCTTTTTCACGCGTGGGGAGTCTCGCCGAATCGAACAGCGGCTTGACACTTTCGACTACAGGGTCTGACGAGAGGAGGGTTGGGTAGGCAGCCCCCAACGTTGCAGCCGCCACGCTCCGCCGTCTGCGGACGGCTTTGCTGCGGGGCGCTCACTCGTGTGCGATATCCACGATTCGCAAGATTCCTGCTGGTACGGTCAATGACGCTGAATTCCGTTCCAGCGGCAGCTTCTCCCCGCTGAGCGCGTCACGGCAATCCGTTCCTTGGAGGTGCTGGAGAACAATACTTGCTTCGCGATCCGCAGGCGAAACGTAGCCGGGATCGATCAGGGTGACTCGAACGTGCGTTGGATCGAGTCGCACAACGCTCCAGGCGACCTCGCCGTGGACTCGTACCGGAAGCCGGGCGGCGGATGCGTTCAGTGCTTCCAGTGCGTGGGCGCGGTAGTCAGCTGCGGAAACGGGGCTTCCCTGACGGTCGTAGAAGAACTCGCCATCGGTGACCAGCATGGAATCAAAGAACGGGGATGATCCCAAATCGGTGTCCGCGGGAACACAAGCGATCAATCCGTAAGGGTTGGTTGGCAGGAAGTTCAGCATTCGGCGGCGACTGCCCATGGCATAGTTGCTGAAGTCGTATGGGCCTGTCGGCGTTCCGCCCCAATAGCAGTCCATCCGGTCGAACACTGCAGGAGCCTCTTCCGGCTGGTAGTGATTGATGTTGTGGCCGTTCTTGCCGTGCTTCAAGAAAGACGGCGATGGAGCCTTCATTCCAAGGCAGACATCTGCTACCGACAAGAGATCCTTGCGTTCAGGTATGGCGATCACGCCCTTCTCCAGCATCCGATAGAAGGGCGTCATTTCCCGCGGATCACCTTGGTAGATATTCACGAGGAACACGTCTGCACCCAGAGAAGACCGCAGCGTCAGTGATCGCAAAAGATGGCCAAGTCGCTGCTGTGATGACCATTCCCAGAATCGCGAGAAGTTCGCGTTGTCAGTCACGGCTCGTGCGGAAACGTGATCGAAGTAGCCGCACAGCCACAGGCCCATCCGCCCAGACAGGCTGATCGCCTGCGTCCGGCCGTTGGTCTCCTCCATGCTCGGCACGAGGATGTCGCCGTGTTTCCCGCCCAACAGAGTTTCGCGCCACAAGTCGAGATAACAACTGGCGTTCCAGAAGATGTTCTTGTTGCGGAGGACCACCTTTGCCTTGCCGTGTTTGCGACAGAGTTCGACGATCGGGATGATGTGTGTCCGCACCGCATATGCCATTGTCGCATCGGTTCTCTCCATCTCTGGGAAGATCAAGGCCACCGCGGTCGTGGGTGCCGCGTTCAGGATTCCTTCGATCGTGCTCAGTTGCATGTAGAATGGGTCGTTGCCGTGACCAGCCCACAAGGCGAAGGGTTCCTGACGTTCTTCTCGTTCCGCGGCCCAGGCAATGATCTGTTCGGCGGTGAAGTTGTACTTGTGCCGTGTTTCGCGTTTTGTTTTCCAGGGAGCTTCAAGCGAGTCGCGGTCGTAGTCTTCAGTGAAAAGGTTGAACTGTACGAACCGAACGTTGTCATAGTCACGATCGTCGAGGTACAGTGTGCGAAGGTCATCAGAGGATCTGCCTGTAATGACGACTGTGTCTTTTGGCGGACGTTGGTAGGGTGGCCGAACAAAACCCTCCACCTGTTCGGCCAGCGTTGCCATATTTCGTTCGACCTGCGCCAGGCGGCCAACGGGCTTCAGGTTCTGGAGTGCAGAGCCCCAATTCGGCTGGTTGAGATTCAACGCATAGATACCATCACCGCCCGAGATGCTGCTGCCGAGAAACAAAGTCCCGCCCTCAGGATCGAATTCGGCGCACGAGAACGAATAGGGGCCATCGACGATCCGTTCAATCGAACCGTCCAGTTTGTAGACAATGATCTGGTTACCGAAGAGTCCAAAGATCCGCTCCTCGTCTGCACCCGGCATCGTGACGCGTGTCAGGAGGTTCATGCGGTAAGGCCGACCGCGGATGCCCCGCGTTGACGATGTCAGCACTTTCTGACCACGATGGTCGAACGCATAGAAGTTTCCCCGTTTCTCGAAATGGTCCGACATGATGATTTCGTCTCGCCCGTCGTGGTTGATGTCCACCGGCAACACGCTGAAGACGGCCACCCGGTAGGCCAGCCACGGGACGTGGAAACGAGTTCCTTCCGTTGGATTCTGTGTTGACAGGCCCACGGGTTTCTCCCAGACAGGTTTCAGATCACTCGGATCGAAGAGCTGCAAGAAGAACCTGCTCTTGTCGTTTTTTGCCGTAACGACGGCCGCATACTCCTTCCCGTCTCCGAGAAAGTTGCCGGAGCGGATGTGACGCACAACGAAGGGAGATTCGACGGAATTCAGGACATTGCCTGTGGGCGAAAGGGCATAGAGCCGTTTCTCGATGCCTCCTGTAAGAATGACGGGATCTTGCCCGGATCCTGTCACGGCGCATACCTGCAACAGCGGTGGTTCACGAGTGAAACACCAGCTCAATTTGCCGGCATGGTCCAAGACATAAAGCCCGCCATCGGCCGATGCGACCAGTGTCTCGTCCCTGCCATCCTTGTCCAAATCGGCCACGTCGAGGTCGAGTGGCAGCGCACGGTTTGCTTGGTTCTTCCAGAGCAGTTCGCCGTGCCTGGTAAAACAGAATACAGTCCCGTCCAGCGCCGCACCGACGACGACTTGATTCCCATCCACTGTCATCCGTCCACATCGCAGATGGTAAACCGTGTGCCCACCCGTCGAGAACGCGCGGAGAGCATCGCCGGCAAAGGCGCCGCCCGACATGAGGAACAGTATGGTAAGAAGACTCAAGAAGGTGCACGTTACAGGTGTTAGACGCTTCATCGAACTTTGCCGTTTCAAGTTGGTTGGGATGTCCGGGAATTCGACACGCTAGGAATCGCGGTTCCCGGGAGGGCGAAGCTCCTGCTGAGCCGGTATTGCGGTGATCGACGCGTCCGCGGCTCGGCAGGAGCCTCGCCCTCCCGAGCCTTGGCTTATGTCGTCATTTCATGCAAACGACCACGCCGTTTTTCATCGACATGTAGAGCCGACCATTTGCGGCGATCAGACCGTCGAATACAGGGATTGAGGGCAGTTTCATCTGCATCTGCTCCGTGCCATCTCGTTTATTGACGGCACAGAGCAGACCGCCTTTTGCGCCCATAAAGGTCTCGGTTGCATTTTTCAAATCGGGCAAGAAGTTGTAGTCATCGGTGGCAAGTGTGCTCAGCAATTCGCGCGTGCGCGACGTATCGATCTTGGGTGGTCCTGCCAAGAAAAGAACGTCCCCCGCAAGCACAAGGCCGTATGCGTGAAGCGGCACGTCTCGAGTCCAGTCATGCTGCACGTGTTTGTATCGGCCTGCCCCTTTGACGTCCGTCTTCTCCGGAGTCTTGCTCGCCGCCACCAGGGCAGATTTCGGGATGGTCTCGTATCCCTCTTGGTATCCGTAGACTTTGTCTTTGTCACAGACCATGATCCGCGCTGTCGGGTACAGACCGATGGCGCGAGCGATTCCAGCGCGACCGCTGAACATATGCTCGCCGTAGATCCAGTAGGAAAGCTCCCACCATGAGTCATCCAGGAATCCTACTGAACTGAACAAGTGGACGGGAAACTCCTGCTGAATCGTCAAATCCGAATCGAAGGTTACGGCACGCATCCAGATGCGTTTTCCGTCACTGGACAGGACGTCGGGCAGTACGCCCGGCATTTCCATTCGTTTCAATCGACGCTCGGCCGGAAACGGTTCGTACAGATTGACCGATTCTCCCGTTTCGGGATCTCGACTGTAGAAAGTCTTGTTCAGAAGCGGCCGGCCGGTCACGAGATCGAGCTTTCCCATGTGAACGCCGCCGTCGACGTAGGACGAGCGACCGGCGGAGAAGTAGATGCTGCCGTCTTGTATCAGTACGCTGCCGTGCACCGGCCAAACCGACTCGACCCGGCCGTTGTCGACCAATCTTTTGTCGTTGGGCGCGGCCCGATAACGCCAAACCAAGCGTCCACTGGCGCAGTGCAGTGCGTACACCCAGCCGTCACGGCAGCCGAATACCGCCAACCCGCCGGCTATCGTTGGGGGCGAGTCGATCCGCCCACCAGCCACGAAGCGATAGAGCGTTTTCCCCGTCCCTTCGTCCAGTACGTGAAGCGTATGCTCGTCGGCGGATGCCACGAAAAGTCGCCCATTCGCAACGATCGGCTGGGTGAGCCGCCCGCCAAGATCCACTTGCCACGCCTGGGTCAGTTCGGTTGGCACATCTGTGTTGACGCAGCCGCTCCTAGAGTTGTCGCCGCGGAACGTGGGCCAAGAAGAAGGCTGAAGGCTGGAGGCTGAAGACTGAAGGTCAGATGCACCGTATGCGGGGCCTTTCTCTATACGCACGTCGCTTTTCGACTCAGCGACCTTTCGACTCTTCGACTCCCTCTTCGGAGCCAACGCGTGAAATCCCGTGAGCTTGCTTTCGATGTAGCAGCCGCATTGTTCGGGCGGTATGTAAAGGAGGCCGTTGCAGGGCAGAATACCGAATTTGCAGTTGCCCCGGATCCAATTGTGCAGCGTGACTTTGCCCGTATTCAAATCGATGAACTCGACGCCCGTGCGACTGCCAAGTATGTAGTTGCAGGTCGCCTTGTCCCGGTAGCAGCGGTGATGGTGCCAGTTGGGGAACCGCTCGTCGAGCGGCGTTTCGGTCACCACTTCGCCAGTGCGCAAATCATGAATCTGGCGGTACTCATGAATTCGGCGCTCCAAGGATTTGCCGAACCATAGTTTGTCATCAAGGCTGAACACATCCGTCGGCGCGCGGCAGCCTTCCGCACATGGCGCGGACCAGATTCTCTCGCCGCTTTCGGCATCGAAGGCCACCAAGTCGCCGGTGCTGAAACCGCCGGCTGCGTATTGGTCCTTTCCGATCTTCTGTCCGGGGCCGCTTTGTCTATCCGCTGAAATCACAACGTCGTCGAAGGCAACCAACGTCGGTGACGACCAGCCGGGGCGAAAGTACTCGGACGGCCGAGCGCTGCGCCAGATTACTGCTCCCGTCTTCTTGTCAAGACAAACCACATTTTCAGGATTCTGGAAATACAGACGCGTGTTTTTCACGGCCAGTGTCATCGGCATCAGACCGTCTGTATCTGTGCCGTGTTTCCCCCACAGAACATCGCCGCTTTCGGCGTTAATCGCCATGATGCGTTTTTGCTGCGGTTCGACGTGACGGTACGCCATCTTCAAGCGGTCGATTCGGCTACGTTCGGCCGTATTGACGGACAAATACAGAATGCCGTCTTCGTGAATGATGTCCTCGGTATTATCAGTATTCGGATACGTTCTGAGGGTCCGACCGCTCGCAGCGTCCAACGCGAAGACCGGGCCAGAGATACTGAGGGTTGCAAACACGACGTCATCTCCGACGACCAGTCGACGATGCAGGTCTGCGGGATAGCTGTTTCGATCGGCAACAAAAGACGGCTGCCAGGAACTCAAGGGGCGCTTCCACAACTGGACGCCGTTGAACGCATCCCGAGCGATCAAGGCCCATCGGCTCGGCAGGCTTTCCGGCAGCGCCGTGAGGCTTTCGTCGGCAATGTAGAAAAGGCGCCCCCCGCCAGATACCATGACGTTGATCGTCGTCAGGTGCGTATGGCTTTTCGCATGCGTGGGAGCGCCGATCCACTGGATATGATAGGGTGAGCCCACAACGGAATCGTTCGACATAACATGACCATCCGGACCGTGCAGGAAGTGGGTCCAGTCGTCGATCTCCGCGGGGACCGGTTTTGCGAACATCGCAAAACCGGCTCCGAAGCGGGATATAGGATGCGCGATACGAGATAGCCAGGCCTCGTTCCCCTTCTCGCGCACAATCGCTACACCACGCGGGGCCAGAACGCGAAGTATCTCGCTCCCCACATCTCGCACCTCGGATCCCGGATCGCGAATCCCGTTTCCCGCATCTCGCATCGCGCATCTCGTATCCACGACAATCAAGCTCACCAAGTTGTCCACATATGGCAGCGTCTGCCCGTCAAACCGATCGATCGTGACTTGCCCGGTCAGACCGAGGGATTGGACAATCTCACGTGCTGTGGCCACCTTCTCCGAATTCGTGTCCAGCGCGTGCACGACGTAGGAAGGGCCACCGTGCAGATCCGCTATCGATCGACCATCGTCGCAGCCGATATGAACCACCAAACCACCCTTGACGCCGGACGCCGCAAGGATGTCTCGAGCCGACATCTCGGCTGCCGCGGCAAGGCCGGTCGCCGTCAACAGGAGAATGGTGCTCCCAACGGAAAGGAGAGAGGTCGTCTTCAAGCCGTCTTTCATCATTGGCTCCCCCAGTAATTGATCCAGTTGCCTCGGTAGTGAATCCCCTGACTGACATCTTCGATCATTGAACTAGTGGATCGTCTATCGATCAATGTCAGATTGGGTGGCCGGGGCTGGACTGAGCGTCAGCGAGGGAAGCTCCGGGGTTTCGGGCGTGCGCCCTCCAACCCCGGCCACCCCGGCGTCAAACTACCTGACAAATATCGATAGCCGCACCACTAGCCTGCCGTCATGCACTCGACGATGTCAGCCAGTACGTCGTCGGATTGCGAAAACAGCAAGTAGTGGTCTTCGTCGTCATATACCTTTAGGCGAACGTTATTCCCCGACTGCTCCAAAGCCGCAACGGTTCCCTGGACGAAGCTCAGAGGTATCCGCCTGTCGCGGCCGCCGTGCAGGAATAGGATCTTGCGGTCTTGCTTGTGCGTCAGGAATTCGGGCGACGAGAAGAACTCGTCCTCGGTTACCGGCGAAAGGTAAATCAGGCCCTTGAAGAGTCGTGGCTCCTTGAGCGCTGCCCGCGTAACGCCCATCGCTCCATTCGAGTAGCCGAGCAGAAAGAGGCGTTCCGGGTCGAGCGGATGTGTCGCGAGCGCTTCCTTGGCAACGTCGACGACAAATCCCGCACCCTCCGCTCTGTCCCAGATTCCCAGGCCAAAAGTCGGGGCGATCACGGCGCACTTCATTCGCGTCGACATCCTCGACAGCACCCAGAGGTATGGTTTTATGTTGCCTCCCATTCCGTGCAAGAATATGAGACAAGGAAGCAGTTCGTCGCTCGTTGTTTCGGGTAGGAACAGGTAGTAGTGCCCGGTACGAAACTCCATTCGGAGTATCTCACGGCATGTCGGGCCCATGGCTGATTCGAGTTCACGGAACTCGGCATCGCTTTCCATGGCCTTGTAGATCGGGAGCACAAGCGATCGTATTCTCCTGGCTTTCGCAAAATCCACGTACGGATCGGCGAGAGGAAGAACACTGGTACCGACCTTGAACTGATCAGCCTCGGGGACGACGTTCCAGGGTGCATAACGAGAAGGTCTGCCTTCGCCGTTCAGGAAGCGGCTCCGAACACGCCCGTCCTCGGTGTCTCCGCCGCTGGGGGCGAGAATCATGGGA
>CAZUAH010000165.1:0-25572 GCA_964617665.1 uncultured Pirellulaceae bacterium
AATCCGAGCCGCTACTTCATGGCCACGCGCTCGCAGAGTGCGCCGCCGGAACTCGTACTCGCGGAGGCACGTACCCGTTGATCAAGGTCCCGACCACGATTCCACCGCCGCCCTTCTCGCACGAGACAGTGGCGCTGGACGTAGCTGATTTTGATTTCGGCTTCGAGCCAGGCTGGCGCGTCGCCGCCTCGCGAATGGTGTGCGATGGCTGGGGCATCGAGGCCGGATTCCTTGCCATGACGCCAGGTTGGGACTATGGCGCGACATTGCAGAGACTGTAGCACCATTACAGCGGATTGATCGTGACGTGTTGAGTGTTTTCGCTTATTCTACCGGCCCCAATTTCACCAAGGAGGGTGGCCATGGCTGGACCGGGAGAGTACGTGGCGGATGGAACCGAGGGAATCACTCGTGTTGAAGACCTGCCCAAGCCGAAAGTCGCGGCACGCAGTCGCAACTTTCCTCGCCGGCCCTGTCCGGAATGCGGGCACAGTTGCTATCGCAAACGGACCTTCGATCGGACGCTGCACGACGTGGGCGATCTGGTCAGCGGACGCCCTCGGAACATTCGTCTCACTTACTCGCAGCACTATTGCTGCAAATGCAAGAGCTACTTCAACGCGGATACGTCCGACTTGGCACTGCCCAAGAGTCACTACACGCATCGCGTCGTCACAGTGGCAGTGCGGTTGGTCGTGGAGGACGGTTTGCCTTACCGTGCTGCAAGTTGGCATCTCTGGAGAGACCACCGCGTGTTCGTCCCCTTCGCCACCACCCAGAACTGGGTGGAGGCCGGGGGGAAAAAAGGCAGAGCAACACGTCACCGGAGAATACCTCGACGGCGTTCTGGCTGACTTCTCGGGATACATCGCGGCCGACGAATTGTATGACGGTCCGTTCTGCGTTCTATCGATCGTCGATAACCGCACCTTCCGACGCATCTGCTACGAGGTACTCGCTCACGACCCGACGCACGCCGACATGGAGCGTTTCTTTCGCACGTTTCTGTCGATGCTGAAGGAACGCGGACTGGGCTTGAAGGGAATCACCACCGATGGTTCGAACCTCTATCCCGAGCCAATTTCCAAAGTTTTCGGCGATGTGCCGCATCAGCTTTGCGAGTTTCATGTCATCAAGGAATTGACCAAAGCCGTGCTGCGTGCAGTCGCCAAGATTCGCAAAGAACTGGCCGCCACCAAACCGAAACTCGGCCGCGGACGTCCGTCCACTGCTGCTGCCCGCAAAGCGGCGCAGCGTCGCAAACGGATCGACCAGAAGATCGGCGACCTGTTTGAGCATCGTCACCTCTTTGTCCGACACGATCTGACTCGCACCCAGCGGCGAACGATTCAGCGCATCACGCGCGGACAGCCGGAGCTACGGACATTTCGCGACATCATGGACGAGCTTTATCGTCTGTTTGACCGCCGTTGTCGGACTGATACTGCGCTGGAAAAGCTGGCCAAGCTCCGACGCCGTGTTCGGCGATTCAAAAAGGTTGGGAAGACACTGCAAAAACTGTTCTCGCCCAACCTGGAGAAGTCCCTGACGTTTCTTGACGACAAACTGCTGCCATCAACATCCAATGCCGTAGAACGCGGCTACCGCCGTCACCGCAAAATGCAAAAGACGGTCTACCGCGTCCGGACTCAACGAAACATAAACGGGCGGATTGCCTTGGATATGCAACGTGAGGAACGAACACAACAGCGCGCGACCACCACGAAAACTCTCCACGCCGCACGGCCTCGGAAGGCGGCCTAATCGTCTGTAATGATGCTACAGTCTCACATTGCACGGCCTATATGAACTGCAGGGTCCCGGCTGGCAGGTCGGTTCCGACATGACTCTGCCGGTTCCTACCGACGTGGCCTTTCGCGTAACGAACACGTCCGAGTTCTACAGTGGCGAGATTAACTTGACTCGAGGCGTTTGCGATTGGGCAACATTGCGTCTGGGCTTGCGGTACATCGAATTCAACGACCGGCTCGAGGTGGATGAGTTGATGACACCGATGTACAACCTCCTGGTTGCAACCACGGATAACAATTTGTTTGGCCCTCAGTTTGGTGCCGACTTCAAGCTGTTTGAGTTGCAGGGAGGAAGAGGCTGCGGAATCATCGGTAACCATTGCGGGCATGGTGGTGGATTGGGCATGGGGCACGGCGATTCCTGTGGCGAAGCGTCCTGTGCTGAACCGTGCCCGCAGCCGAGCTGCCGTTTCCGGGTCAATGCGACATTCAACTGCGGGGTGTTCTACAACTACATCGAGCACGATCCTTGGTCCGCGTTCATCGGGCCCCCGCTAGTCAGCGAAGCGCACGAGGTCGCCATCATGGGCGAGGCCGCTCTGATGGCAAAGTATCGATTGACCGATCATGTGGCCCTTCGAGCCGGTTACTATGCCCTCGCGCTGCATGGAGTCGCGCTGGCCCCCGACCAGATAAGGACAAGTGACGTTGTGACCGAAATGACACACACCGAGGTAAGCTCGATGATCGTGCACGGTGGAACGTTTGGTGTCGAGGTGTTCTGGTAAAACGCCACCGCCGCGAGCAAATTCGCGGTGACGATTCACATAGAAAAGAGGCAAACGGTCGAGCAAGTCTCGGCCGTTCGCTTTTCTTGGCGACCTTCCTGGGAACGGCGAGTCGCTACGTCCCTCCGAACGGCATTCACTGGCTGTCCAAACTAATCCGTTGCGATCGTGGATCCAACGCTGGGATGATCGTTGTTTGGTCGATTCGAGCGGCGATTTCAATGTCACGCTCCAAGCCGATTTCAAGGAGTCGCCTTCCACCCCGCGTTTCCCGCAAAGCCCTCGTCAATCCCGCTGAACTCGGGGTGTGGAGATCCAGACCACGCCAAGCATCCACCGCGATCGCTGCCTGATCGTTCATTGTGTGGTGCCCAGGACGTTTGCCAGCGACGCGATGCACGATCGCCCCGGCCAGCAGCACGTCTTCGCGCGTGATCTCGCCGCGTGTTCCGGCGCAAAGCAACTCCATTTCGGACGCCTCCTCCAATTCTGTGGCTAGCGCAGAGAGATTAGCGAACGCGCCGATCACAGTTCGCTGGGCCTGCCGACATTGCATCATCGCCTTCGTCCCATTGGTCGTGGTGAAGACGATGCATCGCCCTTTGACCCTCTCCGTGGTGTATTCGCTTGGCGAGTTCGCCAGATCGAAACCGTCAATGGGTAGTCCGCCGCGTTCGCCACCAAGCAACACGGGCTCTAGTTCTCGCTGAGCGATTTGTCGAGCGTCCTCAACCGTCAAGCAGGGTATCACCGCCTTTGCCCCAGAGGCCAGTGCGTAGGTGATAGTCGTTGTCGCCCGCAATACGTCGATAACGACAACCGTCTTTTCTGCCAACTCGTCAGGGGACGTTTGCGAAGCCAGGAAATGGGCGTTGATGCGGTTCGTCATTCTTCAGGATATGCTAGGAGGATGTAGGAATTGAAGTTGCGAGCGTTGCGGTGTAGTCTGTCAACGTGTGCTGTGTTGCCTCTCGTTTCGTTTACACCAAGGAGCCTTGAACCATGATCCAATCGTCGCCTTCCGCCAAGTTGATTCTCCTGGCGTCCGTATTCGCGTTCGTAGTCGGCGCAGTGCAAGCTGCTGACAAGCCCACAAAACCGAAGAAAAAACGCCGTGGGCCGAACCCAGCGATGAAGCCAATCGAAGACGATCCCAGCCTGCCTCGCGTGTTATTGATCGGTGATTCGATTTCGATTGGGTACACCATACCAGTGCGCGAGTTATTGACTGGAAAAGCCAACGTTCATCGTCCTCCCGCCAACTGTGGCCCGACGACTCGCGGCCTGACGGGCATCGACGATTGGCTCGGCGATGGTCCGTGGGACGTCATTCACTTTAACTGGGGACTGCACGATCTGAAATACATGGGACCGAACGGCGGGAATTTGGCCGATCCAGATGCTTCCGGCAGTCATCAGCAAGTTCCCATCGACCAATACGAAGCAAACTTGCGCAAGCTGGTCGAACGAATGCAGCGGACCGGTGCGACGCTGATCTGGTGTGCCACCACCCCCGTTCCGGAAGGCGCGAAAGGACGCGTCGTGGGCGACGCCGCGAAGTACAACGAAGTCGCCGCGACGATCGCAAAGGAATCTGGGATCGCGATCGACGACCTGTACGCTTTCGCAAAGCCTCGGCTGGCGGTACTGCAACAGCCGGCCAATGTGCATTTTACCCCTATCGGATCAAGGGAACTAGCCGCACGGGTGGAGGGACACATCAAAGACGCTCTGAAGGCTAGACAAGAGAAAGCAGAAAACTAGGGCCTGGAGTTGGATTCCACGGGCTTCCCGAGCCATACGTCATAACGCAAATTCGGTCCTCGACTGATCGGCACGGTGAATCCACGCGCCAAGAATCGGTTCTCATATAGAGCCTCGCTAGTCGACATCTGCCGATAATGCCAGCTGCGAGGCGGCGCTACCCCGATAGAACCAGGCACTGGGGATCACATTCAATCCACTGCCCAAAGCAGTTGCGCCCTCCGCCTTTGGCGATGACCTAAATGCGTGCGGATTGCGCACTCCCTCGGATTGTGGCTGGATGGAGGTTCTTTCTCAGTGTCTTCCCTAAGCCCCAACCTACAATTGAGCAAGGATTCTGTTGGGCGCCAGGTCAGCGCGCACACGAGATCCAGTTTGGAAGGCGATTGAGTCATGACACCTGCAATCAACCTCGCTTTGGCCTTGGCAGTTGTCGTGGTTCTTGTGGTTCTTGGCTACCCGCGTCGCGGCCTTATCTGGAGATGGTCGCGTGGGCGTGCCGCGGCCCAGCGTATGCTGGTCGAAGACTCGCTGAAACATTTCCATGATTGCGAGTACGCACAGTTTCCTGTGACCGTGTCCAGCCTGGCTGGTGCGCTGGAAATTGGGCGCGACGAAGCATCGCGTTTGACTGCTCGATTAGGCGAAATGGGCCTTGTAACACGGAACGGTCGCGGGTTTCGATTGACTCCCGAAGGACGCAGCTACGCCCTACGCGTGATTCGAATTCACCGTCTCTGGGAGCGTTATCTTGCGGACCGGACGGGATATGCCGAGGCCGAATGGCACCGCGAGGCCGAACTCAAAGAACACGTAATGACTTCCGAGCAGGCTGAAGCTCTTGCGTCAGAACTGGGCAACCCGACTTACGATCCCCACGGAGCGCCAATTCCGACGGCCGACGGAGGTATGCCGACCCGACGGGGCGTCCCCCTTTCCTCATTGCAGGCTGGCGCAACCGCCAGGATCATCCATGTCGAGGATGAACCGGACGCAGTCTACGCTCAAATCGTTGCCGCACGCCTGCACTTGGGTGTCGCAGTTCGCGTGTTGGACAAAGCGCCAGACCGTATGCGGATCGAAGCGGAGTTGCAGGAGCATGTGCTCGCGCCGGTCGTCGCGGCAAACGTGACAGTCGAGCCTATCGGCGACGCGTTGGAGGAAGACTCCGGGGACGGCCGCCTTTCCGAACTGCCAGTGGGCCAACAAGCCACCGTGGTAGATATCTCGCCGGCTTGCCTAGGCGTCGAGCGACGCCGGTTGCTGGACCTGGGTGTTGTTCCGGGGACAGTCGTGCAGGCGGAACTGGAAAGCGCCGGAGGCGATCCGGTCGCTTACCGCATCCGAGGCGCTATGATCGCCTTACGTCGAGAGCAAGCAGACCTGATACGAGTCAGGGCATTCGAACAGGCAGCAGCTACGTAGGGTGGCTGTAACCGAGCGTGAGAGAGGAAGGCCACAAGGCGACACCGAGTCAATGAACGTTCTGACAAGAACCCAAAACGATACCTGCCCCGCGCACAATACGGCGCAACTGGTCCGCATGGGCGTCAACGTGGAATCGTCGGAGTACGTCGTTGCTCTCGCAGGCAACCCGAATACGGGCAAGAGCACCGTTTTCAACTCGTTGACCGGTCTGCGCCAGCACACAGGCAACTGGCCGGGCAAGACGGTGACGCGCGCCGAGGGCGGGTTTGTCTACGACGGGCGAAGCTACAAGTTGGTGGACCTGCCCGGCACATACTCGCTGCTTGCGACCAGTGTGGATGAGGAGATTGCTCGCGATTTCATCCTATTTGGGCAACCGGACGTCACGGTCGTCGTGGTGGACTCCTGCCGGCTGGAACGAAATCTGAACCTTGCCCTCCAAGTGCTGGAAATCACCGATCGCGTGGTGGTCTGCCTGAATCTCATGGACGAGGCGGAGCGAAAGCACATTAGCGTAGATGCCGAGCGGCTCTCTGAAGAGTTAGGCGTACCAGTCATTCCAACATCGGCGCGTTACAGAAAGGGATTGGGCGACCTGTTGCGGACCATCGACGAAGTTGCGACAGGCAGCAGACAGTGCAAACCACGTCGCGTCGGCGGGCAGACCTTCCAGCTGGGACGCGTTGTCGAGGAGTTATCGGATACCGTCGGCAAGGCTTTTCCGGGGCTTCCCAACGCCAATTGGGTATCGCTCCGACTGCTGGATGGCGATGAACGCGTAATTCAGGCGGTGCAGTCCGGCGAATTGGGGGACATTACCCACGAGCGAGTGGCCGAACACGAGCCGACCAATGGGCAAAATGGCCTGGACACTATGCCGATCGGGAATGCCGCCAAGGCCCTCTTAGAAAGAGGCGAGGAACTTCGCTGGCAAGCAGGCCCCGAGTTTCACCAGTCGCTGGTCGAAGGCATCTATACGGAGGCCGCCAGAATCGCGGATCACGTCGTCAGCCGTGATTCAGAAAGGCCGCAAGCCGACTGGGACCGCAAGCTGGATCGATTGTTGACCAGCCGTTGGACGGGCTTCCCCATCATGATCGGCATGCTGGCCCTGGTGTTGTGGCTCACCGTCGCGGGCGCTAACGTGCCGTCGTCGTGGCTGTTCTCGTTGTTGATCGAAACCATCCACCCGGCGTTGAAATCCGCGGCGGCATTCATTCACATGCCGTGGTGGCTGGATGGGTTGTTGATCGACGGTGTGTACTTGGCCACCGCCTGGGTGATCAGCGTCATGTTACCGCCAATGGCTATCTTCTTCCCGCTGTTTACGCTGCTGGAAGATTTCGGCTATCTGCCGAGAGTTGCGTTCAATCTGGACAAGACGTTTCGGCGATGCGGCGCTCACGGCAAGCAAGCGTTGACCATGTGCATGGGCTTCGGCTGTAACGCGGCCGGCGTCGTCGCAACCCGCGTGATCGACAGCCCGCGTGAGCGATTGATCGCGATCATCACTAACAACTTCTCTCTGTGTAACGGTCGTTGGCCAACCCAGATCCTGATCGCCGCGATCTTCCTTGGAGCTCTGGTCCCAACCTATTTGTCCGGGCTCGTGTCGGCTGCGGCCGTCGTTGGCATGTCGCTCTTTGGGATTTTCGCCATGTTTCTGGCTTCCTGGGCACTGTCGCGGACCATGTTACGTGGCGAGCCCTCGACGTTTCACCTGGAACTTCCACCATACCGGCCGCCGCGCGTGCTGCAGACTCTGTATACGTCGCTAATCGACCGCACGGTCTTCGTGCTCTGGCGAGCCATCGTGTTTGCCGTGCCTGCTGGTGCTGCCATTTGGCTGGTCGCCAACGTTTCTCTGGGTGGCACAACTCTCGCGGGAGCTGCGATCGAATTCCTGGACCCGATCGGTGTCCTGCTCGGATTGAATGGCGTCATCCTGTTGGCGTATGTGGTCGCGATACCTGCTAATGAGATCGTCGTGCCCACGGTGTTGATGCTCACCGTGATGGCCGCACGCCTTGCGGGCGTAGGTGAAGGAGCAGGGGTCATGTTCGAGTTGGATTCCGTTGGTGACACCGCCTCGATTCTGCGTGCCGGCGGATGGACCGTGCTGACGGGGGTCAACTTGATGCTCTTCAGTTTGCTCCACAACCCCTGTTCCACGACCATCTACACCATCTGGAAAGAGACACGCAGTGCGAAGTGGACAGCCATCGCCTCGCTGCTCCCGCTGGCCATGGGGCTGGTCGCGTGCTTCCTGGTAGCTCAGATATGGCGACTCGTCGCCAGTGCGGTTTGATTCCTGTCTCCTTGGATACGTTGGGCACCTTCCCTCTGGAATACCACCTTTAGGCTTTCATCCGTCCAACGGTGGGGTTGATAGGGAACGGAAAAACACTTCAAATCCCGGGAACTGTCACGCGTGGCCGCCATCTAACCTTCAACTACCCGTGCGCAGATATGCGATCGGTTTGCGTGTATGTTCCGCTGGAAGCGAGAATCGCTTGCTGGAAGAGAGTCGAGGCAGCACTCTTCATGAAAAAGGCAGCGACTCACGACGCGACAAGCGATTGACCGTCGGCTGCCAGCTTGCTGTAAGTCATTGATTCGCAGGGAGTTGCGAAATGTCACGAAAGCAACGCTCGCGTCGTCCAGGGAAACGACTGTCGCTGGAAGCGTTGGAGCAAAGATGTCTGCTCGACTCCCAACTGGGCGAACTCGTCGAGCTGGCAACATCGGGCGCGGGAAATCTCCTGCAGGAAATGGCCGCCCCGCTTTCCAGCGAGGTGCAGATTTCGGAGTTTTCGCGTTTCGAATCCGCTGCCGAGCTTGAGCAATTCCTGATCAGCGACGCCGAAAGGCGTTACGACCATATGTTCGGTACGAACGCGTGGCATACGCCTTGGCCAATCCCGCTGTTTGAAAGCGGCGTGCTAGCGGCGAACGCGAATGGCATTCGGGCGGACACCACGGATTTCTCCGGTACAAACATCCAAGAGGCGGGGGTCGACGAGGGAGATATTGTCAAGACTGACGGTCAGTTCCTGTATCTGAGCAGCGGCGGAAATGTGACCATCGTTGACGCATCCGTTCCCGCGGACCTGTCAGTCGCGTCACGTGTGGAAATCGACGGAAACCTCAACGCGATGTACCTGAGCGACGACCGTTTGAGCGTCATCTCCACATACAACTACGCCTTCTACCCGAGGATGCCCGCGTTTGACGTACCCACCGTGAGGATTGCTCCAACCGATATGGCTTTGTGGCCACTACCAGAGCGTCACGAGCCGGAAACCACTTTGACCGTCATTGACATTTCGTCTCCCGACGAACCTCGGTTGATCGAACAGATCGACATTCAAGGCCACTACACCGATTCCCGAATGATCGACGGCACGTTGTTCCTGGTTTCGGACGCTGCCTTCCATCTGCCGCCTCCGCAACTTGTGCCAGTGCCCACAGAAGACGGTAAACCCCCAGAGAATCCGGGAGTGCCGCAGGTACCGGTTCCCGACGGCGAAGCGGCCCTGTGGTCGCCCGACTGGACGTATCCACACGGGCAAAGGTACGTCTACGAAACGGCGGAACAGTACTGGGCGAGGATCGGCGAGCACATTGTGGACCTGACGCTGCCAAGTTTCACATCCTATGGAGCCGACGGCCAGGAACTCGATTCTGGTTTCCTGAACCAACCGGAAGAAATCTTCAAGCCGTTCGCGCCCGAAGACGACCGGCTGGTCTCGATAACAGCCGTTGACGTGATGGCCGATGATCCCGTGATCGTCGATTCCACCTCGACGCCGATCGACTGGGCCAGAGAAGTCTACGTATCGCCCGAGAACATGTATCTGGTTTCGCCGCAAAACGTACCGAGCGTCGAAGGTGGGACCGTCAGTTCAATCTACAAGTTCAATCTGGGCACCGAAGGCAACGGAATCAGCCTGGTGGCAACGGGACACGTTCCGGGCCGTGTGCTCAACCAGTTCTCGATGGACGAATATGACGGGTACTTGCGGATCGTCACCCAGCAAGGCTGGGGGCAAACGGCCCGAAGCGATCTGTTTGTGCTCCAACAAGAAGGCGATCGCTTGGATGTGGTCGGAGCAGTCGAGGAGTTGGCACCCGGCGAACGGCTATTCTCCGTGCGTTTTGTCGACCAGTTAGCTTTCGTCGTCACGTTTGGGCCCACCGGCGGCGGCTGGTTCGACCCGCTGTTTACCATCGATCTGTCCGATCCGGCCGATCCTCAGGTGCGAGGCGAATTGGAGATTCCCGGCTTCTCCAACTACCTGCAACTGATCGACGGCAACTATCTGATCGGTTTGGGGAGAAACGCAGACGAAACGACCGGTAGACAGTTGGAGCCGCAGGTCTCGTTGTACGATGTCGGCGATCTTGACAATCCGCAACTGGCAGAACGACTATCATTCGCACAGAGCGGCTCCGCCTGGTCGGAGGCCTTCACGAATCATCACGCCATCAGCTACTTTCCCGACCATGGCGTGCTGGCAATTCCGCTTAACACGTATGGTCCCGTGCTAGAACCTGGGCTCGATCCGGCCAACGGAGAGGCTGCCGTTTTGCCTGACGCACCTCGTTTTCAGCACCAGTCCGCCCTCTGGGTTTTCCACATTGATGTTCAAGCGGACACCGAAACGATTGACCTACTAGGACAGATCGACCACGAATCGTACGTTCAACGCAGCGTTCGTATTGGCGAAGTGTTATTCTCCATCTCCACTGATACGGTCAAGGCTCACGAGATTCTGGACCCTGATGCCCAGTTGGGCCAAGTCTACTATGGCCGATCGGCACGCGACGATTATCTCACCGTCGACCTCAATAGCGTTGATAACCCGTTGGACGTACTAGCCAATGATGCAGCAGCCCTGAACAACGGCCAGTGGCCGATCATTACGGCGGTTGGCCAGACAGACAACGGTGGTGAAGTGACGATCGCTGAAGACGGTCGCAGCCTGCTGTACACTCCGGCCGATGGTTTCGCGGGCGTCGATTCGTTCACCTACACGATCGACAACGGACCCCGCGGCGTGGATTCGGCCACCGTCACCGTGCGGGTCCAATACGTTGTCGACGAAGACTCCGTCGGTAACGTCCTTAATGTGCTGGCGTGGTTGGATCTGCCATACGACGGGCCGGCGACGATCACGGCTGCGGAAGCGTCACATCCGGCCAGCGAAGTTACCATCACCGGCGACGGGCAGAGTCTTGCCTACTCGCCGGCGCCAGACCTCGCAGGCTGGGGCGGGTTGCACTTCACGGTTGGCTACGACGGGCAGGAAGACACGACCCGGCATCACGTGGCCGTCCGCGTCGACAACATAAACGACGATCCGACCGCGATAGACGACCACTTCGATGTGCCCGATGGTCATCCGGAGCACGTCCTGGACGTGTTGAGAAACGACACGGCACACCCAGACATCGGAGAATGGCTGACGATTACCGGTGTCGGGCCAACCTCGGGTGGCGGCACTGTGACCATCAGCCCGCAGGGGCACGACCTAATCTACGATCCGAGTGAGAACGGCTCGTTTGAGGACTCTTTCACGTACACCATTTCAGACGGCAACGGCGGCACGGATGAGGCTACAGTGACGATCGAATTGGTGCGGCCGGATGACGTTCTTCGGATGGTCCGCTTGGCCAAAGAGAATTTGGCAGAGCTTTTGGGTGTTCCCATCGACGTCATTGGCGTGCCGTCGGTCGAAGAAGTCGACTGGCCCGACGGCTGCTTGGGCATTTACGAGGACGGAACAGCTTGTATCGATGTGATCGTGCCCGGTTACCGAATTGTGCTGCAGCATGAGAACACCGGCTTCGTCTATCACACCGACACGCAGGAGACCGTGCTGCTGTCCGAGGAATTTCCTTTGGAAGACCAAGTCCAGGTGCGTGTAGAAGCGGTCGACGGAACAGGCGAAATAGTCACGATGGTCGAGGCGGGCGATGAGTTCTTCCTGAACGTATACGTCCGAGATCTGCGTGACATTCCGGAAGGTGTCTACTCAGCGTATGTGGACGTCATGTTCTTTGGCCGGTTGGTGTCGGTCGGCGGCGAGATTTCGTTTGGCGACGAGTACCAGAATGGCCAGTCGGGCGCCGTGGATCTCCCGGGGCTGGTGGATGAACTGGGGGCGTTCGGCGGATTCGATGCAGTGGGCGATGGCGAAATTCTCCTTGCCAGTATCCCATTTTCAGCGCATCGGCCGGGCCTCGCCTCCTTCCTGCTGACTCCGGCCGACGAGATCGGCAGCGAGGTACTGTTGTTCGGCCAAAGCGAAGTAGTACCGCCAGTTCGCGTCGCCTACACAGGCACACAACTCGAAGTGGTGCGCGGTTGGTGCAACGCAGTCGAGCCGACCGACGTAAACGGCGACGGTGAAACCACGTCGTTGGACGTCTTGGCATTGGTCCAGGATCTGAACCATCGAGGCTCGCGTCATCTGGAACGACTTCAGCATGCGTCAGGAGAATCGGCCGAGGCGACACACCACTACCTGGACGTAAACCACGATGGCGGCCTGTCGCCTATGGACGCGCTGATGGTCATCGGCGAATTGAATGCGGCGGTCTACAGTACTGCCGAAACCGAGCCGAACGCACCAGGCGAGACGAATCCTCCGTTGGCAGAGTTCGTCGACTGGGCGGCTCTGGAGAACGTTTTGCACGAAGACCCGTGGGCCGCCCCGCTAGACTCCGTGGACCTATCGCCTGACGACGCATTGGACTTGGCCCATCGGTTTCTCGTAACTGTCGACACAAGTGCCCTAATCGACGGCATTCCAACCGTATGGCCGAGCGAGGAGATTCCGGATCTGTTACAGCAGTGGATCGAGGACCATCCGGGGGACTCGTCACGTGATCAACTCGTAGCGGCATTTGGCCAACCGGACGTCTTGATCGAGAGTCTTGATCCTGAGGAGATTCTCCCCGGACTCGCCGACTCGATCGATCTGACACGGCTACAAGTGGATCTTCGAGACCGGCTGTTTGCAGAGCTCGCCACCCACATCCTCCGATAAGACATTCTGCCGGCTGAACGCTGAGCTGTGCTCAGTCTGCCATGAATGGCATGTCTAACTCGGCAAGTCTATCTTTCGACGTTAACGCTGCTACACTACACGCCGGCAAGGCACGTGCAGAAAATCGCCCTCCCGGGATATCCACCAACTAGGAGCAACAACTATGAGAGACCTTCGCAGGAGCCTGCTTGCGCTATTCGCAGGCCTATTTGTTCTTATTGCCAGTATCCACGTGACGACGGCACAGGAGGAGACCGTCAAGCCGGGCATCAACGATAAGTACAAGACGGCGGACATCGGGAGCACGGTCAAGAGATTTGAAGGGGAGAAACGGGATGTCGTCGCGAAACGGAATGAAATCCTCGATGCTTGTCAACTCAAGCCCGGCATGATGGTCGCCGACATCGGTGCGGGCACAGGACTGTTCACTCGGTTGTTTGCACCAAAAATAGCCCCCGAAGGAAAAGTCTACGCGGTAGACGTCACTAAATCATTCATTCAGCACGTGGAAACGACCTGCGAGGCGCAAGGCATCAAGAACGTGGTCTGTGCCGTTTCCACGCCGAAATCAGCGAACCTCACCAAGAAATCCGTAGACCTTGTCTTCCTATGCGACACGTACCATCACTTCGAGTATCCCTTCAAGATGCTCGATTCGATCCGCGTTGCCCTTCGCGCCGATGGCCGCCTGATCGTCATCGACCGCAAAGGCGCCAGCGACCACGTCCGCGCCGATCAAGGGAAGGTCAAGTCGGAAATCATCGCCGCCGGGTTCAAGTTCCTTGACGAAACCGACGTTTCAAAAAGGGAATACTTGATGCGTTTTCAGAAAGCGGAAGGTGCTGAATCTAGCTCTACACAATCGCCCTAGACGACCATCTGCGAGGCGTAGTCCAGAAGTTCAGTCAGCGGTTTGGGCGACAATAACCCCTGGAAGGCGCGAAACGGCTCTTCCCGAATGAGCAACACAACCGAGGTTCGCAGCTATGGTTCGACTCGTCCAATTCTTCGTCAACGTGACTTTCACTCTCTTTTTGGTATACGTCGCCACTGCATTTGGTCCTTCAAAGACTCAGGCCGCACCAATTGACCCAGCGGCTCAGCCGAGGCTGGCCAATGCGTCGTCTAGCCGCCCGAACATACTGATTATCTCGATTGACGACCTGAATGACTGGACCGGCTGTCTTGGTGGGCATCCGCAGGCGAAAACGCCTCACATCGACCGTTTGGCGAAACGTGGGACGCTGTTCCGCAATGCCCACTGCCAGGCTCCGATATGCACGCCCTCGCGAGCTTCTCTGGTAACCGGGTTGTATCCGTCGACTACGGGCCTCTACTTTCTCCAACCGGCACTGGAAGCGTCCGCGATCGCGAACCAACGTCCTCACCTGCTGCGACATTTCGCCGGTGCCGGTTATCACACGGTCGGAGCCGGCAAGTTTGTTCATGGAGGCAACGACGGCAAGCACTACCAGGAGTATGGCGGCGGCATGGGCGGATTCGGACCGCTGCCTGAAACGAAGATCGCCTATCCTGATGGAGTGCGACTATGGGACTGGGGGCCGTTTCCGGAAGACGAGAGCCAGATGCCCGATAGTAAGATTGCCGATTGGGTCGGCGAGCGATTGAACAAGGAGTACGACAGCCCCTTTCTGCTCGTCGCCGGCTTCTGGCGACCTCATGTACCGATGTACGCGCCGCCGCGCTGGTTCACCCCGTTTCCGCTGCAGCGAGTGAAGTTGCCGGAAGTGTTGAAAAACGATCGTGATGATCTGCCAGAATATGCGAAGATGCTCTCGGTCGGCCATCCAGCACCGCGCCACGAATGGTTTGTCGAGCACGATGCATGGCGTGGAGCTGTGCAGGCTTATCTGGCCAGCGTGGCGTTCGTGGATCACTGCGTCGGCCACGTGCTGGATGCACTCGATGCGAGCCCGCATGCAGGGGATACAATTGTGGTGCTGTTCTCGGATCACGGCTGGCATCTGGGCGAGAAACAACGTTGGGCCAAACGCTCGCTTTGGAACGACAGCACACGTGTACCATTGATCGTCGCTGCCCCGGGTATTGAAGGAACGCCGGCCAGTGTCCGTCCGGTTGGTTTGATCGACATCTTCCCGACGCTGCTGGAATTGGCCGAGCTGCCACCTCGCGACGATCTAGAAGGCCGGAGTCTGACTCCGCTGATGAAGAATCCCGATGTCGAATGGGACCGGCCCATCCTAACCACGTTTGCTCCACACAATCACTCGCTACGGTCAACTCGCTGGCACTACATCCGCTACGGCGACGGCAGCGAGGAACTCTACGACCACGACCGTGATCCGCACGAGTGGCGCAATCTGGCCGGCAAACCAGAACACGCCGAAATCATCACCAAAATGCGCCGCGCCCTGCCCAAGCGAAACGCCAAACCAATCATGAGTGACTGGCAGAACTGGGAAATCGAGGCGTGGCGAGAAGCGGAGAGCCGCGCCGTGAAGCCGGTTGATTAGCCCGGCCATCAAACACGCAGAATAACTCTAGAGATGACGTCGGATCTGTTTCCGGGCCGAGGACAATGATATGCAAATCTGGGTCGACGCGGACGCCTGTCCCGGCGAAATCAAGGAGTTGCTGTTTCGCGCCGCAGATCGGACGAAGACCAAGGTAACGCTGGTTGCCAATCAGCCCATGCGCACGCCTCGTTCCGAGTTCATCGACAGCGTGCTCGTCCCCGCGGGCATGAATGTCGCCGATCGCCGCATCGTTGAACTTGTGGAACCGGGCGATCTCGTAATCACGGCTGACATTCCACTGGCCGCTGAAGTCGTCGCCAACGGCGGGCAGGCACTGGACCCCCGCGGCGAGTTGTATACGGATGCGAACATTGGCGAGCGGCTTGCCGTTCGAAATCTACTTGATGAACTCCGCGGGGGAGGTCAGATCACTGGTGGTCCGGCGAACTTCAGCCCAAGAGACCGCCAGGCATTCGCCAATCAACTCGATCGCTGGCTGACAGCATCGAAGGGCTAGTTGAGGACGTCCATGGATTCGATACGCTGAAGCCCTTAGTTGTCGGGAGGGCGAGGCTCCTGCCGAGCCGCGTGTTGGTGCCAGAAATCAGGCTCAGCAGGAGCTTCGCCCAACCCAATACCCGCCACCCAAATCTGGTTTTGAAATGCGCTCCTAGAACAAGCTACTCCAAGTCCGATGGTGCCTCAAGCATCAGATCTTCGATCACCTTGGCGACTTTCGCTGGCTGCATCTTCTTGATCAGGTGGGAGTGGTTCTTGTCGGGCTGAAGTCTCCATTCGTTGCTGCCATCTTCCCGGACGTGCATGTAGCCGTTCGATTCGAGATCCCAGAAGTCGGCCAAGCCGCCATTCAAGCCACGGACGGCATAAAGCACCGCCGTCTGATCGTAGCTCGCTTTGCTTTTCAGGCCGTTGTACAGCTCGAATGCCCTACGTGCCGGGCTTGACCGAGGCTTCTCTCGATAGCGGCCTCCGGTGAGGATAGGTTTGCCAATCTCGAATCCGCTGAAGATGATCGGAGTCGGCCATTCTTTGACGGCACATTCAGCGGCAGGGCCATCGTGGACAAAATTGGCCTCGCGGCCATCAGGGATCTTGCCGCCCATGCAGACCCACGATTTGACTTTTCGTTTGACGAGTTCAACTCCCGTCAGGTCGCTGTACGAATCCGGGCCGGTCTTCAATAGGTTTCTGAAATTGGTCAGCTGCCCAACGCTCACCATGACGACACTGGCGTCCGCCTGTTTCGCCAAGACTTCTCGGTAGAGCATCGCAGCATCGGGAGCATCGTCGGCGGATTTCAGGCGGTGGGGGAATTCTTCTGCCACCGCGCGAGCGTACTTTGATGGCTTGACAAACGCCGGCCCTTTCACGACACCGATGGGAACCTGCGGCCTGCCGTAGTACGTATTCAAGGCATCCAGACACAGCGGGCTCCACGGATTCTTGCACGACACGCCCATGGCCAAGATCGCGGCCTCTCCCCGATCGGCCAACGCATGCAACAGGGCAACGGCCCCTACATCATCGGCGTCGCCCTGAATGTCAGTGTCGAAAATGATGCGTACAGGCAGCCGCTCCTCGCCAGCCGCTGCTTGGTGTTCATCTACTCTGACCACCAAACCGGTGATGCAAACTGCAAGAACCACAGTGGGTGGCATTCTCATCAAGACCTCCTGCCATTTCTCTAAGTTCACGACCGCCATCGTAATTGATGGGCCAGCATCCGGAAACCTGCATAGCATCGGAGCCCGAGATCGCTCTTGCAGGCAGTGGTATCGCGTTCACGCGGACCAGGGGAAGGACGAGGCCCCTCCTCCCCCTGGACCCCCTCCTACCCTCTTCTCTGTTCCGGTGTTACGTGGCCAACGACATTTCATCACGCGTTGTCGTCGTGAGCGCACAGGGCCAAATCGCTTGCTTGCTCAGCACGCGCCCTCCGGGTGCACTTCGTGGCGAATGCGCCGGCGAGCGAATGTCGTCACATGGCCGGCTCGCGCATTCTACGTGTCCCACGCCGAGTTTGCCGACGGTCACCCGCCAAGTGGAGAAATGTCCTCAAGAATTCCAACCATGGTGTGTGGAGAAGATGGCCATGGCCCCGTCCTCCACATCCCCAGCCTTGACGGCCCAACCTTCTCAGGCTACGTTCGCCCCTGTTAGAGCTATCCCGTTTTCTATCAGTCGCTGTGGTTTGGAGAGACTGGAATGAACTGTCCGTACATATGCGTTGCTCGAATCTGGTGGCAGCTGGTGGTTCTTGCCCTGGCTGTCACCGTTTCTTTGCGGGAAGTGCACGGGCAGGAGAAATCGGTCCTGTCGAAGCACTATGTCTTGGGTAAGATCCGCGTGTTCTACACGACGGAGGGCAAGTCCGCGGTATCCGCAGTAGACGCAGACGTCAGCGGTGTGCCCGATCAAGTGGAGGACGTGGCGCGGCAAACTTGGGCGGCGCATCGTCTGTTCTGCGAGATCCTGAAGTTTCCCGATCCGCTGAAGAGCGAGCGTAATCCTGGGGTCACGTGCATCGAGGTGTATATCCGCGACCGCAGCGAGCTTGGAGGTAACAATGGGCTCGCTTACGAAACACCGCAACGGGCCAAGCCCATCCCGGAGGGCGAGCCCGATGATCGCGCAATCCTCTTCGCGGTGGGGCGGCACGTGGTTGCCTCAAGGAACTTGTCGCCCGCCCACGAGATGTTCCACCTGATTCAGTTTGGCTCGAGTTTCTTCAAGAGGTCCTGGTACCTGGAAGGCCAGGCACGCTGGTCAGAACATGCTCTGGGTAAAGATGGCCTGGGCGACGTCAAGTATCCGCCTAGCGGGCCGTGGCCACAACCGGAGATGTACCTGCCAACGCTGTTTTCGATGAAGTTCGACTCCGAGTTCGTACTGTGGAATCCCATTGCTTTTGTGAGCGATCCTAAGCGAATTATCCCGGTGACTCCCGAATTGCGCGAATTGGCAACCCTGCGTTACACCAACGGAGCGCGGGTCCTTGAGGATGCCTTCTTGACAGGTCCGGATGTTATGCGAGAGATCCTTATCGAACTCGGCAAAATGGACGACTTGGCCTTCGCTGAACTCGGCTACGAAGAGTGGAGCGAAGAGAACCAGAGGTCGCCGAAGACCGACGGCTACATCTACCAAGCCATCCTGGATGTATTGCGACGCCGCTCCCGAACCGTCGGAGCGTTTCAGGTCTCCGCCGCCCCGACATTTGGCCTGCAAGACGAAACGCCGGAGCCCGATCAGGTGGAGCCATCGTCAGCTGCTCCCAAAACGACTGCGGACAGCCGTGCTGCCGCCGTTGATCCCAAAGCTCAGGCGCTGACCGTAGGGCAACTGCCACCAAACGGTCTCCGACTGGCTGCCCAGGAGTTGGCCCTGGTTCCCTCCGATGCTGCCCAACAACAAGCGGTCAAGCTGATTGAAGAAGTCTACGGTGAGGAACACGCCCAGGCCAAGACTTCCGCGGCGAAAACGGCTCTTGCCAACAAGCTGTTGAAGGAAGCCGCAGAGTCGACAGACCTGACGAACCGCTATGTCGTGCTCCGAGTGGCCCGTGATATCGCAACGCAAGCCGGGGACGCAGAGACTGCCATGCGGGCGGTTGAAGAGATCGGCAAGAACTTCCAGGTCGATGTCTTCCAACTGAAAGGACGTGCTTTGTCTCAAGCCAAACAGTCGGCTTCTCTGACAAAGCAACGCAAGGCACTTGCCGAGCAGGCATTGGCGTTGATCGACGAAGCTGTGGCAAGGGACGATTTTGTGGCGGCCGAGTACCTCGGCCAGCTTGCCTTGGACTCGGCGCGGAGAGCCCGGGAAGGGGGGCTTACTAAGCGAATTGTCGCCAGGAATGAAGTCGTCACTGAAATAGCAGAGGCGTACTCAGAAGCCAAAGACGCCTTTCAAACGCTTGAGGAGAACCCCACTCACCCGGAAGCTAATTTGGCGGTTGGCACGTACCTTTGCTTCATGAAAGGCAACTGGAACAAGGGTATCCCCATGCTGGCTTTGGCCAAGGACGGGCAAACGACGAAGCTGGCCGTCAAGGAGCTAGAAGGGGTAACGGACGTGGCGGGGCAAGTGGCCCTGGGCGACGGTTGGTGGGCGCTCGCCGAGACGAAGGATGGCCTCGCCAAAGAGCGACTCCGTGAGCGGGCGGCCGTTTGGTATCGTCTCGCTGCCCCGAAAGTATCGGGCATAGTCAAGTCCAAGGTCGAGATGCGAATTAGTGAGATTCCCAAGGAACGCCTGGAACAGCTGCCTGCCCCGAGACTGTCACCGCCCCGATCGTCGCCACCCCCCATGGCCGCCGCTCCTTTTGACCCTCAGCAGGCGAACGGGCATCAGCGGGCGTGGGCCAAGCATCTGGGCATTCCGGTGGAGACTACAAACTCCATCGGCATGAAATTCGTCCTCATTCCACCAGGCGAGTTTGATATGGGCTCCACCCAGGAAGAAGTCGATCGGCTGCTCGGAGAGGCCAGACAGGACAATCTGCCTGAACAGTACATTCAGCGGCTGGCCGGCGAGGCTCCGCGACACCGGGTGCGGATCACACGGGCGTTCTATTTGGGCGTTTGCGAGGTAACCCAGGGCCAATGGGAGGCCGTCATGAGCGCGAATCCAAGCACGTTCAAAGGTGCCAGTAACCCAGTGGAGAAGGTGACTTGGGACGAGGCGACGGAGTTCTGCAAGAAGCTATCGGCCAAGGAAGGGAAGACGTATCGGCTGCCGACCGAAGCCGAGTGGGAATATGCCTGCCGTGCCGGGACGACGGCGGTTTACAGTTTTGGGGATGACGAGTCCCAGCTTGGAGAGTACGCGTGGTTCGATGGAAACTCAGGACGCACGACACATTCGGTCGGTCAAATGAAACCAAATCCCTTCGGCTTGTACGACATGTACGGCAATGTGTATGAGTGGTGCCAGGACTGGTACGGGGAGTATTCGAGCGATGCAGCGACTGATCCACAGGGTCCGACTGGGGGCTTGAGCCGGGTGTTCCGGGGCGGTAGCTGGTTCCGCGGCGCTGGGAATTGCCGCGCGGCGAGCCGCCGCAGGTTCGAGCCGCGGCTCCGGGGCAGCGACCGGGGTTTTCGCGTGGCCGTAGTTCCCCCCAGCCACTCAAGCCAAGAACAAGACCAACCGAAGCCCCGTCGCAGTGGAGGCTAATCGTAAAGAGCCAATGGAACTCGCCGCTCACATCGCCAGGCCTGCTCGCACGACGTCACTTGGCCAATCAACCATCTTACTGCAAAAAGGTTCTGCCTGTGTCCAGTCGCCCCGATTTGGCCGAAGCCGAATCAAGGAAAGGGATCGAGACGAACTCTTCGTAGTCCCCTTCGACACGAAGACAGGCTGGACGGCCAATGAGGACAGAGAGCATCGTGGGCAGTCGTCGAATCAGCGCTACCGGCTCTTGACCAGCAGTCCCCGCTTCTTCAGCCACTTCTCACAATGGGCTGGCCAGCTAGAGCACGGCTCGTCTGTTGGCCGCAAACCGAACCCGTGACCGCCGCTGGTGAAGATGTGCAGTTCGGCCGGAACGCCGGCCTTTTTCAGTGCTAAGTACATCCTGGCGCTGTTTTCCGAGCTGATGCGGTCGTTGTCGGCGTGCACGAAGAATGTGGGAGGCGTTTCCTGTGTCACTCGGATCTCGGGAGCCAGATTGTCGCCTTCGGTCAGGTACGCTGGATACACAAGAACTGTGAAATCGGGTCGACAGCAAATCCCATCGTCATCGTCGACGGGCTCATACTGACGTTTGTCGAAGTTTGTCGACGCTGCAGCCGACAGGTGACCGCCTGCGGAAAAGCCGAGTATTCCAATCCGCGCTGGATCGATGCCCCATTCTTTGGCGTTCTTCCTGACGAGGCTCACCGCCCGCTGGGCGTCTTGGAGTGGTGCGAGGTGTTTCGGGCGGTCCTTGCGTCGCGGAACACGGTACTTGAGAACAACGCCCGTCACGCCGATCGAGTTCAACCAGTCGGCAACCTCTGTCCCTTCCAGATCCATTGCCAGTATGTGGTAGCCTCCACCCGGGCAGATAAGAACCGCGGCTCCGGTATCCTTTTCCTTGTCCGGTTTGTACACGGTGATCGTGGGCTTCGTCACGTTCGTCAGCCGGTCAATAGGCTTCTCGCCCTTGGGCGGCAACAACTTCTCGTCTTCGATATCTCCTTTCTCGCCCGGCACTTCGCCTGGCCACACATCAAGCACGATGGGCTCGTCACCGGCAGTGGTATATGAACAGAAGAACGCAGCCAAGAACGCAAGACAAACACTTCTCATGGTTTCACTGATCCTTGATCACGGTGGTTGTTGTTCCGATAGTCGCCTCCACGATTTGGCGACGAAGGTCGACGCGAATGCATGACTCGGCGGGTAGTGAATGCCGAGAGGCAGGGTCGTACAACTGAGCCGATGGCGCTAGCTACGGGCTATGCTCAAGAGGAGCCCGACGCTAGCGCGTTCGGCTCACCTTCAAACCAACCTCACTTAACAATGCGTCTTTGGGGTCACAACCTAACGAAACGCAGAGACCGGATCAAGCCACGAGGCCGTACAGTCTCGCATCAATATAGCGTCCGTCCTTTTCAAAGTGCTTTCTCAGTCGGCCTTCCAGTTCGAAGCCGCATTTCTCCAGGACGCGCGCGGAACGCACGTTGAAATCGAAGACGTGGGCGACGATTTTCACGAGTCCGAATTCTGCAAATCCGTACTCGCAGACTCTTCGTACGGTGGCCGTCATGATACCACGACCCCAGTACGGTTTGGCGAGCCAATAGCCGATCTCGCCTCGATGCGTTTCGCCGATCCGCAACCCGTCAAAGCCGCATCCGCCGATCAAGTCGCCTTGGGTTTCTCGTATAGCCCACTGGATTGGCCGGCCTTCCCGCTTGGTGTTTTCCGCGACTATGCCTAACCACCTGTCAGCGACTTCCTCCGTGTACGGGCGCGGGATACGCAGAGTGCGATCGTAGATTTCCTGTTCGTTAAGGTACTCAACAAGGTTGGGCTTGTCTGCAGAGCAGAATTCGGACAGTGTGACGCGATCGTCGATTGTTAGACTCATGTCTTCGGCGTCCTGGTCTGGCGTCAGGCGGAGAAACCTAGGGATTGATACAGCGTACCACCTAGGACACGTGAGCTGCGCCCCGGGTTCGTCTCGACTACTTCCCTGCGATCCGCCCACCCAGCAGCATACCGGTATGTTGGTGAGGCAGGAAGCTAGTTCTTGGCTTCTCGCGAGTAGACAACACGAGTTCTGTTGCACATGTATACTGTGACCGGTGAGGATTGGCACGTTTCTTCGTTTAACCGCAAGCCGGAGGCGTGCGCGTGTTCTGGGGGGCGAGCACGCCTCCGGCTTGCGGTTAAACATGTCATCGTCGACCGGGAACGGTATAGCTCTAATGATTCTACAACGAGAGCGATTCCTTGGTCGCCACTCGGGAAATCTGGTGGCCACGTCGCCATTGTACGGTTAGACTGACACCAAGTTCTGTGTCTACCCTAGTGGTGCGGCTATCGATATTTGTCAGGTGAATTGAGGCCAGGGTGGCCGGGGTTGGAGGGTGCAAGCCCGAAACCCCGGGGCTTCCCTCGCTGACGCTCAGTCCAGCCCCGGCCACCCAATCTGACATTGATCCATAGGCGATCCACTAGTCTCGATGCGTCTTTTTGCCTCACACATACCAGGATCCAGCATGGCGATATCCTTCTCCTGTCCACAGTGTGCGGCTCGTCATCAAGTGCAGGATGATATGGCAGGCACGAAAGCTCGCTGCAAGTGCGGTGCCACGCTCGCGATTCCTTCCCGGCCGGCGCCGGCGGCAACTGCTCCCGCGCCGAGCGGCGGCTCGTCAACGATTCCCGTCCGTTGCCCGGGATGCGGAAACCAGCATCAGGCCAGTGCGGCTCTGGCAGGTAAAGCAGCCAAGTGTTCATGTGGTGCTGTGCTGCAGATACCGGCAGCCAACGCCGTCGCCGGGGGCGCCGGCTCCATTCTTGACGAATTGAGCGCCGAGGAACTGAACCCAACCCCGTTCGCCCAGCCCTCGACGGGAGGTCCCGCGGCATCCAACCCAGGTGACGGTGACGTGCTTAGGCAATACGCGGGCGCAGGGGGAAGCCGAGGATTTGGTGCAGGAGTAGCTTGTCCCGCATGTGGCAGCAGGGGTTCAAATAAGGTCTCTTGGACGTGGTGGGGCGGAATACTTGGCCCACGCATGTGCAACCACGTCCGCTGCAATCAATGTGGCACGGCTTACAACGGGAAGACAGGCAACTACAACACGACGGCCATTGCAGTGTACTTGGGTGTGTCTTTCGCCCTGGGGTTCGGGATACTCATCCTGATCGCACTGGCCGGTTTCTTCGGAGCGCGATGACGCGCGGCCTACATCGGTTCTCGGGAATCTCAAGTCTGACCAGCATTAGGGCGCGTTCGGGGTAACCGTAGCGGGTCTTTCGCCGTTTGCACCTATGATTCACGGCGCCGGATACGCTACACGTCCGTGCGACACGCACTAGCCTTCCACCACAACCTTCAGTCCCATCAGGTTGGCCAGGTGGCGGATGCTTTGGGTGTGGTCACCGTAGTAGGCCACTCGATGCAGCGAGGCGTAGTAGTCTTTGGCGCTCGCACCCAGCACGCCGCCGCCCCAGTTGGCCAGCAGCTTGTCCGCGTCGTCCACTTCGGCCACGAGTTCCGTCCGACAGCCTCGTTCTTTGTCCTTAGGTACCTTGGGAACTTCGATGATCTTGCCGGTGAACACCAGCAGGGTGTCCAGGTGGATCAACTTGGTGAAGGTGAGCTTCTGCCCAATGCGATAGTGGACCTCGGTAACCGCGCCACCGCGGACCTCGGCGTGCCGACGGAGCAGATAAGGCGTCCTTGGGCTGGCGGGGCCTTCCATTCTCAGCGGGGCCGAACAGTGGGAGAGATGAAACGCGTTCTTGGATGTGTCCACACCGCCGGCGTTGCCTAGGAAACCAGCCTGATCGAAGGCGTGCTGGAAGATCAGCATGGTCAACAGGCAATCCATATCTCCGTCGCAAGCAGCCGGTATTCCTCGGTCGTTCAGGCGTGAGAAGCCCAGGCAGGGAAAACCTCGCGACAGCCATCCCATGCACGTTCCAACACATAGACCGCTGGCGCGATTCTCGGCAATCATTTGGTCCAAGGTCAGACTGGCCCGCGCGGCCTTCAGAACGTCCTCTTGGTTGGGCTCGATGATACCCTCGGCCTCGTCGAGCCATTGCTTAGCCCCGGTCTTGGCGACGGACTCGTCTACATTGGCCATGACTTCGTCGTAACGTCCGTCGGCGATGGCCACCATTTCCACGCCCAGCCGTTCTTTCACCTTCTCGGGCGTGTACGACTCGGGCGTGCCTTTGAATGGCGGAGAGGCGAGTACTCGACTCCGTCGTAACAGTGGAATTACCCTCAGCAGTGATGCGGCTCGTTCCAACTCGTCGTAATCGGTGCTGTTGAACAGTGTGATTCGATGTCCTTCTTCGCGCCACGGATTTATCAGGCACCAGTCGTGCCCGCCGATCACCGGCATGTGAAAGACGGCCACTGGTCGTCCCTGCTTGAAAATGGTAGGCACCACCGCATTTTCACGGTTGAAGTTGCTCAGACCAAAAATGTCTGCGCTGATCGCCAGCACTGGGGCGTCTGGCCCCGCTTTCTCCAGCAACTTGGTGGTTTCCTCGGCGTTGGTCGCCTGGCCGATGACGAATTTGACGTTGCCCAGGTTCTTCTCGGCTTGGGCTAATCGGTTCATCACGGGTGCGAGCTCGGCCTCGGAGAGCCCCCAACTGTTGCCCTGCGGTTTGCCGGCAATGACCACGCAGATCGGGACTTTCGAGTCGGTCGTGTCTTGGGCGTTCGCCGTCTCGCTCTCGGCCGCCAAGTGACCCGCCGCCAGTGCCATCCCGCCAACTGCACTTGCCCCAAGAAACTGCCGCCGAGTGCAATGCATACACATGAGTCATCCCTCCCGAGTGTTGCTACCAAAGATAGTCGTCGATACGCGTTCAAACTTGGTTCTTCACGATAAGCCGGGGTTGGAGCGAGGCACGAGCGAAACCCCGGGGCTTCCTTCGCTGCGCTCAGTCCAGCCCCGGCCACCCTGTCGCATACAGCCCCACTAATCCATGAAGAACGTCAAATCTCAACTACTTGGCCGCCAGCGGCCGTTATTTCTGCACGTTGCATCCGGGCAGGGCCTTCTTCAGCTCGGCCACGCCC
>CAZUAH010000166.1:0-3427 GCA_964617665.1 uncultured Pirellulaceae bacterium
GAGCTTAGCCTCACAACCGCCTGCACCGCGCCAACGGAATTTTAGTGCGGTGGCTGCTCGGCTAACGCTGTCGCCCGGTTGTTGTCGTAATCTGGGCACAATGCTACGAACTCTTCACCGCCGTACCTGGCAACGAGACCGCCGTTTGGCTCGAGTTTTTTTAGCAGGGACGAAAAGCCGATAAGAGCCTGATCTCCAGCTTGATGCCCAAAAGTATCGTTAATCCTCTTGAAGTGATCCAGGTCGCAAATGATGAGACTATACGGCGATCCACATTCCAATTGAGCGTGCACGAAACGCTCATGGGCGCGGTCGAATCCTGCTCGGTTGGCCACGCCAGTCAGTGGGTCTTCCTTGACTTTTTCGTTCAGTCGCTGTACGCGTCTTTCCAAGTTAGTCTGGGATGATGTGTCTTGAAGCAGCAATGTGGCACCGCACACAGTGCCATCTGAGCCAAGCACTGGTGCAGCATAGGCATCGACCGATCGGTTTTCGCCCTGCGCGTCGGAGATGAAAAGACGCTTTCGCAAGGAAGCCCCAACTCGAATGGCATTGATTAGCGGGCACTTTTCGGCGGGGATCGGCTTCTGGTTCTCGTCACGAAGGCGAAGCGTCGCGGGGTCCCATTGTTGCTGTTCGGCGCCGGCGGCCGAGACGCCAGTCAATAGTTCAACCGCACGATTCCACTTCAGAATCTTCAGCCTTGAGTCCACGAAGACTACTCCGTCGTCCATGCTTTCCAGAAGCCGCTCGTGAAATGCGGGCGCGGCGTCCGAGCAGTGTTGCGGCGGGAACGGTGCAGAGAGTCGCCATTGCTCGTCAGGCTGCGCGTCGGTCAGGTCGTGAAGCCAGCGCTGGGAGACAGATGCGGATAATCTGTCGTGATTGCCGGCGACGAAATCGCCAAATCGCTCGACCAGCTTTGGATCGAATTGTGTATTGGCATACGCAAACAACTCGGCCATTGCCCGTTCGCGTGACATCGCGCGGCGATAGAGCTGATCGGTCGTCATCGAATCGAATGCGTCCGCAATGGCCAGGATCCGCGAACCCAGCGGTAGATCGTCCTCCTTGCGGTCGAATTCCTTGTTGCGGCCGTCGTACCACGCCGGCGTGTAGTACACGATGTCCATGATTCGCGGCGAGGCGCAGCAAGCAAGTATCTCTCGCCCGAAGCCTCGATACCGGTTCATCAGCGCAGTTTCCTCAGCCGAGAGTTTACCGGGTTTCAGCAATACATGGTCAGGCACGCCGATTTTGCCGACATCGTGCAAAAGGCCAGCGATTTCAAGATCGTCTCGCTGTCTCTCATCCAATTCAAGCAGGATGGACCAGGACGAACAGGTCAGGGCAACACGAAGGCTGTGGCCGGCCGATCTGGGGTGTTTGGCCCGCAGGGCGATGAATAGGCTGCTTGCCACGCCAAGACGGACTTGAGCCAAGCGACTTTGGTGGGCTTCATCGGCTTTGACGTGCGCTGGGACAAGAGGCTGGACGACTTGGTCCAAGTTCTCCAGCAGCGATGATAAGACATCAACTTGATTGTCCGGCGCGGGCGAGGGGAGGGCCGGGGTAGGAGTAGGGCGTCTATCAGCATCACGGCGCATATTCTTTGCCCAGCGTTTCTTGCGTACAGGGGTCGCTAAAAACCTAGGTCGATTCCCCCCCTTGGTCAAACGTATCTCGCTTGAACCGCGTGCTGCGTGGAGTGCTTGTATCGTCGAGCCCCGCTTAGTACTCGTGTCCGGAATAACCGCTACAGACGGACTCCTTGTTTCTTGAGAATTGATCGGTTAAGAAGTCAGGTTAGTCCCGCAGACGAACTCTGATTGACACAGGAAACCCCAGCAATGCGACTGATCACTTATCAACGCGACTCGGGTCCTCGGATCGCCGGCGCAGGCGACGGCGGCTATGTCGACCTGAACGATGTCGATTCCAACCTCCCGGTATCCATGAAGGCGCTCCTAGAGCAAGGATCCACAGGGCTCCAGCAGGCCCAGGCTGCAATTGCCAACGGCCAGCCGCTTGATCAGCAGCCTGGCAAGCTATTGGCTCCCGTACCCGATCCCCAGAAAGTGATTTGCATAGGTCTAAATTACGCCGACCACGCGGCCGAATCCGGATCACCGATTCCCAACGAACCGGTAATCTTCAACAAATTCCCAACCGCCGTATCCTCTCACGGTGCTGCAATCGTTCTGCCGAAGCTTAGCGCCCAAGTCGATTTTGAAGCCGAGTTGGTGATGATCATCGGAAAGGAAGGGCGCCACATACCAAGGGAAGAAGCGTTGGATTACGTGGCCGGATACTCCTGCGGTCACGACGTATCGGCTCGCGATTGGCAATTGGGGAAGCCGGGCGGGCAATGGCTGATGGGCAAGACCTTTGACGGATTCGCCCCAGTTGGCCCCGAGTTGGTCACCGCGGATGAGGTGGGGGACGCCGGCGCGCTGGACATCGAACTTCGCTTGAACGGCGAGACGATGCAGAAGTCGAACACAAAGCAATTGATCTTCCCGGTCGACCAACTGGTAGCCTACATCTCCGGCGTCTGTACGTTGAAACCCGGGGACCTGATTTTCACGGGTACGCCACCAGGCGTCGGATTCGCACGCGATCCCCAGGTTCTGATGAAACCCGGGGACGTTATCGAAGTCGAGATCGAGAAACTCGGCCTGCTGCGGAACGAGACAGTAGCCGAATAGCAGCGCTCGAAGCGTGTGTTACTCAGGCAATCTTGCTGAACGCATAACGGGCAGCGCCGTCTATCCCCAACGTCCTGGATGTGACCAGGTAGACAGGCGTTTGCCTCAGCTTGTCCGTGTGTTCATAGGACTCGTCGAAGATCTCCATGAATCTTCCCGAAAGAAACTGCTTTCTTAGTCGCCGAGCGTTCCCGCCTGACAAGTAGACTCCGCCATAAGCGCAAAAATCGTGTACCGCGTCTCTGGCGGCAGCCGCAACGGCATCGACAAAGATGCTCACCGCACATTTCAGAGCGGCACGATGTTCTTTATCCTTGAACGCTTGGATTATCCGCCTTCCAGCTACCTGAGGGGGCGCGTCGTGGAGTGATGCCACAAAACTCGGAAACTCCTCTTTCTGCCGCAAAGCCTTGATCTTGTCCGTCGTTGCGCCGTCCAGCAGGTTGCCGTAGCACAGGAACCTCACAACGTTTGTCAATCCCTTGCCTGATGCCACTAATTCAGCGTCCGGGTCACGTCCGCCCGCTACTTCATCCCGGAGGTACTTATACAGCGCCCATTCGAAGTCATTTCTTGGACTCCATGCCTTGTGGCCACCTTCGGAGGGTTGCGAGTAATATGTCTCTTCGCCCTCATCCCAAAAAACAGGGGCAACGCCAAGACCGCTCCCTGGGCCAAGAACAACCATAGTCTTGGGAGCGGTGTCCTTTTGCTCAGTC
>CAZUAH010000166.1:3527-25493 GCA_964617665.1 uncultured Pirellulaceae bacterium
GCCCCTTGTTGGTTCGCCCCTTGTTGGTTCGCCCCTTGTTGGTTCGCCCCTTGTTGGTTCGCCCCTTGTTCAGCCGCCTTTTGCTCAACCGATTTCGAGTTGTGGGGTATTTCTAACCAGTCTTCTTTCGTCAAAAAAGGAACCTGTTGCGCGTTGGCGAAGAAATCGTTGATTAGTTCCACCCTCACGCCGATAGTCTCTAGCTCCGCAGTCGATACTTCCAAGTCGATATTGGTGAATTTGCAGTATGTTCCACCACGCTGAATCACCCCTGCGCATCCCAAAACCGCTTGTTTTGGCGGAGTGAGGCCCTTTCCCTGGAGGATTTCGTGAAACTCGACAAACATGTCTTTGACGCTGTCAACTTCGGTCCCGAACCAAGTCGCCCTGATCAGCCTTTCGACCTTGCCGTCATCGTCGCGACCATAGAGAGCAAGACGCTCCTTTGTGCCGCCCAGATCCCCCGATGTAACAAAACTCTTGAACGAACTGACGTTTTCAAAGCCATCATAGAACTCGATCATGGGGCTTTCTGTTCCGTTGTTTTCCGGCATGTTCATTGCTGACCTCTCTGGGACTCACATCCACTTTCATTCGATGACAAATCGCGATTCAAGACCCACACGTAAGCTTACCATTTGTGAGTAGTATTTGACGCTTGAATTCAGGAGACTTTGGTATGTATGCCCCCGTAATGATAGAGAATCTGCGCTGAAAAGCAGGTAGAGGGGCGAAACTCCCTCGTCACCGCTGTCGGCGAGGGGTTCGCAAGCCTGCGTAACGCAATCGCGTTTGGGCAAGCAGCATTGATTTCACTGCAGATCGCCGGACCCAACGCTGCGTTCCCTGGCCAGCCCTTTCAGTTTCCGCCACGGCGAGGATAATGGCGATACTATCACAGCCACTGAGCACACAGCACCGCCGGACTAGCTCACGCACGCCGGCCAACTCGGCGGTTGACGTGCCGTCCTGTTGAGCGGTGTTAACGGAGATGATGGCGATATGGTAAGCCAAAACGACATTCTCGCGGCGAGGGACGCTTCCCTGGCCTGTCTTGATTCACTCACACAAGCTCACGACGAACTAGAGAGACTCTGGCGAGTGGAATGGGAAGTAGATGGTCACTCCCGTACCCGCAAACCACCAGAAGAATCACGAAATTCCAACGTCGTCGAGAGGTTCATGGATGACGGTCTTCAGCGTTTGACGTCTCAAGACCACGCGAATATCCAGTCGAGTGCGGACGAACGAAACGATAAAGTTGTGATCGAGAGGTCATGTTGCCGAGGCGCTGCCATGGCGGTAGAGGCTGAAAAGTTCCTGGAGAGAGCAACGGCGCTGGTGGAAGACATGCGGCGCCACGCCGCAGCGGCCATGGACGAAGGCCTGACAGACGATGTCTGCGTCGTCGTGGAACGTACGCGAGAGGATGACGTCGTCTTGGCTGGGCGGTCGTACTCGTCTTACCACGCTGCAGCAGTAGATCATGTCGCGAGATTCGCCTTGTGCTGGCCAAGTATCTATCCGTTCCCCGAGATCATGCAGAGACTGAAAGAGGCTGCAAGCGAGCCTGCAGAGGAACTACGCGAAATTGCCGAAGGAATCCGTGCGGAGGCGGCCGCAGCGATTCGCGCGCTGCCCGATCACTAGTGAGACGGTCGTCGGTTGGCCCATCGATTTAGCAGGTAGGCTGTCTGCGATCCTACTGTGCCAGAGTGGTTATCCGTTCGGCGCTAACAGTTTCGGATTTCAGATCGCCGTAGATGACCTGATACTTGCCGTCGTCCAGCTTCCAACGCAGCAGCACCTTGTCGTTGTCCTTCGGTCCAACCGTCTTGCCGTAGTAGGCGGCATCGGGGTTGTCTCGGAGAATCCCGTTGATGCTGGCGAAGCCCGAAGTGGCCTGCATCACCTTGCGGTATTCCTTGGATCTACGATTCTCTGCTGTGGGGCGTCCCTTGATGCCTATGAACTCGAACATCCGATTGCGAGTCACATCGCCGTAGACCATCTTGACTTTCGGGTAATCTCCGCCACTCAGCTCTGCGTAGATCTCCAGGGCCTCGGCAATGCGACGCAGTTGCTCGTCCAGCGGTTCGGGTTTCGGAGTCTTGTCGGCGAAATCTGCAGGGGGGGCCGTGGCGAAAAGCTTCGGGGCGAGATCGTCATTCCACTGGAAATCGTCCAGGCGGGTAACGGTCGGTACGCCGCTCATCTTCATCCTGTATTCGATCAAGACGGGCAGTTGCGTCTGCGAGTCGATCCAAATCGCTGCCGTCCCGGACAAGACGTCTGGGGCGATTTTGACCATGGCGATCTCGAATCCGGCCGCCGTCTTGTCTTTGATTTTCTTGGTCCCTAAGTCGCGATCCGCCTTGCCAGCGAACTTGCCCAGGTTCTCCATCATCATCAACGGCGGGAATTTCCCCTGCCGCGCCGCTGCGTGTCGATAGGTCTGGCTGTCATGATCCAGGTGGAGGCCCCTTTCTCCGAATGGAAAGATCATCGTATCTTCCAACTTCTCCCCTCGGTATGTTTCCATGCGCACTGACCCTGGGACGAGCCAATAGAACTTGCCCGATATCTTTTCCTTAACGTCGATGTCGGCTTCGATATGCATAGTGAAGACAACCGATCGAGCCTCACGGATGCTGGCCGCCATCCGGTCCATGGCCGATAGTGACGGCGTGCTGGAAATGCTCCAAATCAACACGATACCGATTGTCGCGACCAGGGCTGTACCGCCCATCGCAATTCGCTGACGCATAGTAGTTCCTCCTATCCAACGTTTCATTCGAACGCCAAATTCCGCGGTCTCCGGCGCCCCGCCGGTCGGCAGTACTGCCAAGAGCCGTTCTCGTGCCTCTTCATGTCCGGAATCGAACCTGGCGTGGACGTCGCTCAACTGCTCGGCGAGCGATCGCACCGTCGCGACGCGCGCCCGGCACTCGGGACACTCGTCCAAGTGCCGCGCGAGGTGCGTGCTGTCGTCGTCGGCGACGGCAATCTGCACGATTTCTTCTCGCGATAGGCAGTTCATTCACTTTGTCTCCTTCTGCGTCTCGCCCCGGCAAAGCCGAGTGGTCAATCGGCGGAGCGCCCGTTTGAGCAACGCGTAAAAGCCGGACCGCGAAAGGTCCAACAACTCGGCGGCTTGCCGAGCGTCGCGCTGCTGGAGGAAGAAGGCGTGGATGGCCAGCCGCTCTCGCTCCGGTAGTGTGACCACGTGTTGCATCACCCGATCGAGTTCCTCGGCGTCCCCGATGGCCTTGAAATCATCTGCAGACGACTCCATTTCCAGGCAGTTGCCTGCCACGAACTGGTGCCGGTCGCGACGGAGGCTTCGCTTTCTCTCCCGAGCGACTTGCCGAGCGATGCCGACGATCCAAGCGCCGAACCGTTCCGGATTACGCAACTGCTCGAGCTTCCGATAGGCCCGCAAGAAAGACTCCTGCGCCAAGTCCTGGACCATGGCATAGTCCCGTGCCACACCGCCCACGACCGCCCGAACCAGGGCGGCGTAGCGGTCGTACAGGCGACCGAACGCTTCGCGGTCTCCCGCCAAGGTTTCCGCCACCAATTCGGCATCAGTGGGAGCTTCCTTTTCCATGGTCTCTACACTAGTGGCCGCCACGGTGTGCGTGTCCAGCGGAAACCGCGAGATTGGGCGAAAAGTCTTGTGCACATCCCAGATTAGAGCATAGCTGGTGCTGCGAAGCTGGTCACCATAGGCCGTGATGGAAACGAAACGACAGTTCCTGTGAGGCATCGTGGGATGATTCGCCTGTCACTCTATGAGTAAGGCGGCGAATCCGCCAGAATGAACGGTAGATTGCCGGTCCTGTTGAAAACGTTCTCCTAAAACGTGAAAGGTCTCGGCAGCTGCTTCGTGTAAAGAGGTAGGGAGGAACGCGTTTGAGTCAGGTTCCGGAGACCCGTGATAGCTTACTGATGCGGTTGACGGATGCGGCGGATCATGAGGCGTGGTGCCAGTTCACCGCGATTTATCGGCCGCTGATATATCGTGTTGCGCGCCGCCAGGGATTGCAGGACGCGGATGCCCAGGATCTGACCCAGCGAGTGCTCTTATCCGTTGCCGGAGCGATTGACCAATGGCATACACGGCCCAAACGGGCCAGGTTTCGGACCTGGCTGCACACGGTCGCAAAGAATGCGGTGATTGATCACTTGCGTACCGCGAAACCGGATGTCGCCGAAGGAGGAACGACCGCACAGTTGCGGCTGCAAGAGGCAGTCGATAGTCGTGTCAGCGTGGAGGAACTGGATAGGGAGTATCAGCGTGAGTTGTTTCGTTGGGCTGCGAGAGAGGTTCGCGGGGAATTCGCAGAGACAACGTGGCTGGCGTTTTGGCTCACCGCCGTTGATGGGCTGTCGATCCCTGCCGTGGCCGACGAGCTAGGGAAGACCGTCGGAGCGGTCTACATCGCACGCAGCCGCGTGATGCAGCGTCTGCGCGAAAAGGTGACGGAGTACGAGACCGAAACTGATGATCCCACGGTGATCTGAGAGTTGGTGGACCAATGAACATCGAATCGCAAAGTTGCGACGCCGCACAGATCGCTCGCTTTCTGCGACACGAACTGTCCGAGGCGGACGAGAGCGCGTTGATCCAGCATCTGGATGGTTGTCCAACGTGTTCGGCGCGACTGGAATCGGAGACTGCGGAGAAGAACTGGTGGCAGGCGGCCAGCGAGTTCCTGCCGGACAGCCTCTTCGAGTTGGAACCGCTCTCCGACCAATCGGCTCCGCCTGATGCTCCTTCGCGGGGCTTGATGGTTCAACAGGTCCTGGATCATCTGGCTCCGACCGACGATCCGCAGATGATGGGCAGGATCGGCAGCTACGAGGTCGTGGGCGTGGTCGGATCCGGCGGTATGGGCGTTGTGCTGAAGGCGTTTGACAAGGCGCTGGATCGCTGCGTGGCGATCAAGACGCTGAGCCCGACGCTGGCGGCCAGCGGATCAGCCCGAAAGCGGTTTTCGCGCGAGGCGCGCGCCGCGGCTGCCGTGGTCCACGACAACGTGAGCGAGATCTACGGCGTGGCCGAAGCAAACGGCTTGCCGTACCTGGTGATGCCGTACGTGCGCGGGACGTCGCTACAGCGGCGCGTGGACGACTCGGGGCCGCTGACGCCGGCCGAAGTGCTGCGGATCGGCATGCAGGCGGCTGCGGGGCTGGCGGCGGCTCACGCACAGGGCCTGGTCCATCGCGACATCAAGCCCGCAAATATTCTGCTGTCCGATGGAGTCGAGCGGGTTCGAATCACCGACTTCGGGCTGGCTCGAGCTGCCGACGATGCCAGCTTGACAAGGACCGGAGTGATCGCCGGCACGCCACAATACATGTCACCCGAACAGGCTCGTGGCGAGGCCATTGACCACCGCAGCGATTTGTTCAGCCTGGGCAGCGTGATGTACGCCATGTGTACCGGCCGGCCGCCGTTCCGTGCCGAGACCAGCTACGGCATCCTCAGGCGAATCACCGACAGCGAGCCGCGTTCGATCAGAGAAATCAACCTGGAGATCCCGATTTGGCTTTCTGCCGTGATCGAGCGACTGCACGCCAAATCGCCGGATGGACGATACCAGTCTGCTGGCGAAGTTGCAGAGCTGTTGGGCCAGTGTTTGGCTCATGTGCAGCAACCGGATACCCAATCATTGCCGGAGAGTCTCGCCATCGAAGCCCGACGCGCCAGCGAGGGGCGACGTTTGCGTGCCGGGCTATTCCCTCGCTTGCGCTTCGGGCTAGTGTCGTTATGCCGGAAGCTGGCGGTCCAAGACAGACCCGGACGGCTTTGGAAAGCCATCCTACGGCATCCTCGCGCAAGCGCCGCGGCGTTTGGCCTCATCGCGGTTGTCGCCTTCGTCGCGGTTACACAAGCTCCATGGCGCGACGCTAGGAGACCTGCGGTCGAAGGGCGTGCGGGGTCGGGAGACCCGCGCACGGCGGAAAAGGATCCGCTCTCATCTGGCGCGGTCAACTCATCCACAGCCAACGACCCCGATCCGGCGACAAATTGGAATGCTGCGGACGACGAGGTTCGACAACTCACGCAGCAGGGTGACGAACTGACGTCGCGAATCAATCGGCTATGGGACAACATGCCAGCTTCCACCCAAGAAAGCCAAAACAATCCCACTGAAGCGAATCCATCGCTCGCAGAGGAGCCTACTCCATGAAATGCAGGATACTTCTCGTGACTCCGTTGGTGCTATTGCTGTCAACGACGAACTGGACCTACGGCCAAGAGCCGAGTGACCAGGGCGTGACGGCAAAACCACCCGCAGCTTCCGCATCAGAAGTCGCGGGGCGTTCAGTCAGGACTACGCCATTACGGGCTCAATTGCTACTGATCAAATCTGACTGGTCTCAGGGAGACAACGCCAAGGCGATCGAAGCCGACTGGCGCGAGGCACTGAAGGGCGTACTGGCGCCGCAGGGCGTGCAGGTGTCGAAGGAACTGCTTGACAGTCTGCCGGCACCTGGCCCCGAGATCCTGTTCGCGCCGGATCTTGTGAAGTTCTACAAGATTGCACAATTCCAGCAACTGTACAGATGGCTCAGGCAACACGAGTTGATTGAAGACGTGATCCTGTTCCCTGAGGCTGAGTTGCTTCTACCACCGTCGGTTCGCGATAAGGCGAGAGGCGATAAGGTCGGATTGCCCCTGGACGAGTACGCTGCAACCGTGTCGCAACGGATGAATTTCATTCCGCTTCCGCCTCCTCTACGGCGCCCGGGCCTAGCCTCTGGTTATGGTAAGATCTATTGGGATATTGTGTTGTCCAAGGAATCCGGCAGGTTGGCGATCGTACGAAAGCCGGTCGTGATGGAGCGGAAGACCGAGCAAGGAACGGCGTCATTGGCCTATGATTGCCTCTGCAGCGTTACCAGATACGTGCTTCCGAAAGGACACGCGGCGCTGACCCACGCATTTCCAGCCAGTGAGGAGAGCGAGTATCGCGACGCGGCGCGGCGGGCAGGAGTTGAGCCGCTGGTTGTTGTCTTCGATCTTTCGCCCAGAGAGTATTCCAGGGGAAGCGGCAAGAAGCACCCACCGCGTGAATCGCGATTCTGCCTGCCGGATTCGGTCGAGACTGTCAGCGTCCAGCATGGCCATGAAGCCAATTTGCTGGGCCCCCGTATGTTTCCCGGTCGCGTTCCGCCAGGTATCACGCGTGACCCTGCCAGCCCTTCGTCGGCAAATCCTCCTCAGCCAACCGCGAGCGCGCAGGAAGTCCGCGTATTTCGTCTGAAGGCCGCCGACGCCGATTCGTTGGCAGAGACATTGACGCAGCTGTTCCGTGAAGACATAGCGATTGCTGTTGATGACCGGGACAATACGCTGATGGTTCGCGGCACGGGATTCCACATTTCCGAGGCAGCGGACCTGATCGAACAGATCGATGTGAGCGACGCGGCGGATTCGAACGAGGATCATGCAGAAGCGACAAATGGTGGCGTCGACGAGGCCCTTGCTGCGTTCGACAGGAATCTACAAGCCCTTGGTACGTTGGACTCGCTACTGCCGACTTCGCCTGCCATGATCGAGGAATTGCGTTGGATCTACGAATCCAATGAACTCCTAGCTGGTGAAACCGCAGCCGAACTTCGCCGGCTTCGCAACAGCAAAACGGACGCCGCTCGCAGGTCGGCACTCGGACGGAAGTTGCGTCAGCAAGTCGCGGAGTCGTTTACCCTCCGCCAGCAGCTTCACGAAGCGGAGCTGGCCAACTTGTTGTGGGAACTGAAACGCGCTAACAAGGCAATCGATCGACGCGATCGCATTCGAGATCAGATCATCGACCGCCGTGTCCAGGATCTCCTTAGTCCGGAACAGCGCTGGGAGGGTGGCCCGGAGACTGAGCATGTAGGCGAGAGGTATCGAGACGAATTGGCTAAATCACAACACTCTCCTGGTGCTCTGGACACGGGGGTTGAGCGTGGCGATGCACAATCGGAGCAGTCTGCCGGTGAGCTGGAGGGGGATTGGCGGTTGGAATCGGTCGTTGGGAAGGGAGTCGTACGTCATCTGCAGCCGGTGAAAGCCCGCATTCGGGGAAACGTGTGGACCGACGTGCGTCAGGGACATGAGTCACATCGCCATATGGTGCTCGACACCACGGCTGAGCCGAAGACCATCGACTTGATTGACGAACGGGAACGCATGCGTCCTCCGGTGATACCACCTGCCCCGGCGCATTATCGAGGTATCTACGACCTTCGCGGCGATACTCTGACAATCGCCTGGGGACTTGAGGACGATAACGTGCGTCCTGCCGGTTTTGAATGGGAGAAATGCACGATCTTCACTTGGAAGAGAATCAAAGGTGCAGAACTCGTTCCAGCGACGGTGGAGAATTCGGCCGCGGCAAACGAAGAAGCCATTCCCGTGGCAAGCAAGTCAACTGAAGAAGACGCCGCAGCGACCGTCGGTTCGTCCGCCTCGATTCAACATCCTCGTGCGATCACGGTACGAAACCTAGCTCGTCTGATGCTGGCGATGCACGAATACTGCGATGTCCACAAGCATTTTCCGCCAGCAACGGTCCTTGGCAAAGACGGGAAAGGAACGGTGCCGCACAGTTGGCGCGTGGAACTTCTGCCTTTCCTGGGGCAGCAGGAGCTATACGACCAGTATCGCTTCGACGAACCGTGGGACAGTGATCACAACAAGACCCAGCTCGCCAAGATGCCTGACGTGTTTCGTTCGCCCTTGGATGCGTCCGATTCAACCAACACGTCCTATTTCGGCGTCGTCGCCAAAGACCTGAAACCCAAACCAGCGGACGAGGTTCAGGCTTCGAAGCCCGATCCGATTGTGCGAGGAGGCGTTCACGATGGCCTGTTCGTTCCGAGAGGAATGTGTTTCCTGTGGCCGTCTCACGGTTCTCGATTGGGGTGTTTCATCGACGGGACAAGACACACGATCGCCCTGGTCGAGGCAAAACGTGATGTGCCGTGGACCAAACCGGAAGACATCGTCTACGACGCACAGCAACCGCTGCCGAGATTTGGCGGCTGGTTCCGGGAAGGCTTCTTTGCCGCTTTCGCCGATGGTACGGTCAGGCTCGTCCTGGCCAACAACTACGAACGGACGATTCGGAATCTGCTGACTATCAGCGATCTCGAGCGATTCGAGCCCCGAGCGATCGACTCTACGCTGAGAGACGATCCGCTGGAGTTTCGTATCCTGCCAAATCACGTGGATGCCGGTCGAGAACCGTTTCTTTCGGAGGGCGAATTCGAACGGTATCGCCACCAACTCGCAAAGGGAGATCTCGCCCGGCCGTTGCACGGAGATGGATACTGTTGGCGCGAGATCGATCCGTCCATTCCCGATATCCCATTCGCAATGGAAGAGGACGATCGAAGCTATGTTCTGGCCTCGTATCTCGACAACACGCTGCTGTGGGGAGAACTGAAGGGTCATTTCCGCGTATTGGGGTCCGAAATGAGACTGCCCGGAGGGGCGTCGTCGCTGGATATCGAATTCGATGATGAGGTTGGCGACAAGCTCCGCCGACTCGCTCGCGCGAATCTCAAAAATCGCCTGGCGATCGTTGTCTGCGGTAAGGTCATCATGGCACCGACGATTCGCAGCGAAGTCGGAAGCAAGGTGAGAATCACGGGCGCCTTCTCGAAGGACGAGTTGACCGCAGTGCTCAAAGCTCTGCAGGGGGCGGCAGAGACCGACGGCGAAACGGGTGACCAAGGTGCCGCCTCGTCAGGCCAAACGGCACCTTCGCCAACCGACCAACTGCCGGCAGCGAAGCCCGTCTTGGCGAAGACGCCGTTGCTGACCGTCAAAGGGCCGAACTCCGGGCGCGTTGGCCAAAAGGTACAGTTTAAGCTCGAACTCCATAACGCTGGCCGTGAGGTGCAGGCGGCACAAATGTCCATCACCCACGACGACTCTCTGTTTCCCGTCAATGCAACTGCGGGTTTCACGATCGCGAAAAACAGACGCAATCTCAACTGGCGAATTGAGTCGCTGCCTTCCGGCGGGTCGATAACACGCACCGTTGAATTTGAATGCACCAATCCCCGTCGCGATGCGGAAGTGCGTTTCACTGTCGTCTTGTCAGATAAATCAGAACTGACAACAAAGGCACGGATCACAATCCACGAAAACGATGGTCCGGTTCGATTGAAACCGGAACCTGAAAAGACTGACGTCTCTGATAAGGACAATGGCGACCAGCCTCTCGAAAAGAGCGCGTCCACAGATCTTGCATTTGATGGATTCTGTCCGGTCACTCTCGTCGAGGAAGAGAAGTTCTTGCTAGGAAGAGCTGCGTACTCTCTGCTATACAACGGCGCACGCTACAACTTCGCGAGCCAGAAGGCTCTCGATACCTTCAAGGCGAAGCCGACTCGCTTTGCACCGGTGATGGATGGCCGCGATGTGGTAATAGCGAAAGACGAGTCTCGTCTTGTCTCCGGCGTTCCGCAGCACGGCATTTGGTTCGGAGAACGCATATTCTTGTTCGAATCCGCAGAGAGCCTGGAGAAGTTCTGGAAGAATCCAGAATACTACTACGAATCCGTATTCCAGAAAGGGGCATTGCCCCCGATCCCAAGTTCAGACGCCGTCGAGCGCTCGCGTGACTGAGGAATGTGGACCAGATCAGAGACACGACGCTCGACGTGGCGAAAGCCGCGTTGAAACGCAGTTAGCGGTTGCGCATGGACCATCTGGCAAGTTCTTCTACCGTGATTCGCCCGTCGCGGTTCACATCGGCCGCCTGTGGATCCTTCGACATGGCCGCCCATTCGTCTTCGATGAGCGAACCGTCACCATTCTTGTCATACTTCTTCACCATTGCTTCGAAGTACTTCATGTACTGCGCATTGACCTGTTGCCAGCGGCGCTCAGCCTCCATGATGCTCCCCAACGCACGTGTCGCTGCCAGACGGACAGGTTGCCGCTTGTCCTTGAGAGCAGCAGTCAGGGCCGAGAGGACCGTGGTTCGTTGCACGCCAAGCCTCATGTTCCCGAGCATTTGAATGACCTGTTGCGTCGACTCTTCGTGCTTCATCACGTCGATCAGGTAGGGTATCGCCGCGTCGCCGGCGTTGACCAAGCCTTGGCGGGCCGTATTCCCCAGGACTGGATCGTTCATCCGCGATACCAATAGCTTGAGAATCTCGTCCGTGGTACCTTCAAATTCTATCAGGCCGGAAAAGGCAACCTGCCGCACCTTCGCATTGTCGTCCTCAAGACCGCGACGAAAGACCTCCACGATCGCGTCGGTCCGTTCTTCCTCGGCCAGGATCTTGAACGCGGCGTACCTCACCTCAGCATCAGGATCTCCCGCAACCTCGATCAACGCCTTGGTCAATGCGTTCAGATCGGCGTCCTCGTCAGCGCCATGTGCGACATGGGCGGACAAGAGAGCTACCAACACGACGATCCAACCTGAAAATGAATGGTCAGCTTTCATCTTTTGTTTCCTCCTCTTGCGGACGTCTGGTAGCTACGCGACACATGGCATAGTGCGCATTATGTGCTCTCGCCAATCGTGACGTCACTCTTCTCGCCGCAAAACCCGGGGACCCAATACTGACGGCGACTAGCGGTCATTGGGTTTAGGTTGGAACGGCAGGTCCCGCTTGCCGTGCTGATGCTTGGAAATGTGCAGCCGTTTCCCGCCGTTTCCCGCCTCCCAAGGCGATGAAGTACTTCTTCTGTTGACCGTCGAGGTGCGCCACATGGGTTCCCCGAGGGAACTCGACGGCAAAGACGTCGCCGGCAAGGGGCTGGTTGATCGAGTAGTTGGTTATCTCGACCGAAGTTCTCACCTGCAGGAGTCCCGAACTGTCGTACTGCTTGCTGACCCACTGCGACGGCACCCATCCTACCTGCTTGTCGGAAACGTATCGGATGGAATGCTCTGACAGCACTTTGTGTCTGTATTGCCTGACGAACCGTATCGGTACATAGTCGCGTTTCGCATCGACGTAGAGATGTCCGACCCAATCGGGAGTGGATCTGGGTAGCGTTAGCACAACGCAGCCGCGTCCGTCGTAGACGGCGCGGGGCTCATGGACCTCCATTTTCCCCGCGCGATACCAGACACGGCACAGCACTTCGCTCGGCGAGTACGCCAACCACAACGGAACCAGATCGCCTGGAATCGTGAGCATCTCGGCTGGTTCGCCCCGAGAGTCCAACAGACCCATGGCGAATGGTCTGTTCTCGGACCTGCCGATTAACCGGTTCTCAAGGCCGTCGAAAGTAACAGTCATGCTTCGGCGCGTTTCCTCGTCCACCCGCGCGTAGGCCATTCTCTCGCCGGCAAGACTGAAGCTGATAGAAGTCTGTGCGATGGCAATCTACGGCATATCGACTTTCAGATCAGACTTCCGGCCAAAAGGATCGGGGTCTGAGGACTTGGCGGTCGTCTGTGTCCGCGAGCACTCGAAACGAAATGACTTGTACCGCTCCCGACGTTTCTGCCAGGCAGCTCGGATGCTTTCCAGCATCGTCTCTTCATCCGGCATTCGCGACGAAACCTCGGCCGTCGTCGGAGGCTGCGCATGAGCGCGAAAAAGTCCGGATGGCCCAGGCGAAATGACTGTCAGCAAGACGAAGACTGCGACCGAGTTTCGTGAGACTTGCATGGCCCGTTCCTCCAGCACAAGGATGAGGCTAACTTCCGAGCGCGGATGACTCAATCCTGCCTGTGACCATTCTAACCAACCACAACGCTGCGATAAGGTCGTCCATTTCGTATTCACACCAAACGGCTCAGAAGCGGATCGACGCATTACGTGATGGGAGCCTGTCCGTGGCGACGGCGGAAGACCGGCACGAACGGATGCCAAATAGGAGTCTTCCCCTGGCAACGGGCATCATTGGGTGCCCGCTAGGTCGCGACGTCATGTCACAGGGGCAGAGCGTTGGGAGCCAACTTGAGAAGCCGCTGTAATTGATAGGCTGGCCGGCAAGACGGGGATTCCCAATTGATCCTCGGTCCCGCACACTCTAGCCGGATTTGGTGACCGTGGTGTCGACTTGGGCTTCCACGGGTTGGCCAGCGGGCGTCTGGAAACTGTCTACGCTGACTTTGACGGTGTATTTGCCGATCAATACGCCGCGCACTTGGATGTAGAAGGGATTCTGATTCAGCGATTCGCCGGCACGGAGTTCGGCGATCGGTGTGACTTTCACGATCTGGCCGCCCTGGCCGTCTTGAGCCTGCGATTTGGCTGTAACCGGCCCCCTCAGCCGGACATACTTCATGCCGGCAGGGATGTGGATCGTGAGTACAACGTTTCGATCAGCCACGTTGCGGCCGTTTTCGATGACGACCATGTACTCTGTCTCCGTTTTCTCCGCGATAGGGTCTTTCAGGTCGCGGATCGAGACCTTCAACGTGCCCGTCACCTCGTCTTTCGGCTTTGGTGGCCCGGGCTCCGGGATCTTCGGGGCCGGCTCTGGAGGCACTACTGGGATTTGCTGACGAGGCAGGATTCTAGTATGCGCATCGGCAACCCTGCGAACGCCTTCGGCCGTGTCTACGGACACGCGACACCATGCAGCGGCGGCCTCGCTCTGGCATTCGAATTCGACGCCAAGCGACGTGGTTTCGCCCAGCGGCAATCGGGGAATCGGCCAGATGAATTCCCGTTGCGTCTTGAGGGCACCAGCGTCATACCCAGGAGTCGCGTTCTTGGGGAAAAGACTCGCGTCGTAGGTGCTGAGGATCCTGACGTTTGTCAGCGTTGCCTCGCCAGTGTTTGTCACGTGTATGGTATATTTCGCCAGTTGACCGACACGACGCTGTTCGGGGCCATTGATCGTGGCGTGCAGGTCGGGCTTTGGCGGATCGCGGGCCTCTAGGCACGCGGTAGCCGATGCGGAATGCCCGCCATAGGCCGTCACGTCCACCGTGTGGCAGAGACGACCGGTCTGACGAACGATCAGCTTCACAGCGATCTTTCGGGCTTCTCCAGCGGCCAGCGTCTCGACGATCGGCCAGCGGATCACACGTTCCCGTAGCGTGGGGTGTGCCAAGCCGGTTGGCAATTGATCGCGGATCACGATGTCTCTCAGCGTTTCAAAGCCGGTATTGCTGTATTCGATTTCAAAGGTAACCGTGTCCCCGACGTTCGCCGTCTCTGGGCCCTTCATTTTCAGTGACAGGGCCGAGGTGAAGACATGCGTGTTCACACTGGCTTCGGCCGCCAGTCGTTGGCCTTGGATTTGGTCGGCACTGTCGACTCGGACAGAGAACCGTGAACTGCCGTTTCGTTCTGGACGGCACATGACGGAAATCGAGCGCTTGTCCTGTGGAGCCAAGTCGCCCAAGTCCCAGGAGAGGTCGTTACCGACGACTTGGGCAGGCGGATCGCTCTTCAGGTAGGTCATATTGGGCGGAATGGACGCGCTTGCGACAGTCTGTCGTGACGTGATGTCGCCCACGTTGGAAATCTCTGCCCGGTAGGTCACTGTCGAGCCGATGGCGGCCGACTCCGGACCGTAGACGGTCACTTTGGGATCCGGTGCGCTCCAAGTGACCGAGGCCCAGCCGTGGCCTACCGCCATGCGGCGCAGGTCGTCGTCCGGTCTAGATGGACGAATAATCTTGATCAGAAACTGTGCGGAACTGCTCTTGTTCGGCGGCATCAAATTGATGCTGGCTTCGCCGTTTTCGTCGGTCGTTACCTCAATGCCGTCTTGGCCTTCCGGGCCGAACGAAATGCCGCTGGTCTTGCTGACCTCGTATCGTACGGTCCATCCAGGCAATGGCTTGCCGGATGATCGCCGGAGGACGGTTGTTAGTGTGTGCGAATCGGAAGCTTGAACAACGGCCGGCGCGGGCAACGTCCATTGGACGTCCACCCAGTGAATCGTAGCCGTTTTTCGCCGTTGGTCCCAATTCTCCGCATCCGGAGCCAATACCGACACGTGCGTCGCGCCTTCGGTTGGCGATGTGACCGTGATCCACGATTGGCCTCGGTGGATGGACACATCGTCTGTCGGTTGGGGAGTGCCGCGCGACAAGATTTTTGCGGACGATGACGCTCGAGTCACGGCGTAACTGGCGCTCCGCTTGTTAGCCGGCCTATGCAGGATCTGTTTCAGGCAATCGCTCTCTTCCCCCGCTGCCACGATGTGGCCAACGCTGTCAGGCGTCAGTGTCCATTCAATGGACTCCCTTGGGACGAATTCACTTCGCTCGCCAAACAAACCGGATACCAGAATCACCTCGCTGCCAACAGCCGCCATCGTGCGGAGCGGACCTAGCATCAATTGGCCTTGCCGCCCAGTGCGTCCGAATGCGGCCGGGCGTGCGGGCGTCCCCGACGGCTCAGGCGGCATAACCGCAGCGGCTGGTGGCGCCGGTGGCAAATTCGACGGGGGGGCAATCGGGGCGGTCGCTGGCGGAGCGACAGCCTGGGGCTCGCATGGGGGTGGAGGAGGTGGACTTGTGAAAGCCGGCTTGGGAAAGCAGGGAGCAAACGCGGGCGTTTCGAGCGTAGTACGCCTTTCGCAGGGCAGGAAAATCCGTTCCCCGCTGGGATCAATCGCCGGCAGCCTAAGAGGTGCACAACCGGCGGCAATCACAGCGCATACAGCGACCAAGCACAGTTGGGCGACCGCGAATTGGCAGCGGCGGTTCATCGTGGAACGTCTCTCGGAGGGCTATTTCGTCCTTATACCTCCGTAAAACGTACCACGCTTCTTGGCAACATGTGGCGTTTTGTCACGATGGGATGTTGCCGAAAGGCAACACGGGCAGGGCGAGTCTAGGGATCGTGTCGATAATGACGATTGGCAGTCCGGGCGCAACACAGAGAAAGCGGTTCCGACGAATCAAGGGAGACGACGATTGCGGAAACGCGGGCATAGACGACGCGTCGTCGACGGAGTGGTCGAGTGGCCGCTTTGCCCGCCGGTGCTCAGTCGAACGCTCGCTCCAACTCCTCCAGCATCGCCTTGTCCGCTGCATTCATCCCTTTGCCGAATCCAAGAAAACCGCCGGTCGCCTGAGCCACGGTGCGGGCTCGATCCAGCAAATCGTGCTTTAGGCGATCGGCCGCTTCGTCACCCAGTGCATCACAGAGACTTGCCACGTACTGCTTCCACGCATCGAGCATTTCAGGGGCTGGTTTATGGTTCAGCCAGTCGTCCAGCAGCGCAAAGGCATCGTCGTCCTGCTCAATTCCGGCCTGTTCAGCTGCCTTCATCACGGCAGCGTGTTCTTTATCCTGCACCTTGCCGTCGGCCCAGGCTACCTCGACAAGGGGCACTAACGATACGGCCGCGAGCGTTTCTGGTCCAATCTTCAGCGACGCCAGCCGTTCCAGGACGACTTCGTCGTGGATGCCGCTGGCGTCGGCCAATTGTTCTTTGCGTTCGAGCTTCGCCATATGCTCGCGAAATTCGTCCAGCAACTCCGCATTCTTCGTCTGAAAGAACGCATCCTCCAGGACCCGACCCGTCTTACCGAGATACTCGCCGCCCATGTTCTCCTCGCAATGCGTGTTTTTCTTGACTTTCCCCCGTGAATCGACAGCGTCATTTTAGCGGCTTGCCCTGTTCGTGCAACACACGAGGCGAGACGCAACCGGGAGTTACCTAATCCTGGCGGCTGTGGTATACATAACGCACCCAAACGCATAAACCTCCAACAATCAGGACGCACGAATGAAAGTCGCCACCATCGAAACCAGCCGAGGCACGATCCGAGTGAAACTGCACGATGACAAGACGCCAAATACCGTCGAGAACTTCGGCAAACTGGCAGACCAGGGGTTCTACGATGGACTGAAGTTCCACCGCGTGATTCCAGATTTCATGATCCAAACGGGCTGCCCGGAAGGCACGGGCCGTGGCGGCCCAGGGTACCAATTCCGCGACGAATTCCACCCCGCGCTGAAGCACAACGGCCCGGGCGTTCTGTCGATGGCCAATGCGGGTCCCAATACGAATGGGTCACAGTTCTTCATCACACACGTCCCCACACCGCATCTGGATGGCAAGCACTCCGTCTTCGGCCAGGTGATCGAAGGCCAGGACGTGGTCGATGCGGTCCAGCAGGGCGATACGATGGTGAAAGTGACCATTGCGGACGAGCCCGACGCGTAGCAAAGCTGGTCGCCACTCCAATCGGCTTGTTTGACGCGCGCGATTGCCCAGGCGACTACTCCGGCAGCCGCACACAGCAGGCCCAACCATCGAGCGACCCGGCCCGTCGTTCGACGGCGGTGGAGGGCTTGATCACGCCGCGCAAGAGTTAGGTTGTACTCTGCCTGCGCTTCAGGCGGTGCTTCATCGGTCGCCTGAACTGTGTGATTGGCTGCTTCTGGGTGGTCGTGCTCTCCAGTCTTGTGACCGCTGATGCCGCTATGCCGTTGGCTTGCGGCTGTTGGGTATGCTGCAATCTGCAATACTTAGACCGATAAATCGAATCGTCCGTACAAATCACCTTGTTCGATGTGCGGCAGAATTAGTACGATCCAACTGAACACCTTCCCAGGCCGTCCCCTGAAATCCGGGGTCGTGGTATCGACAATCCCGCCTGCCGGATACACTTTGTAGGTGTCATCGTAGGTTTTGACCGCCACAGTCAACTGCCGAATACTGCTTTGGCAACTCATTCGTCTTGCCGCCTCACGAGCCATCTCGACCGCAGGCAGCAAGATGGAAACGAGAATGGCGATTACGACGAGCAAACCGACCAACGTGAATGCCCGACGGTGTCGGTTACTGATGACAGCCATGCCTGTTTAGACGAGAATTGCGACGGTGTATCAGTTTCATTGAGACGAGTGTTGCACATCAGTGCGACTAACTGACTCGAATGGATCAAGAACGCGAACGAATACAAGCCGATTTGCGCGGATTGTTGGACGGCGAAGTGCGCTGTGACGACGTGTTCGTACAGATGTACGCCAGTGATGCCAGCATCTACCAAATCAGGCCATTGGGTGTGGTCCGACCGCGAGGGACGACCGACGTGGTGGCTTGTGTCCAGTACGCAGCCGAGCACGGAATCCCGATTTACGCCAGAGGAGCCGGCTCCGGCGTGGCCGGCGAATCGCTGGGACCGGGCTTGATGCTGGATTTTTCACACAGCATGCGACGCACGATTGCTGTCGAGGACGACACGGTTCGTGTTCAGCCCGGCGTGAATCTACGGCATCTGAATTCTCAGCTTGCCCGACGCGGTCGTCTGTTCGGCCCCGATCCGGCGACGCGAAGCATCACGACGATGGGTAGCGCATTGGCAGTGGACGCAGCCGGTGCTCACTGGCCCAAGTACGGAGCGACTCGCGGCCACGTTGTGCGCATGGAAGTCGTCTTGGCGGACGGCGAGGTGATGGAGCTAGGCACTCATCCCGTCGTCGATAAAGCGGCCGAACGGACGCATCCGAGGCGGCAGGAGATCGTACGACGATTGGGCGAGTTGATCAGCCGGGAAGACAAAGTGATTTCCCAGCAACAGCCCAAGACAGTCGTGAACCGATGCGGCTATCAATTGCACGACGTGCTCAGCGATGGAAGACTTGATCTGGCGAAGATGATGGTCGGCTCCGAGGGTACATTGGCGCTGATCACGGAAGCCACTGTGAAGACAGTTCCGGCTCCGGAATACCGGGGTGTCGTCCTGCTGTTCTTTGACCGTCTGGACTCGGCGCTACGGGCGGCCATGACCGTCGCTCAAGAAGGCTTCGCGACGTGCGATCTTATGGATCGGCGATTGTTGACGATCGCCCGCGAAATGGATGTGCGTTTCGAGTTGCTCATTCCGGTCAAAGCAGAAGCGATGCTGCTGGTGGAGGAACCCGGTGACGACGCCGACGAGGTCGACGAGAAGCTTCGCGGGATCGTCGCGCGACTGGTGACCCAGGACCGATTAGCATTCGACGCGCGGATGACGACGGAGACGGAGGAGCGAAATCTCTATTGGCGGCTTACGCGACGCGTTGTTACGACGCTGTACACGCTGAAGGGCAACTCGCGAGCTCTACCGTTCGTCGAAGACATCGCGGTGGCACCGGAGCGAATGCCAGAGTTTCTGGTACAGATCCAAAACGTGCTCAAATCGCATGCGGTGACCTCATCGTTGTTCGGACACGTGGGGCACGGTCAGTTGCATTTGCGGCCGTTCCTGGATCTTGCGAATCCGGACCACGTTCGCAAAATGCCGGCCTTGGCCGCGGACTTGTACGAAGAGGTTCTGAAATTCGACGGAACGATCAACGGCGAACACTCACTCGGCCTCAGCCGCACATGGTTTGTCCAACGACAGAGTGGCCCGTTGTACGAGGTCTTCCGTGAGGTCAAACGGATCTTCGATCCGCAGAACATTCTGAATCCCGGTAAAGTAGTCACCGACATCCCCCAGCCGCTGACGAAGAACCTTCGTCCCATCGTCGCGGGTGGAAAGTTGCGGGAAACGGTAGGCGGTGAAGATGAAGGGGAATTCGTTCCTAGTGGCCCGTTGGCGCAATTGCAGCTACCTTGGGACGTGGACCAATTCGCTTATGCAGCGCGAAACTGCAACGGCTGTGGTCGCTGTCGGACGCTGGGGGCCGAAGAAAGGATGTGCCCCATCTTTCGCTTCGCGCCGCGTGAGGAAGCGTCGCCGAGGGCCAAGGCGAATCTGGTGCGGGGGGTCCTGACTGGGCGGCTTGATCCCAATGAGTTGGCGGGTGATGAACTGAAATCCGTCGCCGATCTTTGCGTGAACTGCCATCAGTGTCGGATCGAGTGTCCGGCCGAGGTCGATATCCCTAAGCTGGTACTGGAAGCCAAGGCCCAGTACGTGGCGAGCAACGGCCTGCGACTTCACGAGTGGTTCATGGCGCGAGTGGACTTGCTGTCACGGTTTGGCACGGCGTTTAGTTCCCTATCGAACTGGGCCATCAAGAACCGTCGAATGCGTTGGGCGATCGGAAAGGCGCTCGGCATCGCGCAGGGCCGCAAACTGCCCAGATTCGAGAGTCGCACCTTTCTGCAGCAGGCACATCGCAAGCGTCTTACAAAGCCACCAAAACGCGGCGGCCGGAAGGTGCTGTACTTCGTCGATGTCTACGCCAACTGGCATGACGCGCAATTGGCCAACGCGCTGATCGCCGTTATGCAGCACAATGGAGTTGCCGTGTATGTGCATCCCGGTCAAGTGCCATCGGGGTCGTCGGCAATATCACTGGGCGCGTTGGACAGGGTAAAACGGCTGGCATCACGAAACGTCGAAATCCTGGCAGATGCGGTGCGTCAGGGTTTTCATGTCGTGGCGACTGAACCTGCGGCGGCCCTCTGCCTAACGCACGAGTACTTGAACTTCATGGACGACGAGGACACTCGCTTGGTCGCTGAGAATACCAGCGAGGCATGTTCGTACTTGTGGCGGATGCACCAATCCGGTCAGTTGGAACTGGACCTGAAACCGGTTAACGCTACGCTCGGTTATCATTTGCCATGTCATCTTGAGGCCCTGCAGGTCGGTAACCCTGGCGAAAATCTCTTGGGGTTAGTGCCGGGAATCGTCGTTCAGCGGTTGGAAAAGGGCTGCTCGGGAATGGCCGGTACATTTGGGCTAAGGCGACGCGACTATCGCAGCAGTCTTCGGGCTGGTTGGGGGCTGATTTCGTCCTTGCGAAACGAGAAGATTGGCGCTGGTGCGACAGAGTGCAGTGCGTGCAAAATGCAGATGGAGCAAGGAACGACCAAACCAACGATTCACCCATTGAAGATCCTTGCCCTGGCCTATGGCCTTATGCCGGAACTCGATTCAATTCTGACCACTCACGGCGAGGATCTGACTGTAACATGAACGCCCGTGTCAGACTGTTCGCGGTTGCCCGGCAATTGGCGGGAAGTGATTCGGTTGATGTTGAATTGTCCGACGGCGCGACAGTCGCTGACTTGCGCAACGCAATCCAAGACCAGTTTCCCGAGCTTGCGCACGTGGTCCGCCACGTAGCGTTCGCCCTCAACACGGAATACGCCCAGGACGACACGATGATCCCTGACGAAGCCGAGATTGCCTGCATCCCTCCGGTCAGTGGCGGTTAGTGCTCGTCCAGCGAACGAAGAAAGGAAATCGACGTGGGCACGCTGACTCTGGCGGCGCTATCTCTGTTGCCGATCGCCACAGTGGCGTTGTTCCTGGTGATCCTGCGTTGGCCGGCCAGCCGAGCGATGCCGCTTTCCTATCTCGTGGCCGCGGCCTTGGCGTTCTTCGTTTGGCAAATCTCCGGCGTTCAATTGGCCGCAGCGTCGATAAAGGGTCTGATCATCGCGGTCGAGTTGCTTTACATCGTGTTCGGAGCGGTGCTGCTGCTGAATACGCTGGAGGAAAGCGGCGGATTGAACCGAATTCGCCGTAGTTTCCAGGAAATCACGCCGGATCGCCGCATCCAAGTAATCATCATCGCGTGGTTATTCGGGTCGTTCATAGAAGGCTCGGCGGGGTTTGGGACGCCAGCGGCCGTGGCCGTTCCGCTATTGGTGGGACTGGGGTTCCCCGGAATGGCAGCGGTCACGGCGGGCATGATCATTCAAAGCACCCCCGTATCGTTTGGTGCCGCGGGTACTCCGATTCTTGTGGGCGTGCGGAGCGGATTGGGCAGCTCCGTCGACGCGTCTCCGGAATTCTTGTCGATGATTGGGCTGAAGGTTGCCGTTCTGCACGCCATCGTCGGCACACTGGTCCCGCTACTGGTCGTTTCGATCATGACGCGATTTTTTGGGAAGAATCGTTCGTTTTCGGAAGGGCTGGCTGTATGGAAGTTCGCCCTGTTTGCAGCGTTTTCGATGACCATCCCCTACGTGATCGTGGCATATCTGCTTGGACCAGAATTCCCTTCGTTGCTGGGAGGACTGATCGGGTTGGCCATCGTGGTGCCCGCCGCGAAACGCGGCTTCTTGGTGAGCGTTGCATCCACGGGCGTCTTGCCAATGCCGGGGATTTGGCGATGATT
>CAZUAH010000167.1:0-25298 GCA_964617665.1 uncultured Pirellulaceae bacterium
CACGCCCCCAAAATACCAGGCAAGTCAACAATGGTTCTGGTGTCCGCTCACGCCGCGGCGGGCGCCGAGTGCATGTACACGGGCGGCGCGCACATCGCGCTGCAGGGCGCGGGCCTGCCGCAGACGGAACCGGGCGCTACGTACATCAATACCGACTGGACCTTCATCGACGAGTCGGACATGATCGACGTGTGGAGCGCGTACGTCGTGGCCAAAGAGAAATACGCCAGCGCGTACGACCTCGGCCAGTTGATCGATACGCGCGAACGACGGCGTATCGTGGGCGACTACATCCTGACGCCGATGGACATCGTCAACCGGCGCACGTTCCCGGACACCGTGGGCATCAGTAACGGCGGCAAACTCGACAAGCATGGATACACGGTCCACCCCTTTTACATGATCAACAACTGGCGCGGCGGGATGACGTATACACCCTACCGCTGCCTTTTGCCGAAGGGCCTCGACGGCATTCTAGTCATTGGCGTCGGGCTCAGCGCGCATTGCGACGCGATCCCCTCCATCCGTATGCAGCCGGGCGTGCAGAATCTGGGCTATGCGGCCGGCGTGGCCGCGGCCATGGCCGCCCAGGCCGGCGTGCCCACGCGCGACATCGACCTCCGGGCGCTGCAGGCCCATCTCGTCAGCAACGGCTGTCTTACACCCCAGGTGTTGAAACACGAAGACTCGTTCCCACTGCCCGACTCCCAGGTGGAAGCAGCCGTGCGCAACCTGGCCGAAAAGGACTACTCAGGTTTGGGCGCAATCATGGCCTCGGAAGACCGGTCGATTCCACTGATCCGGGAGGCGTACCGCAACGCGACCACGTCGGCCGAGGGCCGGTTGCGCTGCGCACACGTGCTCGGCATGATGGGCGACGCGACGGGCGTCGAGACACTGATCGCCAAGGTCCAAGACGCCAGGGAGTTCGACGAAGAGCGTATTGATACCTATTTCCCTTGGGTCACATGGCTTGACAGTTACATCATCGCACTCGGCCGCACTCGCGTTGCCCGTGCTCTGCAGCCGTTGCTGGAGAAGCTAGCGCTGCTCGGCGAGGGCAAGGGCAGCCGCGTATCGCACTACCGCGCGCTCGCACTGGCCTTAGAGGCCCTGCGTGAGCCGGCGGCAGCAAAGCCGCTGGGCGAAGCCATGAAGACGCTCGGAATTCAAGGGATGGCCGTGACGGAGACAGCGGGCCTGACGGCTGGCGAGCGCAGCAGGTCGGGTCAGCGTGACCTTACCCTCGCCCGCGTCCTCTACCGCCTCGGCGACCACGAAGGGATCGGCAAGACGATCCTGCAGCAGTACGCCCGCGACGTACGCGGCCACTACGCGCGACACGCCCAGGCCGTCCTGAAGGAAGGGCCGTTCCCGCGCAAATAGTCATGGAGGCAGAGTTGTCAGTGAGGCCGACCCGTCGGCGTTTCGGTCGTTTCGTAGAACCAAGCGGCTGGCACGATTGCCAATTGCAGCGAAAGGCCTCCGCGGTAGTTGAAGTAGGTCACGAGTGCGCGGTCCTTGATCCAGGTGACAGCGGGATAGGCCCAGGCGTCGTCCGGGGCGTCTTCCAAGTTGCGAAGACATTCCCAGGTCTCGCCTTCGTCCTTGGAGACGGCCGTCGTCAATGGGTTCCGCTTGCCCGCGCCAGGATTGCGATTCCATACAGCCAGCAGGTCGCCGCTGCCGAGGATTCGGCTGATCGACACCGGCGCCGCCGTACCGACCAGTGACGTGAGCTTCGGCTGACTCCATGTCAGGCCGCCGTCCGTGGAAATGCTCTTAAACTGACCTCCGCAACTGGTGCGCATCAACATCATCACGCGGCCGCCCTTCAGTTCGATACAAGCCGGTTCGTAACTCTTGCCTTCGGCCGGCTGTACACGCTGGCTTTCGCGCCACGTACGCCCGTCGTCGTCCGACAGGTAACAGTAGCTGTCTCCGCCCTCCCACGCTTCCAAGAGAATACGGCCTGTTCGCAGCCGGATGCAGCGTCCGTTGGTCAAGCCGGTGTACTTGTTCGGTGGGCTCAACTGCTTGGCCGTCGTCCAGGTATCACCGTCGTCGGGAGACGTCCGCATCATCACGCGGCAATCGGTGCTGGATGAGTTCTTTTGGCAATAGAACAGCGCCACGTCTCCGTTGGTGAGCCGCATAAAGTTCACCTCCATCACGTTGCAGCCCCCGTCGTTCTCCACCAGGGGCGTCTTGTTGCCCCAGGTGCGTCCGCCGTCGGTCGAGACCTTTGCGGAAATCCGCGCCGGACCATGGTCCGCTCCGCTGCCGGCATAGAACTCGGTCCAGGCCAACAACAGCGACCCATCCGGACGCTGCAGAATCGCGGCCTCGCTGTTGCGAGGGTTCTGCGGACCTACCGGAACCACGGTCGTACGGAATACCTCTTCCGCCGATACGGACGCACAAACCAACACGGCGGTCAGTAATAGCAGCAGACTTCGCATTTTACGTCTCCTTCGGTTACGACGGCCATGCACCGCCATTCCGACGTTTTTTCTTTTGGTTCCCCCTTGGAGAGTCGCCGTCATTGTGCTTGGCGAACTTTCTGTACGACACGGTGCACTGCGCCGGCAACGCGGTCCTCCACATCTCCTGCCCAACGCCAGGCCGGACGCCCATACTCGTCCAAGTGCGGGCCGCCCTCGTAGCCACCTTCCTCCCATACCCGGCGGGATGGAATATAGGCTGCCATGTCGTTCGCGTAGCCGCAGACCCACGTTGTCGGACCGAAGTCGCGTTTGAAGCGCAGCGAGTAGTCTACGACCGCCTCGCCGCCGATGCCGATCAGCAGCAGTTCGCCGCCGATCTGCCAAGCCTGAACCGGGTACGGGTAGGAAGTCGGAAAGGTCACGCCCTCGTCGATCTTCTTCAGCATGCGCTTCGCCCACCGTGCTTGGAGCGCCCTGCCGCCATTGGCAATGGGTAGCAGCTTCTCCCGAGTCACGAGTTCCTCATACGCGAGATCCACAAACTCGAAGGCCGACCGTAGCCCGCCCGACACCGGCTGCATGGGCTTGGCGAGGACCTCCTCGACGGCGCCAGAAAGCATCTTTCCGTACCGCTCGCACAGCTCGACTTTTCGACGCGGGATGGGATTCTGATCGCCTCCGCAGGCGTTGAAGAACATGGCAGCGGCGCCGGGATGATTCGCTTCCAGGTTGATTTGGGCAAAACCAGGATAGTCGCCGCACCAAGTTCTGAAGGAGAGAGTCGTTGGGTGGCACGCGTATCCGAACAACACGCCCCGCAGTTTGCCTCCCTTGCCCTTCACCGCCAGCACGGGCACGTAGTGATCGACCACGCCCTTCAATGGCGTCCCTTCGGCCAACTTCTTCGGAACGTCCGCCTCGCGATTGTCGCGTCGATTGACGGCAAATGTGCATTCACCTTCGCCTTTGAGCAGTTGCCCCGGCTGCAGGTTGTCCAAGGCCTCGCCCACCGCCTCGACCACTTGGTCTTCCATCCAGTCTGAATACTCAGCCACCAGACGCCGCTGCTCGTCGTCCAACGGGTAGTAGTCCACCAGATCGTCCTTTAGCACGGGACCGCAGTGGTTATGGGAGAAGGTTAGCATGAACTCAGAGCGATCTAACGAGAAGCGACGGTCTAGCTTGGCATAGAGGCTTTCGTAGACTGTCTTCGACATGCCCATGTGGTCAGTGGTCGCCATAACCACACGTTTTCCGTCGGACGCTCGCAGGGCCAATGCCTTGACCCACAGGTCATGGATCTTGCCGTCCGGCGCGCGTTTGGAGCCGTATCCAGCCAGCCACACTTGGGTCTGCGGAGTGATCACGCGACGGCCAATACCTACCTGCCAGTTCATTTCTTGGCCATCTCCACGATCGCAGAACGTAGCGGAGATAAAGGCAAACGCTAACAGCAAGCGGGGAATCGAGGGCAGTGTTCTCATCGGCTTGATTTCCTCCGTTCGCGAAACGAAGTCTTCGTCCTGCCAGCGAGCGACCTGCTTCTCGGCGAGGGCGCTTGCTAATGACAGCGATTTCAATCCCCATCCAGCCACTGAACCTACTCGACAGGCCCACCTCTTGTCAAAGAATTGACCTGTCTTCCAACCACTCTGCCCGAGTCGTGGGGCGATCGAGTGGGCTTTCAGAACGGTCCGGGCAGTTGGCTCCCAACGGACCGACGGCTGACGGGCATAGGGCCGGTTGGCCGCGTGAGTACGAGTGTGTCACGAGCAGGGTGGCTAGATCGTAGTCTCAAGGAACGTACGGACCGATGACACTTTCCACCCAATACAAGCGGGGCAGCCTTCGCTTCAAGCGGTCTTCAGCGTTTCCGGCGTACCCACAGTTCATCCCGCGCCCAGTCGGCGTCGGATGTCCAGATGATTACGATCCAACGAGTGAATAGAGTCCGCGACCTTCGTGTTTGAGTTTTCCCTGTCTCGCCAGTTCCTGCCAGACGGCGTCGGAAAACTGGTTCGGAGGCGTAATGGCAGCGATACCTGATTGCTGGCCGGAGGACGTGGGGCCGTAGCCCATCCGCGATTCGTCGTCCAATCGCATCAGCTTGAGGCGTTTGCGGAACGCCTTCATCGCCAATCGGAGCTCTTCTTTCGAGGGAGGTTCGGGCGTGGGAGTGGATTCCGACTCGACCATGATATGTTCCTTTCGAATCTCGATTGGGCGATGAATGAACCGGGGTCACAGATCGTGTTCCGCTACGACGACCAGCGCGCCCTCGGCCGTTAAGGTCACCTGAGAGTCCTTGAGCGGGATCAGTTTGATGCCAAGACTTTTCTCCGCATCGTCCTTAAGGCTCTTGGTTTTGTAACAGATACAGACCTCGCCGTCACGATGTGGAGGGGTTTCACGCCCTCTGCATCGTCCGCTAAGCAGTGCTTAGAAACAAATGCGCGGTTCGCGATGCTGAAATTGGGGAAAAGCAACGATTTTCGGCGGTTCCACCGTGCAAACATTGATCAGGTCCGCTTAGACTGAACGATGACCGAGTTGAAGTTCGAGACAATCTGCTGGCGAAATGAACTGATCGACCAGGATCAACGCGACGACCTTTTGATGGCGAGGCGATAGGCAGGGCACCCCATGGATAGAGTCGCGGTCTTCGTGGATGTGCAGAACGTCTACTACACGGTGAAGCAAAGCTACGGATGTCATTTCGACTACAAGGCGTTCTGGGATCAAGTCACCGAGGGAAGAGAAGTTATCCGGGCCTTTGCCTACGCGATCGATCGCAAGGACCCGAAACAGATCCGATTCCAGCAGATCCTCGAGTCCATCGGCTTCGAGGTGAAGCTCAAACCCTACATTCAGAGAAGCGATGGCTCCGCGAAGGGTGACTGGGATGTGGGCATTACCCTCGACATGATCGAGTTCGCCAAGGAGATCGACGTGGCCGTGCTGGCGTCCGGCGATGGCGACTTCGACCTCCTCGTCAGGAAACTCCGGGACGCCTACGGCGTAGCGGTCGAGGTGTACGGTGCGACGAAGCTTACGGCGGGTTCCCTGATTCGAAGCGCAACCCGATTCATTCCGATCGAGGGGCATCTCTTGCTGTCGCGTTAGCCCGGCCTTCTATTGCAGCCCTATTCAATCGGGTAACTCAGCTCGCGTTCGCCAACGCCCAAATGGAGGTCCACGTAGCGGCGGACGTCAATCGGATCTGAGTTGTAGGAGAACTCGGCGTCCACCTCCACCCGTTCGCCGGCCCGCACCGGTCGTGGTGAAAAGGACATGTAAGTTTGACACCAGTGGGTTTCCGGACTGAATGGTCCAGTGTCCAGTAAGACACTCTGGGAAAGGTCCGCTTCGAACCATAAGCAGAAGCCGTTTAGCACACCATCGCGGATGGGAATGAACTCGAGTTGATTTTCGGACCAGACATCTTCAGCAGAAGCGGTGAGGAGATCGAGTTCGAGTATTACCTGACCAGGCGCCAACAATGCCGCCGTTTCGACCCGGATCTGCATCGTGCGCCCTTGTGATAACTCGACTTCTTGCAGGCTGCTGAAATCAAGACCGTGGATCCGCTCGCGCCAGAACCCGGGGCCTTCGGCGTTGTAGAGAATCGGTTCGTCCAACGGCGCGATCAGCACGCGAACCTTTGATGGCAGCATGCGACCGGTCGGCGTTAGGTTTTGATCGCGAGCATCCAGCACCGCGTGCAGCATGCCCTCGGCAAAGGCGGCGTTACCGAGCCACTCGCTAATGATCACGTTGACCTCTTGATCCAACTGCAATTCACCCGCCCGGCCACGAATGACTTGAATCTGGTCCGACAGGCCGTTGGCTTTGACCAAGTCGGTCGCGACCTCCGCGATATCGGTCGCATCGATGGCGTAGACCTTCCGCGCCCCGGCTTTGGCGGCGAACATAGCCAGGATGCCGGTGCCCGTTCCCACGTCCAGAACGACGTCGCCCGGTTGGACGACTTCGCGGATCGCAGCGGCGAAGGCATCCGTGCGGAGACGATCGCTCACCATCCGCCGTTGCAGTTCGATGTCACCGTACGGCTTCAAGTAGTTTTCCACGATACGACTCAACAGTCAAAGGAGTGGGATTTGAGACAGGATTGGATTCTCAGTCGGTGCGCACTTCAGCCGGCCACGCGTGACACGCCGAAGTGGGGGCAGATTCTGAGGCTCGCGATTGAAGAGTCCATTCGGCGGCTACGATATCAGTTCCAGTCGAGCGACGCAATCGGACGGCATCCGGGGCCACTCGCGGTCACAAGAAGAACTCGAATGCCGACGTGTCCGAGAAACACTGATGCACCCGCCTTTGGCGAACAAAGGCGTGTCGATGTGGAAAATCGCACCGATTTCGCAATCCTGCGAAACCACTTGTCACGGCAGGGGCACTGGTGAGCCTCCAGCCACGGCGCGAAGAGCACGGGGCCGCATAAAGCCGTAGGCTGCTCCCTTGAATCGCCATCTCCTGCTGCGGTACGATTGGCGCGGAAGGAAAATCACGCCGCATCATTTACTGACCGCGAACCACGATGAGCAACCCGAAATCGTCAACGGATCAGCACGACCGCCTGCTGCAGTTGCTCGCAGAATTCGAACTGCCTCGCGCGGAGCTTCATCGCATGGTGGAACTCATGCAGTTGTTGGCCGACTTGCCACCGCCCCCTGATCCGGGAAACCATTTCCCTCGCTACGCCACGCTGCGAGAGGCGCTTCGCCAGGCCATGACGGGTGACAACGCGGATGTCGTGGAACAGGCGTTTCTCGAACTATACGCCCACCTGCATATGCACGAGTCGCCTTACACAAAGGAGGAACGCACGCGAATGGACGAAACCGGCGGCTACTGGTCGCACGCCGGGGGTACTGCCCCGCTGGTCAAAGCCGCTCCCCACATCCGATCCGACACGATCAGCGCCGACTACGGCGCCGGGAACGGTCTGCAAGGACTGCTGCTGCAGAAGCTCTATCCGCACCGCAAGACGATCCAGATCGAGATCAGTTCCGAAGCGGTCGCCATCGGTCGCCGCCTCCAACGCTGGCTGGACGTTGCCGAGCATTCCGTCGAGTGGATCGTGGGCGACGTCCTGGATCATCCCCCGCTGAACGTCGATTTCATCTATCTCTACCGCCCCGTCCGCCCCGTTGGCGAAGGAACCCGATTCTACGAGACCCTTGCCGACACGGTTTCCCAATCCCCGACGGAAGTTACCATTTTCTCGATCGCAGATTGCCTGAAGGATTTCTTGCCGCCCAACTTCGACCGATTCTACTACGACGGCCATCTGAGTTGCTTTCGGGGCCCGACAAACAGAAACGGTCAGTGAGACCACACGGACGCCGGCGGCTACTACCTTCGCTCTGAGCGACGTGAGGTACTAGCTCTGTCTCAAAACACGTAGGCGAGTCTCTCCGAGGCTCGCAAGCAGCGCCATTCTCGGTCTCGGAGAGACCGAGCTACATGAAATCCGTCATTTTGAGACACAGCCCAGCGCATTTCTCTCTAATTCCTCCCGCACGAACCAGGCGTCTACGTTTCCATTCGCGTTCTTGAGCGTTTTCGTGATCTGTGGTGCGAAGAGTATCCATTGGTGTGCTTCCGACCTTCTTCTGCAACGTTGGGTCCATTCTGACCTACCGCGAAAGACAGAAGAAACTGGAAAGAAGCCCTGCTAGCGCGCAGGGACCGCGGGTTCCTTTCGTTGATAACAGTACAGACAACGCGGTTTTGGAACCTCTCTCTTTTCTCAACACGGTACGGAGCGGAGTCATGGCACTGTTCAACAGCAAGAAAGCGAATCGTCGGAAGTCACGGTCTAAACGGCACCGCCGGCACATGCGGACCCTGAGCATGGAGGGACTGGAACATCGCCGAGTATTGGCGGCTGTACACGACTTGGATTTTGCCCCAGTTGCGGAGCAGCAACCGGCCCAAGCCGAACAGGCCGAGGTGATAGAACATCTTGATTGGGTGAGGCAGGAGAGCTTCACCTTTTCCGAGGACACGGTCGAAAGCCTGGAGTCGGCCATCGACGCGTGTCTGGATGGGCAGGGCGTCGATCTGCAATCCGTATCTCTGCACGAATCGGGAACGTATGCGACAGGGTTCTTTGGTATTGACTTGGACTGGAACTTTGACGCGACCGTCGAGTTTTCCGCTTTGGAGATCGATGACGTGGAATTGACGATGGTTCCCGGAAGCGGTGACATTCCGTATTACTTGGAACTGACGGTCGAGTTGGAGGACATTACCTTCGACGCCGACGTGGACGTCGGGATCTATGTTGAAACGGGTGACGGGGTCACAATCGACACCGAAGCGGAAGGGACGCTAGAAGACGTGCAGTTCACGTTGACATTCGCTCCGCCCCGCGAGGGTATCAATGAGTTCTCTCTCGATACCGTGATCGCCGATGCAACGCTCGACGCATCGTATGCGTCAGATGTCGAGATCACGCTGACGGGCGAGATCGATGACCAGTTGCATCTGGACGTGGAAGATCAGCTCGAAGACTTTGGGACTACCGCGGAACAGATCGACTTGGCGGTCGAGCTGATTGAGTTCATCTTCTGGGCCTCCGCCGACACGCAGACGGATTGTGTCGAGCTTCCCTTTGATGCGGAGTCCGTGGAAATCCACAGCGTCAACTACGTAGAAGGCACGGGAGCGATCTATCGGGTCTCGCCCGCTTCCGAAGATAGCGGAGTTCTGACACCCGGCGTGATAGGGCCGTTGTTCACGAATCAACCCTCCCATAGGGCGTACGTTCCGCAGGTTCCACAATACACCGTAGGACTGCGGCAGGCCGACCCGCGGGACTTGCTGGCAGTAGAACAGCCAACCGAGCCGTTCTTCCGTCCGAATCCGCTTGCTGCAATGCGTGGCTCGTCGTCTTTGCCGGGCACGCACGTCCAGGATGCCATGGAAGATCAAGGGACGAACAGCGCCGCGTATGTCAAGTACGACCTGGGAACTCAGGGGACAAACAGCGCCGCGTATATCAAGTTCGATCTGGAGAGCGGAGGAACCCACAACTGGAAAGTCGAAGAAGTCTCGCCTGATGTGATCGATCTACTGGCCGAGGATAGCTGGAAAGTCGAGGAGCTGACCGAAGGCAGTTGGAAAGTCGAGGAACTGTCTACTCCGACAGTGTTGAAACTGTAATCCGCAAGAACCGTACCCCTCGACACCGCCCTGCGATGGCTCCGACTCAGACGCCATCGCAGGGTTCGTTTTTTGGACTCTCCGCCTCCTACGGTGCGACCGCCTCTTTCGACTGTTTGACTTCGACCCCTGTCGGCTTGTCCGACAGGTGAACCAGTTTGGGAGGCTACGAAACGGAGCGCGTAAATCACCTCCCCATCCCATCTTCGCCGCCGCAGGCGGCGAAGATGGGATGGGGAGGTAAGTGGTGCATGAGGTGGTCGTGCTAGCTGGCCAAACATCGGCTCCTGCCAGACAAGCTGGCAGGGGGCCGACCCGAAGTCAAACAGTCGACCTCTGGTGCCATCGCTTAACCCGAAGCCGGAGGCGATGGCGGACCGAAGATGGATCGTCCACATGCGGCGCCCGCCGTCGCCTCCGGCTCAGGGTTAAACGACATATGCGGCCATTCTGAACTGCTGTGGCATCAGTTGGCATCTGCAGGCTTCAATCTGGTGCCTCGTCAGGATGGGAATCACTCGGTAGGTGAACGAAAGGGCAGTCGGGGTTTTCGAATTGGTGCGCGGAATGTTGGGCGGTCATCAGGAGGCAGCGGAACGTCAAGCGGCAGCGTCCGCCAATCGGCTAGTTGTCCGGCATTCAACGCGATGGGCATGTGCCAGCCCGGCAGTTCGAACCGGTCGCGAACGTCGCGGAATCGTTCCTTGGTCAAGAAAAACTTGGCACGCGTTCCCAGCGGGCGTGGCGTTGGGACGCGGGCACACAGTAGATCGCGGCCGTCAGCGGACCAGCCAATCGGAGACACCGACGCGTCGGGGAAATCCGAAAGCTCGACGGCCCATTCCCCGGTCTCCGTTCGCTTGGCCCAAGCGATCCCGTATTGGGCCAATCCGCTGCCATCGGGCATAGGAGCACGATATCGCCAAGTTGCTCGTTGGCCGTCTTGGGAATAAATCGCGCAGGTGCAGAAATAGGATGGTTTGTCGCCTTTCCAGATATTGCGCAACCCACTCCCATCCAAATCGGCCAGGTAGACGCCCGTAGTATCCGAATCCGTGGCCGACTCGCCTGTGATCAACAGCTCACCATGGTCGATGGACAGGTCTGTGACAATGACTTCCTGTGTTCCCATTTCTCGCCCGAGATCGAGCACAAAAGTCGGGCTTTCGTCATCCAACGCCATCCGCCACAACTCGATGCGGGTCTCTCGGCTGGGTCGTCGTAACCAAGTGAAATAGACCTCCGAATCCGACGCCCACAGAGGCCCCGTGATTCGATCGCTATCGAACATGCAGTCGACAAGCATCCGCTGGTCTCGGCCGTTCGTTTGGCAAACCCAAAGACTGGTCTTCTTGACGGGTGGATTCTTCTCGCCGGGTGTATCGACACGGACGAAGAGAATACGACGACCGTCTGGCGAGAAGCGAGGTTGGGTCTCAAACGTGTTCGGCGTACAAACGACTCGCCGTCGTATTTCGCCGTTGGTGCTAAACAGCCATAGATCGGCCTTGTCCCGATTGCTAGGCGTCCAACTGAGTAAGATCCAGGTATGGGTTCGACTTCCCGACGCGGAGCCTGTCGGCTCGAAGTCGGATCTGTTGGCCGGAAGGCCCGTCGCCGAGTCGTTCCGATCGGCCGTTCCGCCATCGGCCGTCTGTTCGACGGGTGGGTCCCGATCCTCGTCCCGAGGCAAATTGAGCGCTACGGCAATGACGCCGATGGTCAGCAGCGCCAAGATACCCGCTGCCATGCCCCACCACCGAAGGGACCTTGACGCAACCGTGGGAGCGGAACGATCCGTTTGTTGGCTTGGTCGCACGACTCCCGCTTCGCTTGACGGTGGGCCAAGACGGTTCTCATGGCGAGGAGGCGAAATCGGCAAAGAGATTGCATCGCTGCTCGTCTCTGGCGGCAGCGCGGTCTTGCCGTCCGCGACTAGCGTTCTTCTTTCCCCTATGTTTGGCGATTGCTCCTCTGTGGCCGCAAGCAATCGCGACAAATCGCAGCTTTGGCAAAACTCTGCGAGTGCCCGGCTGACCTCCTGCGGCGATTGAATTCGCTCGATAGCTTTCTTGGCCAACATGCGATCGACCACTTCCGCAAGGCCGGCGGGCGCTTCCGGACGCAATTCGCGTATCGAACGAGGCGTTTCGTTCTCGTGCGCGTCCAATACATCCGCGACACTCCGTGGCGATTGACCCGCAAAGGGCGGGTGGCCGGCCAGCAATCGAAACAACGTGCATCCGAGGCCGTAGATGTCGGCGCGAATATCCACGTTGTGGCTGTCTTCGATTTGTTCCGGCGCCATATAGTGGGGCGTTCCCAGGACGATTCCGGGACGCGTGATTGCCACGTCCGATGGCCACCCCTCGCGGATCATGGCCATCCCAAAATCCAGGATCTTGACAAGAGGTGCGGCGTGTTGGATTCGCGTCAGCAGCAGATTCGAGGGCTTGATGTCGCGGTGCACCAACCCGTGTCGATGAGCGTGATCGAGACCCTCGGCCGCTTGACGAATCAGCTCGCACGCGTCCGGTATCGGCAAGGGACCAAGATGCATCCCCAACTGCTCGAAGGACACTCCATCCAAGTACTCCATGACCAGCACGTAGTGATCATCGATCTGCCGAGCATCGTGGGCTCGCACGATGTTGGGATGATCCAGCTTGGCCACGGCGACCATTTCTCGCTTGAATCGCGCGACCGAGCGTTCGTCTTGCAGGTGTTCGTTAGCCAGAACCTTCAACGCGACCACGCGCGCCATGTCGATGTGCAATGCACGGTAGACGATACCCATCGCGCCTTGGCCGAGCGGCTCCAAAAGCAGGTATTCAGCCAATCGCGGCAAGGCCGGAAGACCGACACGAGACAGCTCAGGTAACGATGGCGGGTCGTCAGGCATCAGAAGCGGGCTCCCCAGAATCGAATACCTGTTGCGCGGCGATCAGCAAACGGCGAATCGGTTCGTCGATCCAGGGTTGCTCCGCTGCCCAGGCGGCGAGACGGCACAGGCTCTGGTCATTCAGATCCGTGATCCGCTGCTCCCGGCTGGTTCGTGCGACAACAATACTCAAGACATACAGCATCGTAGCCACTTCTGCCGGAATGGGACTTTCGCCGCGCGCACGACATTGCTTTGCATAGTCCTTGGTCATCCGCAGCAGTTCCATGGGCGGCTGCGGATGATCGAACAGGTCGCCGAATGTCTTGATTTCGGGATCGGCAGCCGAACAGATGTCTTGGACCGGTTTCGTTGACGGGTCGCCCAAGACGACGAAGGGAAACTCGACAGAGGAAGCCAGTTGGTGTCGAAAAATGGCTGCGAGTTCGCCGGGGCTCCACAGACCGTCACTGTCGCCCAAGTCCATAAACTGGGCCAACTGACTCGCCTCGGCGTCGTGAAGGTCGACAGGTTCCATGATTGAATCGTTATCCTCGCGTCTTGAATACGTCACCGTGCCAAAATTCCCTGGAGGTCCTGGATCTCCGATTCGATCTCTTCCTCGTCCGAGGCGTACTCGGAGACAACCGACCGCAGAGCTCGCGCGTACATGCGTTTGGCGGTCACCAGCACATTGGAGGCCTGGGCCGGTGACGTCAAACCGAACCGTTGGACCAGTCCTTCATAATCGATTGGCGGCACGCCCTTTAGCAAGGGATCGACCAGCCGGCATTGAAACACACCCCACACGTCGGCACGACCAGAGTCTTCGCATTGTTGCTGCATCCGTTGCAGGGCTTCGCCGATCACGCTCCGAGCCCACTCGACATCGAACACGCCCGCAGGATCGTTGATCGCCGACGGGCCATGTTGCTCCTCGTCGATCTGCATCAGACTCTGGCCGGCCGGCGACCGCTTCTGTGCGCCTTGCCGACGAATCCAGTCGATACGAAAGCGTTCCAGCGACGTCAACAAGAAAGTGCGAAGCTTCCCCGCCCCGCGGTCCGCGCGACTGACCAGATCCCTTTCGAGGATCTTCTGAGCGATGAACTCCTGCACCAAGTCTTCTGACTCTTCACGAGCCACGCCGCGAGTGCGTTCCAGGTGTACGAGCAGTGCGGGGCGGTAACGCGTCAGGAATCCCTCCAGGGCCTTGCGCTTGGTCTCGTCGTCGCCCTGGCGGATGACATCCACCAAAGACCAGTGCGTCGTGGGGAAGGGAGACGCGTTCGCGCTGCGTATCAATGGCATGGCGATATCCACAAGCCGGCCAAGAGAGATGCTTCGAACCTTCGGTTGCGGAGCAGTCTACCAAGGCGTCGAAACGGGGCCAAGCCGAATAGCGGGACGCGAGAAGCCCTACGCTCCGAGTCCGAAGTCCGGAGTTCGATGTTGCCGTTTCCGAATCCCGTGTGGGCGAGGGCTAACGAAGTGCCCCCGGAATTCGGCCCATTGGGGGCTCACTTCGCTTGTCCCAGCCATCCCTCGGGCAAATGTGGAAGCATGAATCAGACTTTTTTCCCAAGCGCGCAAGATCCCGCAGAACATTGCGTTGAAACGATTGAAAGGCATCGACGACACGATCACGCGAACCGAATTGCGGACCTGCATGTGCTGGTCGTCGGTTGGCGGACAAGTCGCACCGGAATGGGAGAATGCAGAAATGACGACTTCGACGAGACTACTGGTATCTTTCCTGGTCGGCGGCTCCGTCGCACTGTTGAGCGTTCCGGCTCAAGCCGGTCTAGGATCGTCGCCCTTGGGCATGCAAGGCCCCGTTTGCCGAGGGCTTGCCACATCACCGCTGGGGGTTCAGGGCACTGATTGTAAGGGCATCGCCACATCACCCTTGGGCTTCCGTGGCCCGGTGTGCAAGGGCATTGCCTCGTCACCGCTGGGCTTCCGGCCACCCGTCCTTGACGAACCAAGCAACGGCCCGCAAGGCATCGTCCCGCCGGATGCCCCGGGCGACGAAGAACCAAGAACCTTCGAAGAGTATCTCCAAATGATGTTCGGAAACGGGGCGTGGTGATCGAGCGGACATTTCGCCTGAAATGATCATCACTTCGTCTGCATCAGCCAGTCCTGGTTGAATCGGGCCATGCGGATCGAGTTGTAGCGGTGTTTCGTTCCGCCCTCATAGAAGATCAGAACGCTGCCATCGGGAAGCACGGTCATGTCGGAATAGGCCGATGGCCCAGCATGCACGAGTTGGGACTTGGAGAAGGTTCTTGCCCCGTCCTCGGAGAGGAAGATGGTCAAGTCCCTGCGACCGGGCGGGTCGGACGCGCGGATGCCCGACCAAAGGATGCGAGCGTTGCCGTCCGCACCGCCCCGCAGCCCAATGATACTCGACTGGCACGTGGGGCCCGGCAATTCGTCTTGCAGGTTCAACGGACTCCAACTCGTGCCGCCATCGTCGCTGAAGGCGTATGCTTTCTTGCGTTTGTAGCCGGCTTGGTTGCGCACGGTCAGGTACAGACGACCATCGGGCCTTTCGACCGCAAGACACTCGCAGCCTTCCCAGTCGTAAGGGCCGGGGACCCACGAGGCCGATAGGTGAACACCGTCCGGATCGATCGACGGCCCAATCGCCGTGCTTTGCCCGATCTGCCAGGTCTTCCCCATGTCGTCGCTGTAGACCATGTGCGAGCGCATCACCCGCCGATCGCCTTCGTCGACGATGTGATAGGAGGGGAAAATGAGCCGCCCTGCCTTTGGACCTCGGGCCAGTTGCAGTCCGTGTCCTGGACCGGTCCAGTAGCGTTTCCAACTCTTTGGCTTGACCGTCTCGGTTATCTCGGTTGGCGTGGCCCAGGTCTTGCCGTCGTCCTTACTGCTGGTGACGAACGCTCGTTGGTTGTTGCGAGTGAAGCCGATCCAGACGGTTCCCGTTCGTACATCGAGGACCGGGCAGGGATTGCCAATGGTCACGTTTGGTGCAGAGTCATCCTTCCAGACAACTCGCGGGTCGCTCCAGGTCCGCCCTCCGTCGCTGCTGGAGAGCAACAGGAGGTGCGTCTGGGCAAAGTCGCTGGAACTGTTCTTGCGCGCTTCGCAGAAAAACAGCACGGTGCCCTTTGCCGTGCACACAGCCGCTGGAATACGGTAAGTATGGTAACCACCCTCGCCCGACGTAAGCAAAACCTGATCCTCGAACACGGGTGCCCCCGGCGTTCCGCGTACCAATCCCAACACCAGTGCAACTGTGACGATGCCAGAGAGAAAAGTCTTCATATTGTCCACTCCACGTTAGTGACAGCCGAAGTGCGCTGGACAGGACCCGTGATCTCGATATCAAATCCCACAGAAGTTCTCAACGTTTGGATTCAGGAATAGGACATTCTCGCGAGATTGCCTGTTCGAACGTGACCTTGGGGCGGAAGTTTGGGTGATCCCGGTGCATAAGCGTCTTGCGCCCCCAGTAGCTGCCGTAGTACTGCGCATTCGAATCGATCCAGGTCGTTATGCGAACCATCTCCGCTTCGGTCAGTTCGACGTCGTAGTGTTCTGGCCGAAGGAAGTCGAAAAGGCGCGCGGTGGTCGAACCGAGCGTCTTCGGCGGCAGATACTCGGCGTTCCCGACTTTGGGATTGTTCTCGTAAATCAACGGGCCGAGCAGATTACGCTGCTTCACCTTGTACCAGTCGAAACGATTGCCTGTACATTTCACGCCGATCAGGTTCTCGTAGGACACGCTGAACACATCGGTCGGCACGCCGCGCAAATCGAGATCGGTGTCGTTGTCCCTGCCGTTGTGGCAAGACACACAGTGACGATCGAGGATCGGCTGAACATCGGCTTCGTAGTCCAAGCAACGTTGGCCGGTCTCCTCGCCTGGCTGCGGGCCAGGCATCGATGGTGGTCGGCGCAGTGCAAGCAGGTCGGACGACGATACGGCCGCCGTCGTATTGTTCGACGTTTCGTGGCACCCGACGCACGATCGGGTCTCGCCGGGGCGGTAATTCACATAGGTCCGTTCGCGTTGAACTTCCTGGTAGTCTTTGTCGAGGGCCTGGAAAAAGACGTTCCGATCGGCCGGGACATAGAAATGGGCCGAACCATCTTCTTCCACCGGCACGATACCCCACTGGGCCTTCAGTCCCAGGTTCGTAGCGCTGACCTGAGAATGCTGTTGATGGAACGAGTGAAAATCCCATTTGCGCCGCGCGGCCCAGGGACGCGGTACCTGTTCGTTGATCCGAATATAGCAGACCTCGCCGTGCTGGACGCCTTCCATGCCGCGATAGATGTCGGCCACAACGCAAACGGCAAGGGGTACTCCGGCCAGTCGTTTCTCGGCAACTCCCGAATCAAGTGATGATACGCGCAGTGGCGGTGCGGGTCGTGATTTCAGTGGAATCGGCGTCCAGCAACTGGTCCCCTTAGCCCGAAAGACCTCCGTGTATCGCCCTGGGCCTTCGTACAGATAAATGCCGTACCCGTCGGGCTGTTTCCACATCTTGTCCCGATCCGGCTGGCACACCATGATCAACGTGTCAGGGTCTAGCGGATATGGGTCGGCGAAGTGGGGACCCAAGCATTTGGCGTATCGTGGGTTGCCGTCCTTGCTCTCCATTTCCCACGGGTGCTTGAACCAACCTTCGGCTTCGACTTCCGTCTCTGGCGTCATCAGGGTCATCGCTTCGGGCGATCGGATGTTCTTGTTCGTGTCGACTCGGTAAATCGTACCCACCCCGGTCTGCGGGCAATGGGGAGCGCCGGTCAAAACAAACAGATTCGGATGACCTGGAACCTGACGTCCGTGAATCATGGACGGCGGCATGGCGATATCGTTACCATAGATTTCCGCCGATCCGGTTCCATCGATTCCCATGGTCCAAAGACACTTGATACACACGTCGCCCTTGTCGACGTATTCCCAGCGTGTGTAGAGGATGCGTCCGTCCTCCATCAGGGTCGGGTTCGCCTCGGAGACGGCCGAATTCGTCAGCTTCTGCATGTTGCTGCCGTCCGCATCGATACGATAGAGCACGCTGGTCGTCAGTACATCCGCTCCGTCACAGAGAATTCCGTGCCGGCAGCGCGTCGAAACGAAAGCGATTCCGCCGTCGGGCAAATAGCACGGATGCATGTCGTCGGACCAGTGCTGGTAGACGCCGAAATCAACGGGATACTTCTCCGGGTACCTGACCCAATGATACGGATTGTCTTTGAACAGGTGATACTTGCGGCTCGTTTCTTCTTCGTCGTCAGGCGGAAAGGTCAATTGCCTGAGCCCACTGCCATCGACGTTGATCTCCCATACGTGAAACCCGCTCCTGTCATCGGCTTTCCAATCGAAGACGATTCGTTCCGCGTCGAACGACACGTCGATCCTGTTGATCAACCCACTCTTCATTGCGTCAGGCAGCAGCGACGTGACGTCGCCCGACTTCAAATCAAGCACACAGAGATCCGTTCCAAAGAATTTGCATCCGTCGATGAAGTCCGTGTAGTAGTGGGACGACTGAAATGTTGCACGTTTGACAAACACCAGCTTGTCGACACCGTGATTTTCAACCAGTGTCCGCGCCCGTTCCGGGTGGAACTGGTCGGCCGATGTCGCGAGAGCGCAAAAGCCGCAAGCGACCAGGAGCATTCCGGTAATCAGAGCTTGGCGTGTCATGGTGCGGTCCGCCTCCGGTAACGATGGAACATCGATTGTGGACCAACATCCCATCATTCGCTGGTCATTTCAAGCACTTTCATGCCGGTCATCGAGCAATCCACTCGCAGTTCGTCCCCTGGCGAGCCGCACACCGCTATTTGAGTATCCACTTGATCGACTCACCACGCGCACCGGGTTAGTAGTGAAGGCCGTAGCGCATAGCGTCACGGTCATTTGGATGTGCGTCGCGTCCGTGTTCTTCTTCCACGGTGTGAATCGAGTCTTCCCGTTCTACTATGCCAGTGAGTCATGGTTGCCTTAAGAACGTGTTTGAAAAATCGAATTCACCCTCCAGCAAAGCGGGAGGGTCGGACGCGAGAGCGTCCGGGGAGGGCCAATGCCCCCTCTCCGGCCCTGACGGGCCGACTCTCCCCAAGGGGAGAGTGAATTTCAAAACACGTTCCAAGGAAGACGGCTGAAGCAAGCTAACGCTCGGCGAGCTGTTTCGAAGGCGATGTTTGCGTTGCTATACTGGCAAGGGCTTGCGGTTCACCCAAGTTCTTTGCATCAAACGGGGGCAAAACGAGATGAAGATATCAGTTGTTGTCGCATGCGGGTTGCTGACGGTGTCGGCGGTCGACCCGTCCGTCGGACAAGAGGCCCGAAGTTTCGGCCGCCAGCTCTCGGTTGGTGGCTACCGCTCGATTCAGGAAGCCCTCGATGCCAACCCGGGAAAGGTGATCTATGTCCCGGCGGGTGATTATGAGATTGATGAGAAGATTCGGATTCACACCGATGATTCAGGGCTCTGCGGACTAGGTCGTATCATCCAGACGAATCCGGATGTCCCAATCATCGAAATCGAACGCGTCGCCCGCGTACAGCTTCGCCACCTCACGTTGACACGGCCGGAAGGCAAGATGGATACAAGAACCGAAGCCGTTCTCGCTATCCAGTGCCGCGATCTTGTCCTCGACAATCTCCAAGTCCTCAACAACCGTACGCGATCGGGAACGATCGCTATTCGTGAATGCGTTGGGGGTCGGATTCGTGATTGCCTTATCCAAAACTACATGCGCGTTTCGCTTGACGACCGCACGAGCAGTCGAGACTGGGGTTATGCCTTCAACTGTATTGATGGCAGCGGCATCGTGGTGACCCAAAGCCGTGGCACGTTTATCCAAGGCAACCGAATCATCGAGCAGCACCTGCTGCCGACACCAGCGATCAAGAAGAAGTACGACCTGGGAAAGTTCGTCAAGAAGAACGACGACAAAGGACTCATCATCAATCAAAAGGTCTGGGGCGACGAGTACGTGGACAACTGGCACCAAGGCTCGGCCATCATTGTCACTTCACCCACGACGAGCGACTACACTCAGATTCTCGGCAACTACATCGAGAATGCAGCACAGGGAATCGATATCCACGCGGATCACGTCATCGTCTCCCAAAATATCGTCAACAACGCGTTCATGGGAATGAAGGCCATGCACGGCTCGCGCAACATCCTCGTCATCGGCAATCAGTTCTCGAAGAACGACTTGTGGAGCATCGGGATGATGCCCGGAGCCGCGTCGCACGCAGCAGGCCCCGCTGGCCCCGACGAAAAACCCATCGAAGCAAACGTAGACGGCGGCTCGATCATCGCCAACAACATCATCTCTGACTTCGGCTACGGCCACGCCAATTGGATCTGGGGCAATGAAAGGTCGCCCGTCAAGTTCGACACGGGACAGAAACCCGAGAACCCTCCGCTCACAGACGTCGTCATTCAAGGAAACATCATTTACAGCGTCGGCGGTCAGACCAGCAACGACGGGACAGCCACGATTTCACCACCAAGATACAAATATGCCGTTTCGGTGGCAAGCGACGTCAAAGGACTTCACTTCTCGAACAACATCTTCCACCCTGGGACGGACGGGATCTCCAACGTGGAACTCAAGCCGTGAATCACAATGACCTGAAATGGCACAGCTTCGATCATCCTGGTCCGTTACCTCAATCTGCAAGGGGAATGTTTCAGCGTGCCGCCGGGATGCGGAACTCAGAGCCAGTCTTCACCACTACCAAACTCGGTCGCGATTCCTGCTTTCGAAGACCGGCTCTCAGAGTTGCAGGCCTGAACGGCAGTGGGCCATGGCCTGTTCGGGCTGCAGCGCGCTCTTCATTTCATCCGGGTACTGGCGAAACCACGAAGCTACCAACTGCATCTGATCGAGGTCTTCGTCCCAGGACTCGCGATCTCCCCCGTCGTAGATCGCCTCCAGCAATTGAAGACATCGATAGACGGACTCTTCTGAATCCGGCTGTCGTACCACCTTCACGACGTTGCCACCTGCCACGAACATCCACAACGTAAACCCGCCGCTACAAGGCACGGTATAGACGAACCAATAGTCGCGACGAACATCTCGCATCAACTGGAAATGTTCGTTAAGGAACGTCAATTCCGTCCAGGCGTCACGAAGCGTAGCCGCCCTTTCGTATTGATGTTGGGATGCGGCCTCCTGCATCAGCGTCTGGAGACTGTCGATGATGCTCGTGTCGCTTCCATCAAGCAGTGCCTGGGCCGCCTCAATCTGCTGGGCATACTGCTGCTGTGTACAGCGACCTGCACAAGGGGCAAGGCACGTGTTCAGCGGCCCTCGCATGCACTCGGCCGGCCGATCCTCATGAAACAGTGTTCGCTGCTCGGCATATCGCATCGGAGTGTCCTGCGGACAATCTCGAAGTTTGAAGACGTGGTTCAGGTGGTCGACTGCCCCACTCAGGCGTCGGCTCAATCGCACGGGGCCCCAGATCAGTCGGCCGGATTTGGGCGGCAAGCGGCCCGTACGGAATCTTGACGCTTCACCCGTCGCAACGTAGACGTACCCAACCTTGCTTCGTTCCGGTCGGCCGCGATAGTTGAACCGTGGACGCCAGCGACGGATCAGTTCCAACTCACGAAGGCGAACCACGAACTCATGTCCGCCGAGTTCCCAAACGAGCCGATGGGCGCGTTCAGCCACACGCTGTTCCTTTGCATGTGGTGGACCCTTCGTGAAATATGTGAGTAGCCGATCTTGAAGCTGGGCCGACATGCCCACGTAGATCAGATGCCCATAGCGATCGACCATGCCATACACGCCCGGGTCGCGAGGGCAGTCGTCGCGAATTCGCTTTCGAAGATGCTTTGGCTCGCCTGCCAATTGCATGCTTCGTAGCGGCGGCTGGCTGTCGGCGAAATCCGTCGCACCAAAGCCCGTGAACCTCGGTTTCGGTGGGGCCTTACAGGGAAGCAGACCTTCCATGGCTCGGGCTCGCGTATCGACGGTGAAACTGCATTCGTTCGCATCAACTTACCGAGTCGTTGATGTCACGTCGATAGCGGTATACCAGTCGCTCCTTGTGGGCCGTACGCAAGGAATGTCGACGCCGAAATCGGTCGGGTAGTTGTCGGTGTTGGTACCCGCTCGGCTAACTCTTCTGCTGAAGCGGGCCACTACCGCACTTGGGGCAGATCACCTTCCCGGCACTGGCCACCAGAAGCTCCAAGTTCTGGCTCCTGCACTGGAGGCATCTTCTCGTCAGTGCCTCGATGTGGTTGGCCTCGATGACATCGCTTCCACGGTCATCTGGCCCAAGCGGCAGACGAAAGGCCGTATAAAACCCAACCGCTCCGCAATCGCAACAAATGTTCGACCATGCCGTCGCCATTCGTTCATCCGCCGTCAGCTCATCTTCGGAGCCGCCAAAATGCTCTCGCAGAGCTTCGTCGCTCATGTCCTTCTCGACGAATTCATAGCGGTCATCGTCGATGGATATGGCGGTCTTCCAGTTCCGTTCAGTTACCCGGAAGTCGCATGTCTCGCACCGCAAAGTAACTCGCTGCGCATCTGCTTTCATGCCTTAGCTCCGATTCTCAGCTACCCAAAATCACGCAAGGTCAATTGGATTCTATGCTCGCTACGGGGAATCGGGCAAGTGAAGAGTTGCCGAAAACGACCTGCCGTATCGAAGAGGCGATGGCACGGCACCAATAGAGACTGGGGCGCTACTACCTCCCTCTTATGACCATCGCCGTATCAGGCTTCGTGTCGGTTTGACGAGCCTTTGGGGAAGCGTTTGATTTCAGTTGCGTGTACCGCTGCTCAAGTTCCTTCTGAAGCCGCTCGATGTCCGCAAGTAGCTTGGGCTGCCGATTACCGTCAGAACAATTCATGCTGTCGCCCTCGGTGGATGGTTCCCTGGTGCCAGTCTCAATGATCACGAGGGATAGATCGGCTAACTCATCGATGGAATTTCGGAAGTCGTCGATTCGTCGTCAATAACGACGGAATCGTTGTAGCTTCTCAGCACCCGACGACAGCTCACTTGAAACGAAATCCGTTGAAGCGAACAGATTCTTGGCCTTGGCGAATACGGGCACAAGGATTCAATCCAAACAGTCTGTCAGCCGATGATCTAAGGGTACGGACTTCCGCTTGCCTGCCAGACAAAGGATTCGCTGTGCCCGAGTCGATTCGCATCCAAGACATGATGCCGGACGAGATCGCCGAGTTGCTGGTGGCCAGAGATTGCGATCTCACCGAGGAGCAAGCGAGCGCAGTTCATGAATTCATCGAGCACATCGGCGGCATTGAGAATGCCTTCGACGCCGTCGCATTGTTAAGCCAGCTCAAAAGGTCTGCTTGACCGCCTGGAAACGTAAGTCCGCACAACGGCAGGTGTGGACCTGTTGCCGCGGGACGATGCGTAGGCTACCGTGCTCTGGTTACCCAGCACCACAGATCGCCCTTTCTGGGAGAGAATATGGCTAGTGAGGAGTTGATTGCCGGAGGAATCGCTGTCAATCCAGATGACTTGGACGACGACGGATTCACGAGCCTCTGGAATATCGCATCCGCGTCATCTGGGCAAGAAACAGATCGGACTCGACATCTTGCTAGCAAGCTATTGAGTTTTCTCTGCATTAAACGGTGTGAATTCGTAGTCGTCAGCTCAACGGACATAGAGTACCTGGATGGCTGGTTCGAGCGTGAGGAACGGCTCATGTGCAACTGGTCACCCGAAAACGACAAGGTCGACCTAATCGCTCAGCATGCGTGTGTGCCAGCAGATGCCCTTTTGAAATACCTGAAGTCGTACGATTTCCAGCCGTCCGGACGCTACAATCCGCGGAAGGCAACGAAGCTTGCATGGATTAACGACGACTGGAGCGTTGGCTGAGAATCACGGTCTTGGCTCGTAGGCCGGGCAGTATCACTCCTGGACCTTTTCTAGCATCCCCACTGGCACATAGAACTTCGCGTATCGCTTTCCGTCCGAATATGGAACTCCGGTCGGGTCCTCTACCAGCACCGTGGCCCTCTTGGTAATCCGATTCAAGATACCGACGTGCTCAGCGTCATCGAATCGAAAACGGACTCGACAGCCTGGGTGGAGTTTGTATTTGACGAAAGCTCGCTCCTTCGGCGTGATGAGCTCGTGCGTGTGCTCCGTGTGACCAAAGAACCCGCCGGCGATGTTCTGAAAACGAGAAGCCCTACAGCTGGACGTGTCCCATAGCAGCATCTCCACCAGATGAACCACCTCATGCTCGAAGACCCGCTGTAGGGCTTCCAATCGATCCCGGCACGCGATACCGCTGACGGTGATTGGACGGTGGTCTTCATCGCCAAAGCACTGAAATAGCAGCGTGGACGAGACGGCGATCTCGAAGTGCGGGCGGCCTGGGCCTCGCCTGGGTCTATGGCGTGTGGCCGACCCCGCCGCCTTTGTCATCCGTTTGGAGACTCGGAAACGAAGCACGTGGTCGCCAAGCCTTTCTCGGCAATGCCCATCCAGAAATCGCTCGTCGTACTGCTCGAAAAGGAGCTTGAGATCATCTGGGTGGAAGGACTCGAAGTTGCCGGTCGTAAGATATGGCGATGTACTCAGTACGGCCCCATAAATCTGCCGCGTTCGTGTCGAGATCGCTTCCTTCGCCACCTTCTTTGAGTTCACGAATTCGTGGAGATCCATCAGATCGCATCCTTGTTCTCTCTTTTTCCTATTCTGCCTCGGGAGTGGGTCGCGATGAGACGCCGCCATTTTCCCATCTTGCCGCCTCTTCCTCAAGACGTCGCTTCGCCTCCGCTGCCATCTTGCGCTGCTGCTCTGCCATTCTGAGTCCGGTGGGCGGCCCGCGTTGTGCCGCCGGTCATGAGAGAGTTTATGCGGCACGAGAGCATCGACACGACTATGAAGTACTATCTCGGGCAGAATGCCCAGAATACCGCCAAGACACTTCGGGCAGCGTACCAGTTAGCGACACGCGGTACGGGACACGATGACTATCACGTCCCGAGGGCGGAGGAGGGAGAGCGGCGGGTACAGGTGATGCGGGTAGCGACCAACGAAACGGCCCGTATTGTCTGATGATGCGGGCGTGATCCCTGGCAAGCTAGTTGTATCTACTACCCAAGACCCTTCTCCACAAAGAAGCCTCGGTACTTCATGTCCACTTTCAGAATGTGTTCGCTCCACCAAGTCAGCAGGAACTCCAGCAAATCACTGTCAGCCCACATCGGGCTAGACGCGGCACCTGCGGACAACTCATCCAGCTTTCGGATGAACGTGACATGTTCCTGGTGATGATCTTCAAGATCGGGGTAGCCATGTTCCTCCATGAGTTCTTCTTCCGCCTTGAAGTGCACCGCGGCGTAGTCCCTCATCTCAGTCAGAATCTCCGAAACAGTTCCCGCATCGACTTGCACCTCCGATGGGTCCGCGAGTCGGTGAACCATTCCAAGAAGTCGCTTGTGATGTTCGTCGAACTCCGAGATTCCGACACTGAGGGAATCATTCCAGAGGGGCTCCATGATACTACTCCGTCAACCGAGGAACTGCTTTTTCAATGCGTCTTTGAGCGGGGAGGGGAAACCCCGTAAGGACGAACTCATGCAGGTTATCGCATAAGCCCGCATCCGCATTGTACCATCCCGAACGCCCCTGCAACATCTTGGGATATTCTTGGGCCGAGGCGGTCAGCATCTTCAGCGGTTCGAGCAAACGTGAACCGCTCAGTGCGGACCTTATGTGAAGCTGCTGATTATGTGGAGTTGAGCGGCCTGTTTCG
>CAZUAH010000168.1:0-25245 GCA_964617665.1 uncultured Pirellulaceae bacterium
CGATATGCAGAGTTCAAACGGAAGCTGAGTTGACCTTGCCGCCAAGGTGGCAGGCAAATCGGCCTCGTCTGTCCGCCCCTCTCCCGCGTCCAATCTCGGGACGTGCAACCATGTGTCCGGTGTCGATCGTGCGTTGGGCGTTCGCACCGCCCCTCAGTTTCGCGAGGAGTATTTCACCGGCGTTGTTCCCCGCCTGGACGTAAAACACAAGTGCTCGATCGAGCGAAGTATGCCAGGGTAGTACTCTTCTTCGGTGAGGCAGACGGCCGGTTAGCCAAAGGCGCCCATAGAACACGAACGGCGCCGCTTTATCCCAAGAGCTGCCCCGCTTCGGGAAATGCCGTGACTCTGATACGCTACGGGACGAAGACTGTCTGAGCCCGCAGGGTTGACTACGATTTGACGCTGCGGCGATCGTAGACGGTCAAGCCGGTCAGGTCGCTGGTTGGACACTGCAGCAGTAGGCTGGCCAGGTATCCAGTAATGAAACATGCGGTGATCCCGCTGGCCGTGTAGATGTACCCGTTGACTTTGGTGAACATCCATAGACAGAGCATCACAATCGCCCCGATCAACGCACCCGCCAATGCGCCGTTGGCGTTGGCGCGACGCGTCATGACTCCCAGAACGAATAGTCCGCCCAGCACACCCATGAATAGCCCGATCACCATGAGGAAGGCGTCGAACAGAGACTTGATGTCCGGATCCACAAAGAGCAGCCCAATCAGCGTCCCCAAGACGCCCATGGCAACCGTAATCAAACGGGCCGCGTTCAGGTAGCCTCGCTCTGATCGGCAGGCGTCGAAAGGACGCATGAAATCCGTGACGATGGCAGTTGCGGTCGAGTTCATGCTCGTGGACACAGTGGATTGCGCGGCGGCAAAAATGCCCGCGACGATCAATCCGGCGAGTCCAATAGGCATTTCCGTCGCGATGAACAACGGAAAGATCTGATCGGTTGTGATGGTCGGATCGAGTTTCTCGGGATGCGAATGGTAATAGGCGAACAGAGCCGTACCCATGCCGAAAAATATCAGGCTGGCGGGAATGGCCAGAGCGGCGTTTGTCCAGATGGCGCGAGCGGCAAGCTTCTGGTCCGCCGTGGTCATGTAACGCTGCACCACCGCTTGGTCGGCGGTGTACGAGGAAATATTCTGCCCGATGCCGCCGATGATGATGACCCAAAGCGCGATCTGGGCGCTGGTCACGTCCCAGTGGAAATTGGCAATTCGGAATTTGTCGGCGTCCATCGAAACTGTCCAGAATCCGCTCACGCCACCGTCAACGCCGGACAGCAGGAGGATGAGGGCAAGGATTGCACCGCCGAGTAGGACGATCGTCTGGATTGTGTCCGTCCAGATCACTGCTTCCACGCCACCCATCGTACAGTAGATGATGCTCAAGATGCCCATCAGCAGCACTGACTGAGCGGGTGTTAGCGGAGTCGCGACCGCCAACGCCAAGCCCGTCAAGGACATCACCACCGCCATCCGGAAAATGTGAAACAAGGTGAAACTGGCGCTGCCGAACAGCCGTACCTTCCGGCTGAATCGCTTCTCCAGGTACTCATAAGCGCTGGTCACATCCAACTGTCGGTAGAAGGGCAGAGCGACGTAGACGGCGATGACGGCTACCACGGGAATCATTAAGTTCCCCACGGTGTAAACCCAGTCCTGGGCAAACGCCTTGGATGGAATGCCCGTAAAGGTCAGAGAGCTGAGCATTGTGGCGAAGATACTGCAGCCGGCCGCCCACCAGACCACTTGCTTGCCGCCACGAAAGAAATCATCCGTGCTCTTGTTCTTCTTCGTGAAATACACACCAACGCCAACCATCGCCAACAAGTAGCCGAAGAGCACTGTGTAGTTGACGAGGCCGAATCGGCCTGTTTTCTGCGCGGGCTTGATACTCCAAATCGCTGGTGAGCGCACACGCGGTCGTACTTCGCCGCTGGGTAACACGATTCGTTCGTTCCACTTGACCGCGATGGTGGTAACGTGATTCGCCGGGATAGGCCCGCCTGAGGTCCAGGTATCGGTGATTGTGTGATAGGTCAGTGCTTCTTTGGGAAAACCAGGATGGTCGTCTTTCAGTTCATCTGCTTTGTCGAACAGAGAACCATCCGCGCCGCCCAGGATGAGAATGTGGCTCTGCCCAATGCCGATCCCTTCGCCGGCCATGAAACATCGCGGAGCGTCCACTCGGGCTCGCCATGCACCGGTCACGGGCGTGTATTCCCACACATCCTTCAGAAACTGGATATTATCGCTTTCCTGTCGGCGGCCGCCCATCACGTAGACACAGTCGTTGTAGCCGTTGTGCTGGCGCACAGTGACGTTGAACGCCCGCGACGTCCATGGCACTTCACCCGGCGACTCTTTCCAGGCGAATTCCTCCGTGCCTTTCTGCGCCAGGTCGAGCGTCCAGAAGTTGGCCATTGCCGAATCCAGACCGGTATCGTTTTGCCCTCCGGCCAAGTAGACAGCCTCCCCGACTACGACAGCCTGCCCATAAGCACACGGCTGAGGAAGCGAGGGATAGTCGGCGCAAGTGACCTGTTGCGTTTTCGAATCCCAGCTCAGCAGGAACACGTCTGCGTACACCCGATCCTTGTCGCTACCGCCCATGCACACGACTCCGTCAGGCGTAGAAACCGCTGCTCCGTAGGCGATCGGCCGAGGCAGTTTGCCACCGGACTTCCACATGTATCCGCTTGCCGGGTGCACCAACACATAGATTTCATCGTGCCAGACTTTATCGTTTTCCCAGACGGGCTTGGGAAAGTTGGCTCCGCCGGCAACGATAAGTGCGTCGTTGTGCACTCCGGCAAACGGCCCCGCCACGCCCAATTCACTCGGGAGATCAGGAAGCGGCTCCCACTGGAGGAATTTTCCGCCGCTCGACTCGCTCTCGGCCGCCAAAGCAGCAGTCGATGCAATCAGGAAGCAAGAGAGGATGGTTGCGTATCGCATTTTCATTTCCCAGTCAACGTTCAACGGGGCGGGCCCAATCAAAGAAGCCGACCTGGGCCAGATTCTGGCGAAGTTCGGCAACTTGTTCCTCGGAAAGGCAAGGCTGCGGCAATCGGCATCGTCCGCAATCCGTGCCAAGCATTCTCAACACTTCCTTCATGGCCGGATGAAACGGGAATTCGTAAATCGTACGGATCATAGTGACCGCCTGCAATTGCAGACGCCTTGCTTCGTCGAGATTACCGGCCGCGAATGCGTCGAAAATCTGCTGATAGAGCGGAGCGGCGATATTGTAGGTGCTGCCAATAGCTCCTTCGGCGCCGACGGCCAAAGCTGATAACAGCATCTCGTCGCAGCCCCAAAGGATGTCGAAGCGTCCGTTCTCAAGAGCGCGACATGTTTGATACTCATGAACAGTCGGACAAGTGTACTTCAAGCCCACCAGATTCGAGATGCGATCACCGGCTTGGTTCAAATACTGCACCATATCCACTGCAGCACCGGTCAGTGCAGGTATGTGGTAGTAGTAGAACGGCAGATCCGGGGCGGCAGCGGCCATTTCCGCTGTGCACTCAACCAGCAATTCCACCGTGCCGATCTTGAAATACGACGGTGCCGTGGCCGATACCACGTCGGCTCCGATCTCTTGAGCGTGGGCGGCCAGTTCGGCGGCTTCGGTCACGCTGTTGTGACCGACTTGAATGATGACCGGAACGCGCCCCGCTGCAACGTCAACGAATGCCTTTGCCACCGAGCGCCGTTCCGCGCCGGTCAACGACATCCCTTCGCCCGTACTGCCGCAGACGTACAATCCGCTTACGCCTTCGTCAATCAAGCGATCGACCATTGCCGGCACTTCGTCCAGCTTCAATCGCCCGTCGTCGTCCATCGGCGTGTACGTCGCGGCGACTAAGCCTTTCAAACGGTATTCCATTGTCGTAGCCTTTCTGTTGGAACTCGTTCCTCTTGACTGTACATAGTGTTCATACTTTTCGTTCCTGTGTGCTTTTTCAGCCAATGGTCATTCATCATACCCGAAGAGCGGAAGACCGCGTTGCTCCAGTGTCTTGTTGATCGCTTGAAGAAACGCCTTCATTTCCACAGGGTTTCGAGTCAGTGGGTTTTCTGCGTCGGGGATTTCTTTCACCTGCAGTGCTTCCACCGGAAGGACTCCGCAGTCTTTCGCCCAGTCGCGATAAATCGAACTCAACTCGGCCACGATGCGCGGATGCTGGCTGGCCACGTTACGTGTCTCGGTCCGATCGCTGGCCAGATCGTAGAGTTCCCACTCTTTACCGTGGACCGCCGACAGCTTCCAGTCCCCCTTGCGAATTGCCCGGTTGCCGTGGTGTTCCCAGCACAGGAATGAATGGACTGGCTGATCGCGATCGAAAACCGGCAGCAGGCTTTTGCCGTCCAGCGTCTGGATGGAATGTCCTTGATACTTGTCGGGATACTCGGCGTCTGCGGCATCCAGGCACGTGGCCATGATGTCAGTCACGTGAGCGGGTTGGCGGCGAATTTGCCCTCGCGATTTGATGCGGGCGGGCCAATGTGCAATGAACGGCGTGGAGATTCCCCCTTCGTGAGCATATTTCTTGTAATAGCGGAACGGGGCGTTGCTCAGGTTGGCCCATTTGGTGCCGTAGCCGCCATAGGTCTGGTCAGGCCCCAGCTTCAGCCCCGGATAATCCCCCGCGATGATCGGGCGACCGTCGCGGGTGTAAAGGGGCACGTAGCGCATGTAGGCCCAGGGCTTTCCGGTGGATCCAATGCGTCCGTCCGGGTGTTCCAGACTGTCACCTCCGTTGTCAGACAGGAAGAAAATGAGCGTGTTCTCCAAAAGGCCTTTCCGCTCTAAAGCTTGCACGATGTCTCCCACACCCTGGTCGACATGATCCACCATCGCCGCATACGCCTCCATGCGGTTCTGCTCCCATTGCTTGTGCGGCGCATCTTTCCAGGGCGGGATCCCCTCGCCTCGATCGGACAGGCCTAGATGCTCTGACAAGATGCCTGCCTGGACCAGACGATCCAAGCGACGGCGCCGCAGGACATCCCATCCATCCGCGAATCGGCCACGGTATTTTTCAATAACGTTCGACCGAGCATGCAGCGGCCAGTGCGGCGCGGTATGCGCTAGATAAAGGAAGAATGGATCAGCAGCGTCATGCGACTCAATATACTCAACAGCCTTTCGAGAGATCGCTTCTGTGTAGAAGAAATCGTCGTCCGGCTCAACGGGCTTGTTGCCCTCGGTCAGGGTCATAGGATTCCATTGACTGCCCGCTGCGATCAAGGTGCCGAAAAACCGGTCGACGCCTCTCTGCAATGGCCAGTTGTGCTTCGGGCCGTCGGCGGCGAAGTTCTTGCAGACATGCCACTTGCCTGCCATGTAAGTGCGGTAACCCCCGAGCTTCAATGCCTCGGCCAGGGTCACGCAGTTCCGATTCAACTCTGCACGATAGCCCGGTTTGCCGTAATCACGCGCGGTCATGAAGCCCAAACCGGTCTTATGCGGGTAGAGGCCCGTGAGTAGACTGGCCCGAGTGGGGCAGCACCGGCCGCAGTTGTAGAACTGACTGAAACGCAAACCGTTGTCCGCCAGTCTGTCGATATTGGGAGTATCGATCTCTCCGCCGTAACAGCCGATGTCGGAATAGCCCATGTCATCGACCATGATCAACAGAATGTTGGGCCGACTGTCGTTGTTCGCGCCGCGGACACAGCATTCCTTCGTCCGAGCGAACAACATTTCTTCGCTTTCCGTCGAGAAAGGCGATGCGGGCAAGTTCGCGCTGTTGAAAAGATTGACCGGCGGATTCGGAAACGGCACCCACGCGTAGCGCACGTGTTGCGGCTCAGCAACACGCGGACTTGACACGGTGGCCGTGTTTTGGCCGGTGATCCTCGCGTTCGCTGTGTGGAAGACGCCATCGCCGCCACAGATTTCAAAGTAGCGAAGTGCGTTGCCGTCGGACGATTTCAGGCCATCACCCGTGTGAATGAAGGAAACGATCATCGAGTCGCCTTTCCGCCTAGCGACGTCGAACAACGGCCCTGAACTAGCATCTGTCGGTAATCCATACGTCGTTCCGAGTGCGCATTTCGCCAAACGTTCGCCGACCGGTTTCTTTGCGGTGGGATGGACGTTCGTGGGATGGCCCGTGTCGATGGTGATGGCCATGCCAACGTTGTTGAGTTGGTTGAGCACGCGGCGCTGCCCGTCACGGAACCAGGGCCACTCAGGGCGATTCAATGCAGGAAGCTGCGCGTACAGAAAAGGAAAATCGCCCTGCCCCCAGTGCTCGCGCCACTGATTGATTAACAAAGGCAACAGTCGGCCATGTTCACGAACTCGCGCGGGCGTTTCGGCGTTCGACTCTCCCTGGTACCAGATGGCACCGCGGATCGCGTACGGAATCAGCGGCGCGATCCCGGCGTCCCACATGAAACCGGGCTTGAAGGAATGGTTTGGACCGAGGGCATCGCCCGGAACCGCTTCGCCCGCTTGTATCGCGCTAAGCAGGTTCTGCTCTCCTCGCGTGCGGCAAAACTCTCCAAGCCGTTCGTTGTCGAGCCAGTTGCCTGCTAGAAGTCCTGTCATTTGTGGGGCGGCGGCGAGCGCTTCGCGCGAAATCCAGGCTTCGGCCGGTGTGCCTCCCACAGCCGGACAGATCAGGCCGATAGGGACGTTAAGCTCCTGCTGCAAATGCCGCCCGAAATACCACGCAACGGCGGAGAAGCTGGCAGCCGATTCCGCGGATGCGATTTGCCATTGGCCCTCACAAAACGTCTGCGGTGTGAGACGTGCCAAATGCTCGGGTGCGTAGCTGCCCGAACTCCCTCGTGCTCCGCCGGACAAATTGAGCAGACGAAGGCTTTTCGTAGCCGAACTCGCCAAGAGTTCGGTTTCTTGCCGCTTGCCGGAAGTCTTGGCGACTTCCGCTACAAGTCCTGCAAGCTCTTCCTTGCCGTGGGCGGATTGCTGGAGCATCCATTCCATATTCGACTGCCCGGCGCAGACCCAGACTTCGCCGACGAGGATATCCCTGAATTCGATGCGTTCCTCCGCCGATTGAATCCGCATCGTTGCTGGCGTCGCGTTCGCCCTGCGCGGTTTTAATCGAACCTGCCACTGGTCCTGGCCACCGGCGGTCGCGGTCCGTGTGTCGTCGCCCAGGGTTACCGTTACTGTCGCTCCGGGCCTGGCGCGTCCCCAAACGGGGATTTCCGTCTCGGCCTGCAACACCATGTGATTGGAGAACACGCGCGGCAAGCGTAACCTCGATTCGACAGCTGAGGCAGGTTTCGAGGGCTCCGCTTCGCCGATCGGATCATTCAGCGGAATCCGCTGAAACGTCATGTGTGCCTGACTGCCTTCGTACAAAATGCCGACGGTTTCCTCGTCGATCATCGTCATGCACGAGTAGCCGCGGCCGTTGCCTTCGTCGAGCAGAAGGCGATGCTCTTTGGGCCACGTGAGGCCGCGGTCGGGCGATGCCTTGATGGTGATGTGATGGCGGCCTCGTGAGCTGTCCGGATTGGAAAACAGCAGCCAGTCGGTAGCCGGACTCGTGAGAGTTCGCGTGTCGCCGCGTGGTTCAACCGAAGTCTCACGACTTCGGCTACGGAAGAGTTCGCGATCAACGTCGATCAGGCTCGCCATGCAAGCGCCAGGCTCGATCAACGCCCGCTCCGAAGTTGTGTGTCTTTGCCATGTCTTGCCCATGTCTCGCGTTGTCATCACGACGCGCACGGGCTTGCGGTTGTAGCGGCAGTTGAGCATCAACACACCCGGTTCGATTTCCACGACCTGCGATTCGGTAGTGTCATCGAACACTCCCGTCCCCACGTGCCATGTTTCGCCATGGTCTTTGGAGTAGATGATCGTTGAATGTGGCAGGCGATTCCTTTCAGGCGGATCCTGATACTGAGCGGCGAACACGATCGTGCCATCGCGCATCGTGATGCCCTTGCCGGGTCCTTGCAGGATGAAACACCACTCCGGCTGTTTGACCTGTTTGGTGATGTTGATCGGTTCGGACCACGTGACGCCGTCATCGTCGCTGCGTACCAACATCAGCTGGCCCGTCTCTTCCGGCTGAAGCCCCGGTCCCGAACCTCGCCACGAACGATTCCCGTGACTCCATGTCGCCGCCACCCAGATCGTTCCCGTGCCCCGATCGACGAGCAACGCCGGATCGCCGATGCCGTCGTAGTGCCACTGGGGATCGTCGCCCATGTCCATGATCACTTCCATCGACTCCCACGTTCGGCCGCCATCGGTAGAACGCGACATGCCAACGTCGATGTCGCCGGGCAGGTCTCCTCCGCCGCGCCGTCGAACATCGTACACGCCGATCAACGTCCCCCTATTCGTCGTCGTCAATCCCGGGATGCGATAGGTGTGTACTCCGTCGTCATCGCCTTGGCGCACCGCAATGCCCATGCGTTGCATCGAGGGCGCCGCGTCGAGCGTCATCGTTTGGCCGTTCGAAAAGGCGACTTCCGTGATGGCAGCTCCGACGCGGTGGTCGATGTTGGCGTCTTTGCTAAGCCTGCCGCAAACCCAAAGGAAGTTCTCGCCCTCTTTCAGCTTTCCGAGGGATTCCGGAAGCGCGCATGCAAACGAGCCGTCCGCCGCCGGTTGCGTCTCTTGCTGGGTACCGCCGCTGCGAACATGCACTGACGCCAGATCCGAACGGTCGGTCGTCCCGTCCAATGTTCCTCGGATTTCCGTCACCGAGATGGGATTCAGAATTCCGGTCGTCTCCACCCTCAGCTTCACCAGCGGACTCGAATCGTTTCCAACCAACGCCGGCAACGAGAACGGCGCAATCTCTACGCCGACGATTTCCTGCGGCTGAGCGGGAGCAATGCGGATATCGTCGATCAGGATGCCCGCCTTCGGCGGACTGGTGACGGTCAATCGCAACTGCTTGATCGTGTCATCACCGAGGGGCACCATGACGTGCGAAAGAAACGCTCGACCAACGCGAACTTTCTTATCGCCATTGAAGATTTCTTTCCAGCTCCCGCCGCAGTTCTTTTCAATGCGAAACGAGAATGGTGTTCGCCTCGTCCATCGCTCGGCCCAGAAGGACAGCGATCCGGACGTATCTACTTCCTCTGCGATCTGCAGCGTGACACTCGTCCTGTCGCCACCAGGCAGTTGCAGGCAGTGTTTTCCGGTCTTGGCATGCTTGTCGTCAACGATCGTTCGCCCGACTTCGGGCGTCCACGTGCCGATTGCAGTTTCGAGTCTGTCGAATGGCCCGGGCTTCGCTTCTTCGAAGCTGATGCTCGCGATGAACGGGATGTTAGGGCGACTGGTTGGTTCTTGCGCGTCGACCGCCGAAATCGTGCCGACGATCAGAACTGCGCCGAACAGCATTCGAAATACCGTGATCATTCACTAGCCTCGTTTGCCAAGACATACAAGATGAGCGCACAGGAGCGTCAATCCCGCCGCCCCGGTTCATTCTTTGGACTCATCCAAACCCGTTTCGGGCATCGTCACTCGACGAGCAGTGATGTCGTTCCGACGAAGATGTTCTTGAATCGCGCGCACCACGTCGGGATACGCGTCTGCCACATCTGTCTGCTCCGAAATGCCGAACTCGCCGTGGTAATCGAACAACATCGGCTCGCCATCGACTGGGAACACGCACTTCCAGCGTCCCCAGCGAACGAACTGGCGGAAGCGTTTGTCTTCCGGAATGTGACGAGCCAGTTGCTGTTGGACTAAGCAATGTTTTGGGTCGGCCGCAATGTTGAACCATTCGCGCGGATCGTCGTGCAAATCGTAGAGTTCTTCGCTGCCATCAAAGTAGCGGATGTATCGCCAACGTTTGGTGAAGACGCTATGTGTTCCACGCCCAATCGTAGCTACGACCGCTTCGTTCCACTCGCCGTTTGGATCGGCGATCAACGGCAGCAGGCTTCGCCCTTCGACATCCCGGCGGATCGGTAGATTGCAGGCTTCGACGAGCGTTGGGTACAAATCCAGAAGGCTGACCGGCGCATCGCAGCTCACGCCAGGACGAAAGCCGTCCGGGCGTGCATTCTTCGGCGGAATGATCATCAGTGGCATTCGCACCGATTCGACCCACGGCACGTGTTTGCCCCAGTGCTCCTTTTCGCCTAGCGACCAACCGTGATCCGACCAGAGGATGATCCACGTGTTGCGGGCATGCGGGCTACGGTCCAGCGCGTCGACCACGTTGCCGACCAGGGCATCGACGAACGAGACGGTTGCCAGGTAGGCGTGTACTGCATCGCGCCAAGCGTTATGCTTCATCACCGTCTTGTGCGTGCCGCTGGTCCACGGTCGCGTCGCCAGATCACGGCCGGGTGGTGGCACGTCGTACAGATCCCCGGCGATTGTGGTTGGGAGAGCGATCTTCTTGGCATCGTACAGGTCGAAGTACTTGCGGGGTGCGAAGAACGGCTGATGCGGCTTGTAGAAGCCAAGTGCCAGCAAGAACGGCTTGTCCTGTCGCGCGTTCAATTGATCGACGCCCCAGTTCGCGATCCTCCCGTCCGGGAAATCGTCTTCGGGTACGTCCAACGGTGCCCAGTCGAACGAATCCCATGTGTTGTTTGGCCGGTCGATGGCCGACAACCCGCCATTGGCTGGAAGTGTGATCTTCAGGTTTCCCCGGTTGATGACGCGAGTGGGGTTCATCGTTACCGTATCAAGTTCGTCACCGACGAATGGCGTGCCCAGCACGCCACAGTCCGGGCCGTTTTCGTCCCACAGTTTTGGATCCGGTTCGCCCAAACCGTGATTCACCTTGCCGGCAGCCAGCGTACGATACCCGTTGGCGCGGAAGTGTTCGGGAAACGTCACCGCATCCGGCACGTAGTCGATGTACGTGCCCCGGTTGTGATAGACGCCCGTGGTTTCGGGACGCATTCCGGTCAATACGGCCGCGCGCGAGGGACCACATATCGGCGAAACACAGTGCGCGTTCGTGAACAAGACGCCTCGGCGAGCGAGCCCGTCGATGTTTGGCGTCTTGGCATCCGGATGCCCACCATAACAGCCAAGCCAATCGTTCATGTCATCCAGAATCAAGAACAGCACGGTCGGACGCTCGGCTGCGATAGCCAAACGCCCCGTCGACGGCAGGATGCCAAAGACAAACAGCAAGGCCAACGTCAACCGGTGCGACATGGCTAGAACCTCGTTTGTACGGCAGATGCATTGCTTCTGGATTCCGCATCTATCCCTCATTCTCCGGCCTCATCCTGCAAGTATTTCATGTATCCCCAATTCTCACCTCGACCGTACCGACCGCCTTTCACGTTTTGCGCGACGTGATCGTGTTCTTCGGCCAACTTCTTCAGTTTGTCCGGATCGAGCAGCGGGTCGGCGTGCTCATTCCGGAATCGCTGCAATTCGTCTACCAGGCGCTGCTTGACCTCAGCCAATTGGGATTTGTCTGCCAGATTGCGGAATTCCCAGGGATCGTTTGCGAGATCATACAACTCGACCGGCGGCGGATTGCGCCAAGTCACGTATGCCTGACGTACATGCGGCGCGGCAGCGTCGATCTCTTCCTGGTTCGTGCCGTACATGAAGAACGATCCGCGTTGGTGACGGTAGTTATCTGCCACGGGATTCTGCCGCTCGGGCGCAAGGTTCAAGATCAACTTGTACCGCTCGTCGCGAATCGTGCGCTGCGGAAAGAAACTGGCGGCATGGTATGCCGTGCGTTCAGCAAACAGGTACTCTCGCCATGTCACGTCGCGTCCTTCGGCTAAGGGTAATAGCGAGCGCCCGGGCAGTGATTTCCGCGATGGCAGTCGAACCGCCTGAATGATCGTCGGCAGGATGTCGATGGTCGAGACCAGCTCGTCGCGCACTGTACCCGGCTTCACTTGGCCCGGCCACCACAGGATCATTGGAATTCGAAGACCGCCTTCGTAGCAGGTTGCTTTGCCACGCGAAAACTGGGCTCCGTGGTCTCCGATGTAGATGACCAGCGTGTTATCGGCCTTGCCAGCTTTTTCGAGTTCAGATAGTAGCATGCCGACGCCCGCATCGAGTCGCATCAAGCAGTTGTAGTAGTCGGCCGTGCCCTGTCGCAGTCGCGGCGAATCGGCACCAATGAATGGCAACGGCGCAGTCACGTCAGCACCCGTGAGTGGCTTTTCGGGCAGTCCATGTTGCTGCTTCAGCAGCGGGAAATGGGCGTCGGGATAGTTGATCGACAGAAAGAAGGGCTCGTCCGACGCGCCAAAGAACTCGGCCGCAGCATCGGCGTACTTTCGCATCGGACGGTCGTTGAATCCGCTGCCGGTTATCGCTCGAAAGTCGAGCGGAAACGCCGATTCGGGATTCACGTGCAGTTTGCCGATCATCCCGGTTCGATAGGCATGCTCCTTCAGAACGCTCGGAATGTTGGCCCAGTTGCGGTACATCGCGTACCGGTGCGTGGCCAGTCCGATCTGCCCGTTCTGAAACGGGTAAAGCCCGGTGAGAAAACTAGCTCGTGAAACTGAACACACGGCGTGTGTCACATAGGCGTTGGTGAATCGACACCCCTGTTGCGCCAGCCGGTCGAGATTGGGCGTGCGGACGTGTGGAGTGCCGTAGCATCCGAGTTCCGCGCCGTTATCCTCAGAGACGATCAGCAAGACGTTCGGCCGAGCGAATGCAGCTGCACCACAGACGCAAAGGCATGGCGCCAGGAAGACCGTGAATACGCTACTAACGCTCATCGACTGCCTCCCGGTAAATGACGTGCGAGTTCCCGCTTGGTTGCCCCATACTCATCCTGTGCCGCGAGGTTCTTCCATTCATGCGGATCGCATTGATGATCGTACAGTTCCTCCTCGCCCGTGGCGTAGCGGATGTAACGCCATCGGTCGGTGCGGACGGCATGATTGCCTTTACGATAGGTCGTTACCGAAGCGTGTTCCCAATCCGCCTTTGGAGCCTCCAGCAACGGGACCAGACTGTGTCCTTCGAGTGCTTGCCGATCGTCTAGTCCACAGAGATCGATGAGCGTCGGGTAGACGTCCAGTAGATTAACCGGACGGTCGCACGTCACGCCAGCCGTGGTGACTTCCGGTGCGACGACGATCATCGGCACGCGCGTGGCCCGTTCCCACAGCGTGCGTTTATGCCAGTGTCCCTTCTCGCCGAGGTGATAGCCGTGATCCGACCAGAAGACCACGATCGTGTTGTCTCGGTACGGGCTCCGCTGGAACGCGTCCAGCACACGACCTACGTTTGCATCCGCGTGAGAAATCGACGCCAAGTACGCTTGCACTGCGGATTTCCACTCGCCGAACTCGACGACTCTCGCGTGCTTGCTGTTACGGTCCATCGCTCGCGCTCGTGCCCAGGTGCCAAGGTCATCTACGTCATCCGCCTTGACGAGGGGCAGCTGAAACTGATCGAGCGGATAGAGATCAAAATACCGCTGTGGATTGAACCACGGCACGTGTGGCCGAAAGATGCCGACCGCGAGGAAGAAAGGCTCGTCGTGCTGTTTCGAGAGGAACTTGCATGCCCAACTCGCGACCTTGGCGTCCGGCCAGTCGCTTTCCGGCCGATCGACCGGCCCCCAATCGAAGTTTCGTTTTGTCAGAGGCGTGATCTTCTTCGTCGGCCGGCCGTCGGGTTCAGGGTCCGAAGGGATGCTGTACGGGCTTCGCCACCTTCCGCCATGCCTCCCGCCCCTCGGTCCATGCTCGTTCCACCAGAAATACTCGTCCCAGCTGTCGGAGTCGTGGCAGTGAGGCGGCACGTCATGAAATATCTTGCCGCCGCCGGCAACGAAGTAGCCATTCTGTCGGAAGTACTGCGGTAACGTGACGACATCCGGAGCCAACCGCCTCATGACCTGATGGTTTTCATAGACGCCGGTCGTATCGGGCCGCAGACCGGTTAGCATCGCGACGCGCGATGGATTGCAGACGGGAGCGGCGCAGTGGGCATTGGTGAAAAGCATGCCTCGCTGAGCCAGTCGATCGACGTTCGGCGTCTTGGCCTGTTTGTGACCGAGACAGCCGACCCAGTCATTCCAGTCGTCGGCCGCGATAAAGAGCACATTGGGACGGTCCGCGCCGGCCGACAATCCCGCCAGAGGCAACAGGAAGATGAAAGACATTGCCCGCGTCATCGAGCGTCCCCTTCGAATCGGGCTCCAACATCTTCCTGCCAACGCTTCAGCATCGCCAGCAATCGCTTCGCTAACTCTGGCTCTGTCTCACTCAAGTCGTTCCGTTCGCCGATGTCATCTTCGAGATCGTAGAGCTCGAAGCGGTTGGCCTTGAAGAAATGAAGCAGTTTGTGACGCCCCATTCGCACGGCTGCTTCTTGCCGGCTGTGTGGATAGTGCCAGAAGATCGCCTCGCGCGAGATTGTTTGGGCGTCGCCCAGCAACACGGTCCTGAAACTGACGCCATCAACGTGTTGTCGCGGTTCCGGTGGGCACCCGGTCATGTCCAGCAATGTCGGGTAGAGATCGTTGGTGATCAGCGGACAGGCATTTTGACTCCCGGCGGCCACCTTTCCCGGCCAACGCACAATCAGCGGCACTCGGATACCGCCTTCGTACAGATTATGCTTCATGCCGCGAAGCGGAAGATTGGATGTGACCGATCCTTTGCCTCCATTGTCCGAGGTGAAGACGACGATCGTGTTATCGCTCAAATTCAACTCATCGAGACGACCCAGCAGCCGACCGACGTTCTCGTCCATGTGATGAACCATCGCCGCGTAGTCTGCGTTGTTCTGATACTGTTTTTCGCGACGGTTCCTTTCCTTCTTGGCATCAAGGCCCAATGCTTCGATCTTCTTCCGATACTTCTCAACCGCTTCCGGCTTCGCTTGTAGGGGTGTGTGAACCGTATGGAATGATAGAAAGGCAAAGAACGGCTGGTCTTTGTGTTGCTCGATGAAGTGGATCGTTTCGTCCGTGAGTCGATCGGTCAGGTACTCGCCCTCCGGACCGTTGTCCAGGTGCGTGAGGTGATACGGGCTGAAAAAACGGGTGTGCGTCTTCGGCCACGTCTTGGCGGTTGGCGGTTCCCGATCCGGATAACACAGTGCCCAGGCCCGCGGCAGGTCGATACCGCCCTTGGCAACGTCGAACCCTTGATTGGCTGCCCAGTGTTCATCCTTGTATCCCAGATGCCACTTGCCAATGTAGCCGGTCGCGTAGCCGTTTTTCTTGAACGCCTCTGCAATCGTGAATTCCTCCAGCGGCAAGTGCGGGGTGACGTGCGACGCGTCGCGATCGGGTGAGATCAAATACGTGGTGATCCCGGTGCGAGCCGGATACTTGCCGGTCATAATCGAGGCTCGCGTTGGCGAGCACACGGGACCGGCGGAATAGAAATCCGTGAACATCATCCCCTGCTTCGACAAGCGATCAACATTCGGCGTCTCGTAAACCTCGCTGCCGTTGTAACCCAAATCGCTCCAGCTCAGGTCGTCCACCAGAATGAGAAGGACGTTCGGCCGGTCGGCCGACGCAGCAATCGCCTCTGCCGCTGCCGAGACAGAGAGCGCGAAGAGAATGGCAAGGGAACGTACGACAGTGGAATGGGTGTTCAATGGAATGACCTCCATCTTCCGGTACCTTATTCGTCCCCTTCGGCCAACGCATCCAGCTCTTCGTGTTTCAATCGAACGCTCAGGATGTATGGTGCTTCGCCCTGGGCCCAGTGGCCGTAGGTGGTCGTCACGATCGTTCCATCGGGCAGCCGTTCGACGCCGGGATAGGTCGTGTCGTAGCCCTTTGTGTTGTCTTTCAGCCGCACCGAATATTGGCCGTGGCAGCCCTGCTCAATGTCTTCCCACGTGCCGACCCACGCGACCCAGTCGCCTTCGAACGGGCGTTTATCCGCGGCGTGCCTTGGCGAACGGCAACGGAAGCTGATGAACAACCGCCCGTCCGGTCCGTACTTGCCGGTATGCCGATCGCCGGTCAGTGCCAGCGGCACTTCGCGCGGTTCGCTCCACGTCTTCGCTTCGTCGTCCGAAAACATCACGTGTGAGTTCTTCCGCCTTGAGTTTTCTCGCAACAAAATCGCCATTCGCTTTCCGTCAGGCGAGCGAATGCAGCCGGGTTCACAGAGATGGACCTCGGACGCTTGGTAGACAACTTCGGGAAACGACCAAGTCAGCCCGCCGTCACGAGAAAAGGTCTTGTACAGTTTGAAGGTGGACGTGCGTTTTCCGTTCTCTGCGAAAAACCGCCCATCGTCATGGAACATGGCGAGGTAATGGCCTTTGCCGGTCTTCAGCGGTTCGACAAAGCCCATCACGACGATCCCACCCCAGTCCCCGACCGGTTTCAGTTCACTCCACGCCTTGCCATCGTCTTCGGTCACAGCCAGCCGCGCCGGGTAAAGGCCCGACCACATGATGATGCGTTTCTTGCCTTGTGGGTCAATGACGCGATGTAGTGTCGGCACTTCCTTGGACGTGGCCCAACTCGCCGGTGTTGGCAGCCGCTCGCTCCAAGTGAGCCCGCCATCGTTGCTGCGCTTGTACACGATGGCTCCGCGGCCGTGCCCTTTGGGGTAGACGCACAGCATCGTCTTTCCATCCTCCAAAAGGACTGTCGTGGGGTGGCCAAGGTACTGCCCGGCTTCTCGGTCCACGATCACCTGCCTATGTGCGTGGTCATTCAAGTCGATCGTCGTCACGGGGAAATCGGACGGCTGATCTGCTGCCCGAACGGCTCCGGCAAGAACCGCCACAATCAGGCCAGACATCAAGCATCGCGTGGTCATGATTTGTAATCCTCCTCAAGGAAAATCGCCCGGGCTGTTTCAAGTATCCACCGGTATCGCCCGAGCGTGACATCGGGTGGACAGGAATGGTCCGAATGAAAAATGTAACCGCCACTGCGGGCGATTGGAATCTTTCGCCTTAATTCAGCTTCAATAACCTCTTGTGGGCCGGCCATCTTGGTCGCGTCGATGTTCCCGTAGAATGCCAGCCGTCGGCCGTAGCGTTCTCGCAATTCCACTACGTCCATGCCGGCCTTGGCTTCTAGCGGGTTGAGCACTTGGACTCCTGCGTCGACAAAATGATCGATCAACGGCCCCACGGCGCCGTCGCTGTGCATCCAGAAGTCGATGCCGCGCTGTCGCACGAACTCGCAAAGCCGTGCCACCTGCGGTTTAAAGATGTCGGCCCACATCCGCGGCGAGAGCAGCGGACCATGCGCCGATCCTAAATCGTCGGCCGTCAGAACGCCGTCCGGTTTCATGCCAAGATCGACACACCGTCGGAGCACGTCGATGACCAGACTCTGATAGGCTTCGGCCATGTCGCGAACCCAGTCGGGATCGGTCGCCACATCCATCAGCAGGTCTTCCATACCGCGATGCCGCCAAGTGGCTTCCCACGGGCCATAGAACATGAATAGAAGGTAACGATTGGCGCCGCGAATGCGGCGGCATTTCGCAACGGCCTCATCCCATGTCGGATACGGATCGAAGTGGCCGAAATACATCTTGTCGTCGATGCGCGCCGGCTCGTCGGGGGCGTCCCGCAGCACGAAACGCGGTTTGATATCGTCCCACACTTCCCGGTCCGTCGTCACGTGATGACGAAAATGCATCGTCGCTGACACGCCGTCCGGTTTGGTGATGGTGTAGCCAAAGCGGTCTTCATAAGTGATGTTCCCGTCCTCACGACCAAGCACCTTCATCTCGAATCGAGGCGAGGTATCAAGAAACATCATGGAAATATCGAAGCCAAAATAGTCGGCCAACGACATGTCGCGCGGAATGCCTTGGTCGTACCAGGCCGCCGCCGTCTGCTCCCAGGGCGATTCGTTTGCGGGCAGCCGATCTGGCCGTTCAAAACGCAATGCCGTTCTTACGCGCTCGCGGGAATCCATGTGCGCTGCTGCGTTGACAGAATGGGGCAGGTTCGCTACGCTGGCCGTTGATCGTTCATGATCGATCGTGTCATCGTAGCCGGTGAAACACAGCCATGCAAGCAACCCTGACGGAAAAATCCTACCAGCATATTCGCCAGATGCTTGTCCGGGCGGAATTGCGACCCGGCCAGCGGCTGGTGACGCGAACACTGGCCGAGGAGATCGGCGTAAGCTTGGCTCCCGTGCGCGAGGCGTTGTACCGATTGGCCACCGAGGGCCTTGTTGAACACGTGCCGGGAGCGGGTGCCTTTGTTCGTTCAGCCGATCCCCAAGATCTCGACGAGTTGTACGTATTGCGCGACGCCGTCGAGAGCTGTGCGGCCGCCGAAGCAGCCCGCTACGTCAACGATGACCAACTCACTGAATTGGACGCCATCGTCGACGACTGGTGCGAGATCGCCGCGGCGATTGCCGGCAACTCTGACGGGCACGCCACGCGACGGCAACTGGATCGATGGCTCGACAACGAGGAGCAGTTTCATGATATCCTGGTACGAGCCTCCCGAAACCGGTTGTTGGCAAAGGTCATCAATGACCACCGCGCGATCAGCGAAGTGTTTGAAGCTCAACGCGATGATCCGGCGCTCCTGACACACGAGGTGGCCGAGCGGACTTGTCGTGATCGCCGCGCGTTGATGGACGCCTTGCGTGATCGTGATCCGGCCAAGACGCGGCAACTGATGAGCGATCAGATACAGAAAGGCAAGCGTACCGTACTAGCCTTCCTGCGACAGAAGAGACGATGAACCAGAAGGAGACTCCATTGGAACTCCGCAAGCTGGGAACAAGTGATCTGGACGTCAGTTCGATCGGCTTGGGCTGCGTGACCTTCGGGCGGGAGATCGACGCGGCCACATCCTTTGCCGTGTTGGATCGCGCGATGGACGGCGGAATCAACCTGCTGGACACAGCGGCCGTCTACGGCAACGGGGCATCGGAAACGGTACTTGGTCAATGGTTGAAGGAGCGAGAGCTCCACGATCGAGTCGTCGTTGCGACGAAGGTCTCGGGGCGGTTGACGGGTGACGCCGTTCGAGACTCGGTCGAGGGCAGCTTGCGACGCCTGGGACGCGATCGGATCGATCTGCTGCAGGCTCATGATTGGGACCGCCAAACACCGGTGGAACAGACGCTTGAGGCGTTTAACGCGCTGGTGCGCGAAGGCAAGGTCCGTTACGTTGGTTGCAGCAACTGGGATGCGTCTCAGATTCGTCGCAGCCTAAGAATCCAGGAGTCGAACGGCTTGGCTCCGTTGATTTCCGTCCAGCCGATGTACAATCTCGCGGATCGCAGCATCGAGAAGGATCTGTTGCCGTTATGTGCCGAGCGACGGATTGGCGTCATGTCCTACAGCCCGCTCGGAGCTGGCTTTCTGACCGGCAAGTACCGCCCAGAAATCGAGGTTCCAGAGGGCACTCGATTCGACGTCATCCCTGGTCATCAGGATATCTACTTCACCGAGCGTGGTTTCCGTATCGTGGAAGAGTTGCAGCGAATCTCGGCCGAAAGTGGAGTTTCCATGGTGAAACTTGCCCTCGGCTGGACGCTCCGCCAAATCGGCGTTACATCGGTTCTGATCGGTGCCCGGCGCACGGAGCACGTAGATCAGGCTTTCGTGGCCGAAAAATGGACTCGCGGCGATGCCGCACACCAGTGGTTGGCCAGGCTTACATTGGTATCTCAGTGTGAATCAGTTTCAGACGACTAAGGCAGATCGCCCGCGGGAGAATCGAGCATTGAATCGGAGAGATTGAGACTTCCGATCCAGTGCCATCCCTCCAACCGTTCCAAGCATAACCGTGCCCGCTAAGCGGACGAACTACCCAGCAAGTATCCACCAGATTTTCATGTCCTCCATTTACAATGGGTCTGTGGTAGAGAACCACTTATTGAAGCCTCCAGAGGGCCTGTTAGATAGAGCTGCATCGACCCATCATTCGGTTTCCTTCGACGGGGTGCCATGTCTGGTCGTCCCACCTTGCCGGAACCAATTGTCATTACTGGCATTGGATTAATTGCGTCTGTAGGAAACGACCGCGAAGCGGTCTGGCGTGCGGTCCAACGGGGCGAGAGTAGTTTTGGATACCTGCGCGGCCTGCGTGGCATTCCTGACGACGAAATTGTTGCCGCGACGGTGGATCTTGGCGAACCGCTGCGTGGGCGGCTGAAGGCCATTCCGCTGTGCGAGCGAGCGGCCGCCGAAGCAGTCGCGGACAGCGGCATCGATCTTTCCCAGGTTGACCTCGGCCGATTTGGCTGTTCGATCAGCGGCCACATGGGAGACACAACCTGGGTCGACGAGCAGCTTGGCAAGCCATTGCCAGTGGATCGCCCTCCTTGGTGGGGTCAGGGGCTCCCTAATACGTCGTGCTCGCGAACGGCCGATAAGTATGGCTTGCGCGGCCCACGGCTGTCGCACTCGACGGCCTGCTCGACTTCATTGATTAGCATCATGGCGGCGACGCGAGCCATCCGCGACCGCCAATGTGATATCGCCTTGGCGGGTGGCGCTGATGCCGTCGAACCGTTGTTCGTAGCGGGCTTCGACAGGATGCATGTGTTGGCGAACGATCCGGACCCCAGCCGCGCCTGCCGGCCGTTTGACCGCAGCCGCAAGGGGTTCGTGTTTGGCGAAGGCGCCGCGATGTTCGTCATCGAACGTTTGGGCCACGCGATGCGTCGCAACGCCAGCATCTATGCGGAAATCAAATCGGCCACGTCGCTCGCCCAGGCATGTCACGTGACGGGGGTGGACGCAGAGAGTGACGCGTTGGAGTACTTGATTCGTACGACTCTGGCACGTGGAGACGTGGAGCCCGGCGACATTGGCTACATCAATGCGCACGGAACGGGTACGGAGCAGAATGACGCCGCGGAGGCGATAGGCATTCGGCGCTCGCTGGGGGCCAGCGTCGACAATGTCCGTGTGAGTGCGACGAAGTCGATTTTGGGGCACTTGATCAACGCCGCGGGGGCTGCCGAATTGGCGATCACGACGTTAGCGTTACGCGACGGATTCGCGCCGCCCACCTTGAATTTGGAGAACCCGGACCCGGTTTGCACGTTCGATTGCGTGCCACAACAGGGCCAAATTGATCGTTTCCAGCACGCGCTCAAACTGTCGCTCGCGTTCGGCGGGCACCTGGTGGCGATACTGCTCAGTCGCTGGAACGACAAGGCCACGGGATTCACTTACCCGCCGTCCTCGCAACTGCAACCGTCGACGCCGACGGCAATGGGCCACGCGAACTAGCGTACTGCGATTCTTTACGGTCCCGCCGTCTGCTTCTTCGCGTTGATGGTACAGACACTATTGGAATGTGAACTGCGTCCTGCCACGGCCGCCGCCAAAGAGGTCCTTCTGCTGGTCAATCGGTAATGTCGCCCCGTTCCAGAGTCGCGATGGGGCGTCCGGAAGCGTCTGCTCGAGAGTGCGGAGCAACGCCCTAGCCTTTACATGGGTTTCTTCAAGTTCCGCCTCCGGGTCGGAGAGGGCAACGATGGCCCCGCCGATTCCGATGGAGAGAACGCCGCCCGTGGCGACAATCGTGCGTATGACGATGTTCAGATCGGCGCTGCCGTCCAGACCGAAGTACCCAATCGTACCGGAGTAGATTCCACGGGGGCCCTCTTCGAGCCGGTCGATAATCTCCATGGTTCGTATTTTCGGGGCACCGGTCATGGATCCGCCGGGAAATGACCGACGGACACAGTCCACGGCGCTGCATCCTGCGGGCAGCCGGCCTCGGATTGTGCTGACAAGCTGGTGAACGGTGGCGTAACTCTCCACGTCGAAGAGCTTTGGAACGCTGATACTGCCGATCTCGCAGATCGACCCTAGGTCGTTCCGGAGAAGGTCGACAATCATGAGATTCTCCGCGCGGTCCTTTTCGCTGTTCAGAAGCTTGCGTTTGAGGGCTTCGTCTTCCTCAGCCGTGCTGCCGCGTGGGAGGGTCCCTTTAATAGGCTTCGATTCCACGCATCGTGAGTTAACCGTCAAGAATCGCTCTGGAGAGGAACTCAGAACCGTAACACCGGGATAGTCGAGATAGGCCGAGTAAGGGGCCGGATTAATGCTCCGCAGTGCCCGGTAGCAATTAAGAGTGTCCAGATGCCCCGAAACGTGCATCTGATTCGTCAAACACACCTCGCACGAATTACCCTCGCGTATCTCCCTCTTACTCTCTTCGATTCGAGCCAAATATTCGGCCGGCCCGTGTCGCAGTTGAACGTCAATCGGACGCTCACGTTCTGCACGCTTCCACGGCTCAGGATCGCTCATGTTTTGAAGTCTATCCTCACACCGATCGAACCACGCATCGATACCGTTCGATGAGGCCCCTTCCAAAGCCACCAAATATGCTTTTCGTTGGGCGTGATCGAAGGCGATGAATCTGTCGGCGAGCACGAACATGGCATCGGGTGTGGTCGACCGGTGTTGATACCGAGAATGGGCACTACACTCGTTCTTCAATTCGTAGCCCAAATAACCTACGTAGCCTCCGGGAAAGGGAAACGGCAAATCATCATGGTAGTGGGCTATTTTGGATGACACGTTAGGTCACGGCCAGGTGCCAGTTCCTGGACCGCTCCAAGCATCGCTCTCTTCGTCCCCGCGTAGATTGGCTATCTCGGTCTCCTGTTCCTTGTACAGACGAGGCGGAACAAAGATCATTGTCCCAAAGAACACAACAAGGAAGAGTGCACCGACTACAGCCAATCCACACAGTACCCACATCACTCGATTTTCCGTCGCCTGCGTATTCCTTCCACTAGCATAGTAGAACGTCGTGAATGTCGCGATTGCGGTTATCAACCATATTGAGCACCGTTTCCAATCTCGCCATCCAAGATGCCTAGCGGAGTCACAGCAGGCCGTTTTGAATACACGCCACCAGTAACGCAAAGCGTAGATCATGGTCGCCTCGAACTTGACAGAAAGCCAAGAGGCGATACCATGACAGGTGACATCTGATCATGGGCCTCACCGGCTCAACTAAGAAAGCCGCTATCCCCCGATGGCGGCTTTTGCATTGTATAGAAGATCGACCGACTTAGGAAACTGAACGGCTAGAGATTTTTCAATCGCTCAGATTCTTGCATCCGCTCAATAAGATATCGATGAGCATTGGATACGTATTCGGCTTCCAAAGAAACCTCGTAGTTATCGCCAGACAGGATCAGCGATATTTCCTCTTGTTTGGTCTCCCAGATCGCACCGCACTCCACATGCCCAGACGACAATGCTAATCCCCAGCGATCGCTGTCACCCTTGAACAAATCGTTTAACCAGAGCCATTCGTCAACAGATGGAGTCCCATGCTTCTTTTCCAGCAAACTCTTGAGGAAACGAAAATCGTCGAAGTACAGATTCTTGTTAGTGTGTTTCTGCTGGAACTCGTAACGGGCGCGGCATAGCTTGCCCTCGACGAACAAATACCACAGGGTCGCATCGTACCCGGCAATGTCGGCCTGATATGACATCCCTAATCCGGTGTCCTCGTCATGAAACAACAGTTCTGCATCCTCCAATTGCTTGACTTCATCCAGCGTCATTCCCCAGCAGACGTTTCTAAAGTCCGGGTTGGCAGGCTTGATAGAACTGGGCGATGGCTTTGCAGCACACCCGATGAACGCTACCAAGATCAACATCGAACCATAAGCCCTGTGCGAGCATGACATGACCAACCTCCGCGCAAAAGAAAAGGGAGCATTGACCCACGCCGCGTCTGATGGCAAGGGTCGTGACTCCCCACACTTCAAGACGTGATCGCATCAAGTCAATGCTCCCGTCAGTCTACGGCAACTCCTTTCGGGGTACAATGTTCCTCTGACAAATGCCAGACTATCCGTATTGGAGCACGGTGTCGTAGAACTCATTGAAGTTCCACAGATGATCCGTGACTCCTGCAAGCATCGCCGCTGGGGGGCGAAGCTTGCCAGACTGTCCGCTCTGATCCGTGTGGCGTGTTCGCCAGACGAAGTTGTAGTATCCGAGAAACATCGCCACAGCCGCTTCGAGGCATTCCAGCTTCTTTGAGAAGCCGAGAGACAGGCGGGTGAATCGCTTCATGAATGTGCGGATCGTCAAATTGTGGCGCTCAACATGGCTCGTGACTATCGACCACTTCTCGTGATCCTGCATGTTCCGTATCGGGCGGCGATCAGTCGCAACCATCTCGGCAGGAGCATAGCGGCCGGGCATATCAGATGAGCGGTAGTCCTTGATGATCTGGCCGTAGCGAACGTAGGGACCGAAAGCCATGTCGACGGCTTCCGGGTAGGCTGCAAAACCATCGGTACTGACCTGGACAACAGGAACGTATCCGCCGGTCATGTACGCGTGACTGTCCGATGCGTGGGGCGCCGGCAACTGAAGACGGCCGGACAGATCCATCATCAGACGACGGGCATTGTCAGCCGATCGCTTGCCAACCAGGAACGAGGGGATCAGCTTGGTTTCTTTGTCCAAGCACGTCCACAAGTACATGTCGCCGATGTCGTGACGATGGGCTTTCTCATCGACGGTCAGCCGCTTCTGTTTTTTCTCAACGAACGTCCACATTTCATCGATTTCCAAATGCTCCAATCGCAGGTCACGCATTACGTCATCCATGAACAGACCGGAGGCATGGCCGAACTCGCGTATCACTCGCTCAACCGTGTTCTTATGGTGCCCAGTGACGCGGCTGGTCGATCTGATCGAGTTCCCCTCGCAGAGCATCCGCAAGACGAGTTTCCTGCTTTCGTGACTGATTCGATTGGCCATTTTCGTCCCTCCCACTTGTGTTCTTCTGCATTTAATGTTAAACAGTTATTCGCAGATGTCAATGCTTTGTTGGGATGTTTATTGTTAAACATCAAATATTTCCGGAATTTGTCCGAAATCACTACTGGAGGAAACAAGTTGTGGGAAAGAAGAAGTCGAAACAGGAAAAGCGTGGACGCGGTAGGCCAACCCTGGAGGATGGCTCCAGGAAGTCTGTCATCGTGGGAATCCGCATGTCAGAGGACGATCGTGAGCTACTCAATCAGGCATCTGACGGCAAGATCTCGGATTGGGCACGGAAGATCCTCTTGACCGCTGCCAAGCGAAAGCTACGATGACAAGTGGAGTCGCTGAGAGTTGAACTCAGGGCCAAGCGGTCATAAGCCGCTGGCTCCACCCGGCGACCCCATCGGGCGGCGGCAACGCCGCCTCTCTTATATCTGAACGAGTGGTCGCCAACGCACTGCTCGCCTCACTTTCTCGGTTCACGCCGAACCGTCTGGATGATCACGATTTGTTAACTCTGGGTGTAAGGCGTCAATTAGCCCTCCCGTCTCAGCGTCGTTCGGAGTGACCGAAC
>CAZUAH010000169.1:0-25164 GCA_964617665.1 uncultured Pirellulaceae bacterium
AACTGGCCATGGCGTACACGTGCGTGCGTGCCTCGTCCGCCACCCAGCCCATCACAAGCGGGTCCGCTGTGCCGCAGTGGTTCGGCGTGATCAGAACGCCGTGTCCTGCGTCCAGCGACGCTCTCAAACGTTCAATGTGCCGACATTCGTGATCGACAACGCCTTCATTCTTGCGCAGATGACGCTCGTACAGCTTCAACTGCTGGATCACCGTGGGCCACCAGTTGCCCCGGTGCGGAGGAATGAACCTGTAAGGTTTTTCGACGATGACGTCTTGCATGGGAGGGAAAGGGTCTTTCTCGAATCTCTATTCCGTACAATCGCAATACTCTCGCGTTACCTGGCTTGGCGGCTCCCACCAACAACGAATGGGATCAAGACACTTGGGCAGATTATCCGAAAACAAACGATGGTTCGTAAGTCCCCCCGGAGGGACATGACAATCGATCGACGCCAGAAATAGAGCCGAGCGAGAATGCCGCCCAAGAAACCAAAGTTGAAACCAGTCAAACCCAAACTGCGTGGAGACGCCGCCGACCGTTGGTCCGCGGCGTTTGTGGACTATCTCCGCAGCGAGTGTCATCTGGCCGAGAACACGGTGCTGGCCTATCGCCGTGATGTCCGGCGGTTGCAGAAATGGCTTGACGATGGCTCTAAACGTATCCCCACATTGACTATCCGCGATTTATCCGACTTCGTCGCTTGGCTCCATCGCCAGAAGCTCGCACCAGCCAGTATCGCCCGTCACATTGTGGCGCTCCGCATGTTCTTCCGATATCTGCAATTGGAGGGCATTCTGCAAGAGAATCTGGCGGAGTTGCTGGGCAGCCAGAAACTATGGGAACGCGTGCCTGAGGTGCTGTCGCCGCAGATGGTTGCTCGTTTCCTCGAGGCACCGCGCCCCTACGATGCCTACTGGCGTCGCGACCGGGCGATGCTCGAACTGCTGTACGCCACCGGTTGCCGCGCGTCGGAACTCTCGAACATGAAGACGCAGGACATTCACCTCAAAGAGAGTTTCTGCATGTGTCAAGGCAAAGGCGGCAAGCAGCGCCTGGTGCCTTTAGGACGTGCATCAATTGAATCCGTGGTGGATTACCTCGAGAACGAGCGTTCGGACTTGGCGGTTCGCTCGCCGAGCCCGCCACCGTGGCTGCTGCTGTCACGGCGTGGCCGAATGCTTAGACGCGAAGCGATCTGGGAACTGGTCAAGAGATACGCCGCGCGTGTTGGTGCTCCGCCATCGATCAGTCCGCATACGCTTCGCCACAGCTTCGCAACCCACCTATTAGCCGGCGGGGCGGACCTGCGTCAAGTCCAGGAAATGTTGGGGCACGCGAGCATTCAAACCACGCAGATCTACACACACGTCGATCAGTCGCGGCTGAAGAAGGTGCACCGGCAGTTCCATCCGCGCGCATGACGGATCCGACTCTAGGAGGTACGTGTCGGGGCAAATCGTACCTTGTCTATCAGATCCACAACATTCCCAGTGCTGTCTCTGTATCCGCGGATGGCATCGATCGCTTGGACGACATGATCGTAAGCCAGTCCGTAGTCACAATCCAGTATTGCCTCAAGGCCCTCGTTGTCCGCGCGGGATTCATCCAACTTTCCCGTCATGCGAATGATCTCTTCCTGTAGGCCTTCCACGTTCGCCACGGCGACGTCGTTGACGTGAATCGAAGCCAGTCGTCCATCCTCCTCAGCCGTCAGCCGAATCCACACCGGAGGAATGTCTTCAACAGCGACCGCTGTCCCTTTCCCGACAGGGGCTTTCATCAAGAATTCGCCCTCTAACGCGACGATTTTGAATGTCATCACAAAGAAGACCAGCAGAAGAAACACAATGTCAATCATCGCCGACATCTGAGTCCGATCGCCGCGCGACGCGGACGAACTGTTCCGAAACTTCATGACACAGCCTCCTCAAAACTCGGTTCAGCGCAAGAAAGGGACTCTCATCGCAGCCGCAGGGCTAACGTCGCCTCTTAAATTGGCAATCAGCCAAGGGCAAGTTTGCTCACGCCCCACTCAGGCACGTATTCGCCGCAACCTGTCTCGGTTATTCCAGGTAGCGCTAATCGCGCTGTCTTCACGCTCCCGAAGGTGCTCAGGAATTCGGCGAACGAAGAACAGACCGACAATCGGCCTCTTTTCGGCGATCTGGAGGTGGAAACCCGGTTATCCCTGTTCTCCAAATCCGGTTTTGTTGTGCAGAGTCGATTTCGTTGCCGAGGAGGCGGAGCATGAGTCAGATACACGTCGTAACTGGGGCTTTCGGCTATTCGGGAAGCTATATTGCCCGTCGTCTGCTGGACCGTGGACACACAGTCCGCACCTTGACGAATTCGCCACATCGAAACAACCCGCTGTCCGACCAGGTCCAGGCGTTTCCGTTCAACTTCGATGATCCGGGCGGGTTGGTCGAATCCTTGAAGGGTGCGTCGGTCCTCCACAACACGTATTGGGTCCGCTTCAACCATCGCGACTTCCAACATTCGAGCGCGGTAGAGAACACATTGAAGCTATTCGATGCTGCAATGGAGGCCGGCGTCGAACGAGTGGTGCACGTCAGCATCACGAATCCGTCATTGGACTCGCACCTGGAATACTTCGCAGGCAAAGCAAAGCTTGAGCATGCGCTGATCGAATCAGGCATCTCTTATGCGATACTTCGCCCTACAGTCCTGTTTGGCAAGGAAGACATTCTGATCAACAACATTGCCTGGCTGTTGCGAAGGCTGCCCGTCTTCGGCGTTTTCGGTGATGGGCAATACAGACTACAGCCAATCTATGTCGATGATCTGGCCAAACTGTCCGTGGAACAAGGGGAAAGCGAAGAGAACCGAATCATCGACGCCATCGGTCCGGAGACATTCACTTTTCGCGAACTGGTGCAACAGATCGGCCAGATCATCGGCAAATCGCGTCCGATCTTAGGCGTGCCGCCCGGGATCGGCTATTGGTTCGCCTCACTGCTTGGGGCATGGAAACGCGACGTAGTAATCACGCGGGAAGAGATCGATGGACTGATGTCAGGACTTCTTTATGTCGACTCGCCACCTGCTGGCGATACCAGACTGACCGACTGGGCCAAGGAACACGCCGACACACTCGGCCGCCAATACGCAAGCGAACTGGCTCGCCGACGCAACCGGCACGATGCGTATGGAACCCTATGACGCCATCCTGGCTGAGTCTTTCGCTTCAGTTCGCCAGATGTGCCCCTTGAAATGCAAACCCCAATCGCCGATCTACTCGCCTGTGGAATCCGAAAGCTTACAATGCGGCTAAAGAGAGGAGCTTCAACAAGCGTGCTCTTGCGGAAGTGCTTCTAGTACGGGCACGCGGGGCGCAATCCAAGATGTCGCTGGGGCCAGCGAATAGAACCGCAGGAGGTCCACATGGGAGGGAGACGGGGCACCAATGCGGTTTCGCTTGCTCTTTCAGCCCTGCTTTTCTTAGTGATGGGCGGCGTGATCGTCGTGTGCAGCATGCTGGCCGGCATGGAAGCGGCGTTGGTGAAAACGGGACTGATTCTATATGCTTTTATCGCGGGGCCGATCTTCCTTGCCAGCGCGCTCAGCAGCTCTATGGAACCACCAAAGCACAGGAGCTTCCGCGCGACACCTCCGGCGCACATGGAAGGGAAACGCGTCAAACCACGCCTTCAGTTGATAAAGCAGGGGGTTGGTGCCATTGCGCTGTTGGCGGCGTTCGGTGCAGTCGTAGCCAGCATTGCGTTGGGGTGTTCACGGCGTGTCCCGGATGGCCTATTGGCGATGTTGTTTTGCGGGATTCCGGTGGCCGCCTATGTCTTGATAATGCTTATGTCAAAGTGGGTATTTGTGCGGTTGGGGTGGATGACCGAAGAAGAAGCCAGCGCATTCTTTCCAGGCTCGGGGCGATTGCCTGATTCATGGCTAGAGTCGGAAAATGAAGGAAAACCGTCAACTCGCAATCTCAACCCGTTGGTCCGTCGTACCTATCTGGCAGCGTTCGTTGCGATGCTGCTCGCGGCCGGACTGGCCGTGATATTGGTCCGGAACGGCCTTGTCCCCGGAGGGGCTATCGCAAAATGGCTCTTGGTGTATGGAGCCGCGACGGCTGCTTACTTCACCGTCGTCTTTGCACTCAAACGCCGATACGTACGGATTGGCGTGATGTCTCGCGAGCAAGCGGCGTTTTTTCCTTCGTGGTCTGGTCGATGGTCCGGATTTCGGCGCGAACCCGTTGAGAAGGACGTACCGCGGAGAAGCGAGGAACAGAATTCGGCGAAGACGCAGGAATCTGAGACAAGCGTCGCTGAGAACGGCTGATAACGAAACGCATGTCGGCAATGAGTTAGCAGCTACAAGGTCTCCACTAGATCCTGCGCGCAGAACTTGGCTGTCACGCCTTCTCGGCGGCAGATTCGTAGGAAGTCTTGAAGAACGTGCTTGTCCGCAACTGCTCGCGGAAGACGCCATGCGCCACCGTGCCAATCGAGTTTCTCCGGCGCGGCCAGGGTTTTGTAGACATCAAGCATCGCTTTCATCGAATCGGCGAGTTTCCGCCCCCTGGGCTGGACAATCTTCAGCACCGAATACACCACATGACGCACGCCGACACGTCGGGCGAACTGAACCAGGTTGTGCAGATCCTCAATAGTCTGAGCCTCGACCAAACCGCAGTCTCGTAGCGTCTTGCTGGGACTTGTGGGAAGTGGCGAACGTGGAAGCAGTGGATCGATGCGCAGAACCACAGGAATCCCCGCCTCGCGCAGTCGACGAACGCCTTCCTGCCTTTGCTCAACGCTCGGGGCATCTGGATCGTAAGCGGCTCGCGATTCATCGTTCCAGAAGGCAAGGCTCACGTGGATTTGAAAGGCCGAAGCGTTCCGAGCGTCGAATTCTGCACGTTTGGGGTGAGTTTTGGGAATAGCCATCAATTCGCGGAACAAGTCTACGTAGCCCATTTCGATCGGCAGCATGGGGTCCTTTGTCAGTATCGTAACCGTAGTGAATCGCTGACGGTGGGCAAGGATGTGCTCAAGCGCGTATCGTGTATGACCGGTTGTTCGTTCCAATGGCTGAAAGGCGTCGACGCTATTGGACAGATGCACCGGTGCGGGAGGCACGTCAAACGCGTCGAGTTCCTCCATGTCTCGGTCGATACCCCGCTGAAAGTCGCGTTTGGTACCAGCCTTGTCCGGTTCGTAGGCGGCAGCGTAACAATACTGGCAGTTGTGCGAACAGCCGACGTAGACGTTGATACAGTAGCGATGACCGCTTGGAAAGTGGCACTGTGATGCAAACGGGCAATACCATTTCACGACTTTCGGGCGAGTCGGTTCGATGAATTCCTTCTTCGATCGGCGAGGGAGAAAGTAACCGGCCAGAGCGGCTTGATCGTCCTCCGACATCCCCTTCCACACGGGCGCATATTTGGGGTGCACTCGGGGGACCAGTGCCAGTAGTTCCTGTCGCGAAGGCGTCTTGCGCGGGTCTTGGCCAGAGAAAAGCCGCAACTGCCCAGCCATCGCTCACCTCCAGCAGACGATTTCTTGGTTGGCATCCATCAAGACCGGCCTTGGCTGTCTTCGTCGGGCCAATCATTGCCCACGGTGGTAGAACCACTCTTCAGACGGCAGGAATGCCCCATCTTCCATCGATAGGGTGTTCTACTTCTGCCGCTCAATCGAGTGAGAAACCAGGAGTATGATAGCCACCAGAGCCAATGCGACCACCGAGGCGATGGCGAGAAAAAGTGTCCTGAGCATCGTATTACATGGGCTAATGAAGACACCGCAGCGGAGAAAGCCGCCACGGTGTGACTTGCGGTTACAACACGCTGTTGTCAGTATCGGAGCCATCCCAGGGACGGCTTGACGCGAAAAACTCGACCCGTGACTACCCAGTCGATAGGTCTGCGTCGCTCGAACGCACATTCGTGCGAGTCGCAGGGTGCCCACAATAGGATTCTCTGGTAATGCGACGCCCAGCTTCACCGCCGCGAAACTCGAGAAGCCTAGCGGTTGGAAGATCAAAGGTGACGGCAATGCGGTCGACCTCTGCAACTAGGCACCTCCGGCGAGCAGCATATCAAAGATCACACGCTGGAACTTTGACTGCAGCTCCCGGCTGTTGAGATACTGTATCATCTGGTTCTGGTGAACCTCGCTACTGCTCATGACAGCGTCATCGAGCGCTCCTGCAAAATCGCCTAGCAGTGCCTGTTCGGCCGAGTTGTTCGCGATCTGATCCATGACTCGTTCATTTTCGCGAACCTTGTCGCGGATCGTATACGCATAGTTGATCAAGTCTTGGTCGGTTAGTCCGTCAGTAATAAAAAGCTCGTTAAGTCGGGCAATGATCTGGGACAGCCACTCCTCCTTCTTTGATCGCGGTTTTCCTTTGCCGATGTCGTAGCCACCAGGAATCCCTTCGCCACCCTCTTTAACCAACATCAAGTCCTGCTGCTTGATCTTGGATAGGCGGTAATGACTCAGGCCAACCGATGTTAGGTCGATCGGATCTTCCTCGGGTGCCTCTTCTCGAAGAAGCGGCGCCAGGTGCCGCGCGTAGAGGTTCAGCTTTTCCAGGTTCGTGCTGTCGTAGTCAACGATCTGCGACATGAATTCGTAATATCTGGTGAACGACACGAGGTCCGCTTTGAAGATGCCCAGAGCGTCAAGCTCCTTCTTCGCGCCCTTCATTTCTCCTTCGGCGTTTGCGATGAACGTTGGATCGTCTAACGACTTGGCGTGTTCAAACAGCTTTTTGTGCTTTTCGTATTCGGCCTTTGCCTGTTGGAAACGACTCCGCCAACGTTCGACGGCGGGGCGGCAGACATTGCTGATTGCGGCGTTGCTCTTGCTCTTGACGAAGAAGACTTCGCTGAACTGCGTAACCTCGGTCCAAAGAAAAACACCTGTCGCTCGTAGCTTTTCGTACAAGTCCCAAATCAGATTGGGGTCCGACACGTCCAGCAGCTTGGCCGTTTCATAGTACTCCTGAAACGCCTCCAGTACTTCATCTGGATCGTTAACGAAATCCAGAACATACGTATCTTCCTTGCCTGGAAACGTTCGGTTCAATCGCGATAGCGTCTGAACACATTCCAAACCGCCCAGCTTCTTGTCCACGTACATCGCGCACAGCTTGGGTTGATCGAAACCCGTTTGGAATTTCTTGGCCACGATCATTATGTTGAATTCACCCGTATCGAATGCTCTGCGCATGTCTCGGCCTTTGAGGCCCGGATTCATTCCGCTCTCGGTGAACCTCTCGCCCAGCAAGCCCTCGGCATTCGGATCGTTTTTCTTGAACTCAACTTCGCCAGAGAACGCGACTAGCGCCACCAACTGGCTGTACCTTTTCTTCTTGATGTACTTGTCGAACTCCAGCTTGTATCGCACGGCCTCTTTGCGTGAGCCCGTCACAACCATCGCCTTGGCGTGACCGTTCAGCAGTCCCATGATCGTTTGCCGGTAGTGCTCGACGATTACCTTCACCTTTTGCGCGATGTTGTAATCGTGCAAGCGGACCCATTGGCCAAGTCGGACCTTGGCTTTCTTGGCATCAACCTCGTAGTCGGGCTTGGCGACCTTTTGGGCCAGGTTGTAGGCGACCTTGTAGCTGGTGTAGTTCTTCAGCACGTCCAGGATGTAGTCCTCTTCGATCGCCTGACGCATGCTGTAGACATGGAACGCCTCGGGTTTGTTTTGCTTGGACGCTGGTTCATCCGGCTTGGGCCGGCGGCCGAATAGTTCCAGCGTTTTGCTCTTGGGTGTCGCCGTGAACGCGTAGTAGCTAAGGTTGGTCGAACCTCTCCGAGCTTCAACGCTGGCGGCCAAGGCGTCTTCGGCGGTGACCTCGACTTCTTCCGCATCGAGCCGTTTGGGCGATAGCCCCGGTTTTGTGTTCTCGGAACCGGGGCTATCGCCCAAATGGCCATTTTTTGCCTCGGTCGACAATACTTCCTTCAACTTTCCGGCCGTTCGTCCCGACTGCGACGAGTGGGCTTCGTCGGCGATGATTGCGTAGCAGCGTTCTTTCAGGCTGACGCTGCTTTCAATCGCTTTCAGCACGTGTGGGAATGTCTGGATCGTCACGATTACAATTGGCTGACTGCTTTCGAGTGCCGCCGCCAGTTTTTCTGACTTTGATCCCTGGCCTTCGTCGCGGTTGATGCGTCCGACGACTCCGTCGGCGTGCTCGAACTGATAGATCGTGTCCTGCAGTTGGTCGTCCAACACGGTGCGGTCGGTGACGACGATCACACTGTGGAAAACCTTGTCACCGCTGTCGTTGTACAGCGACGAGAGTTGATGGGCCGTCCAGGCGATGCTGTTTGATTTGCCCGATCCGGCACTGTGCTGAGCCAGATATTTGTGGCCGGGGCCTTCGTCGCGGCTGGCTTGAACAAGACTGCGAACCAGGTCCCATTGGTGATAGCGGGGGAAGATCAGAGTTTCTTTCTTCGTCTTGCGACCGTCCCATTCCTCTTCGGCTTTGATTTCCAGGTGGATGAAGCGGCCGATAATCTGCAGCAGATTTGCGGGAGCCAGAACTTCGTTCCACAAATAGCCGGTGGCGTAGTCGTCGATGTCTTTGGGCGAGTCATTGCCTGCGCCGCCGTCCTTGGTGCCTTTGTTGAACGGCAGGAACCTTGTCTCAGCACCCGCCAGCCGCGTCGTCATGTAGGCTTCGTACTGGCTGACAGCAAAGTGAACCAGGGCACCGCGTTTGAATGTCAACAGAGGTTCGGGTTTGTTCGTTTCGGGGTCTTTGGGCAGTCGCGTTTTCTTATACTGGCGAATCGCATTCTCGACCGCCTGTTTGAACTCGCTTTTCAGTTCCATCGTCGCGACGGGGATGCCGTTGACGAACAACACTAGGTCGATCCGCCATTTCTTGGCGCGAGCGTCTTGCGTTTTTGGGGTGAGCCGTTTGGGCGATAGCCCCGGTTCCGTCGCATCTTTCGTATCAGAACCGGGGCTATCGCCCTGCGGCTCATGTGTCTCGTCACCGGTTGTCCACGGGCTGTAAATCAATTCCGGTACCACGCGGAGAATGTTGCCCTCGTACATGGCCAGCGTATCGGGATTCAAACCGTGCTCGGGTTTGAACTGGCACATTTTGAACGACGCCGACTTGTCGCGAATTTCATGACGCAACACGCCGAGGGTACCAAACGTGCGCAAGTGTTTGTCGCTCGCCTGCGGATCGGCTTTGGAAAGCTGTGAAGCGAGTTTGTCGATGAACGCTTGCTCGGGGTTGGCGGGGTAGAGCTTCTCGTACTTTTCCCAGGTCTTGGGCTGAGTCGTTTTGACGTACCGCAGGCAATCTTCGGTGTAGAGAGCCAGTTTCCGATCGTACTTCGCCGGTTCGCCCAGCTTCCAACCCCCCGCGACCATTTGGTCGATGATGTCCTGTTGAAAAGCAGCTTCCTTCGAATCAGCGTTCATACGACCTCCCAAAAAATGAGTCGTTTGGGCGATAGCCCCGGTTGAGCGGTTGTTGAGCCGCAGGGCGATAGCCCCGGTTCCTTCACGTACGCCGGTTCCTTCAGGCATCGCGGCACATAACCGGGGCTATCGCCCAAACGGCTCAGTTCTGCGCAAGCAAGTCCCTTTATCATTTCCCACGCTCCATTCGTTCCTGTGCTTCACCAGCATACAAAATGGCTTGCTCTAGATCATCGTCGGTCTCTAGAAACTGAACATCACCTTTGGTTGTCCAAACTGGTCGATCCACGAAACGCGTGTCAATCTCTCTAATCCCGCGCGTGCAATTCGCTTTCAGTTGATCACGAACCTTGTCGCCTGAGTATCCGGGAGCCGTAACCACAACATGAACGTGGTTCGTCCTTGGGTTCACAACCCACAGTTTCCAACCGCGGTTCTCGCAATGGTACTCGACTTCCGATTCGACAACCTTTCGATGTTCCTCGGTTAGCAGAATGACATCGTGTTTCAATCGATCACGGTGCCATTGTTCGAGAAGTGGTTGGGGTGGTTGCTCGCCAGCATGTTTCTTTCGCCACCAACGCGAATCGCCCTGCAGGAACGTGCCGTACACAGTCCACGTGATGAAAAAGCCAACGGGTTCGTCAGTGATTTCCATGGAATATCCTGCACTCAGTATTCAGCCGTGTGGGCGATAGCCCCGGTTCTAGCCGCTGCATTATAAGACGGAACCGTGGCTATCGCCAAAACGGCTGAGGATCGTTCGAGGAATAACTATCGAGATGAGCCGACGGGCGATAGCCCCGGTTTTTGGGCGGGTGATGTGTCGGAACCGGGGCTATCGCCCTGCGGCTCAGGGCAACCGGGGCTATCGCCCAAACGGCTGGAGGATGACGAATCGTAGTCTCGCATCTTGCTGATCAGGTGCATCAGGAACAGCAGCGATCCGTCGCTGACTCGCGGCAGCCCCGGTCCAAAGCGGCCGTCAAACCCTTTCAATTTGTGCTCGTCTTTGACGTCTTTTTCGACTTTCTTCCAGTCGACGCCGAAGGGTGGATTGGACAGCATGTAGTCGAACCGGTCGGCATACAGTTGGTCGTCGCTGAGCGTGTTGCCCAGTTTGATGCGGCTGACGTCCTGGCCTTTGATCAACATGTCGCCTTTGCAGATCGCATAGCTCTCGGGGTTCAGTTCCTGACCAAAGGCACGCATCACCGCTTCGGGGTTCAGCTCGTGTACGTATTCCATGCCGCTGGAAAGAAACCCGCCCGTCCCCGCCGTGGGATCGTAGATGGTGCGGATGATGCCCGATTCGGTCAGAGCGTCGTCGTCTTCCATGAAGACCAGCGAAGTGGTCAACCGGACGATGTCACGCGGCGTGAAGTGTTCTCCAGCGGTCTCGTTGCTGGATTCCGCAAACCGCCGGATCAATTCCTCGAACACCAGGCCCATGTCGTGATTGCTGATCGCTTTGGGACTGAGATCGGTTTTGGCAACCTTTTGCACGACTTTGTACAGCAGGTTGGCGTCCTGCAATTGTGCGATGAACTCACCGAACTTGAAATGCTCGAAGATTTCACGAGCGTCTTTGGAGAAACTGTCGACGTAGGTAATCAGGTTGCTCTTGACGTCGGCGCTGCCCAGCTTGGACAAGTCCATTGGCGAAGTGTTGTAGAACGACTGCTTGGCGGCCTTGAGCAAGAACTTCTCGCGAGCTTCCGCCTCCAGCTTTTTCATCCCCTTCAGTTTTTCAACCTGCTTCAAGACTTGCGGCTTTCGTGCCTCCAGCACGCATTCCAAACGACGCAAAATCGTGAATGGCAGAATCACTCGCCCATACTGGGACTGCTTGAAATCACCACGCAGCAGGTCAGCGAGCGACCAAATGTAGGCGGCGGTCTGAGAGAAATTGGTTGTCATGAAACTTCTTGTTCCGGAAAACTAAGCACTCATGCAAGAGTTTTCAGTTAATTGAAGAAACCGTGGCTAGCGCCAAAACGGCTAATGAGGTCGAAAAACTCCTGCACGAGTGCTTATCACAGAAGGATGCGGCTTGGCGAGCAAGCCGACCAAAGCGGTTGCTCATTTGTGACGATTATCGCGTTTGCGAGTGTGGCTGTCACGTGCCCCTGTGTCGAGCCCTAGCCGCAATCAAGCATAGGGCTCTCAGATTGGAAGGGCAGGCGTTTTTGTGGATGGGCAGTGAACAAGCCAGACAGCCAAGGCGGCTTGCTATAGAATGGTCTCTTGGAGAAGACGACGATCGATGCCACGTGGTAGTGTAGATCAATGCGGGGCCACTGGCCCACGTTCTTGTGAGCGGCAAGGCGATAGTGTACGGCGTTTCGGCTCGCATACGAATCGGTGACTTAGAGCGTTCCGGCTAACTCTGGGTAAACTCCAAACTGTCGCTCGCTTAGCCAAGCCGACGCCGGATGAGCTACCCAACATCGTAGCTGCGTTCGCCAGGACGCGGAAACTTCCGCACTCTAGCGAGTGCGGCCAGGGATAGGCCCATTTTTTGCGAGTTGCCTTACAGGTCAGGAGCATCATGAGACCAGCCATCCTCATTCTTGCCACGCTGCTGGCGTTTATGGCGGCCGGATTGCAGGCCGCCAATATGCACACGCCGGCACGTCCGAACGTTCTGATGATCATCGCCGACGATCTGAACGACTGGGTCGGCTGCCTGGGTGGGCATCCGGACGTGAAGACGCCGAATATCGATCGGCTGGCGCGGCGAGGGCTGCTGTTCGTCAACGCCCATTGCGCTGCGCCGGTATGCAATCCATCGCGCGTGGCGACGTTCACGGGACGACGTCCGAGCAGCACTGGTATATACAATAACGCTCCCGTCTGGCACGAAGTCATGCCGGGCGTCGCCTCGATTCCACAGCACTTCAAGGCGAACGGCTACTACACGGCCGGTGGTGGCAAGGTCTACCATCACATGCCTGGCTTCAACCGCCTGACCGACTGGAATGAGTACTTCGATCAGGTCTTCAACGGGCATTACCAGGCAAGGCTTTCCAGGGGAGAAGATGTGAACAACTTCGCGTGGCCGGACGGGTTTCCGCTGAACGGTTTGCCCGAAGTGAAAACGCTCGCTCGGCCGCCACGGAATGCGAGAGAGTTCGATTGGGGGCCTTTCGACAAGCCGGATAATGACATGGGAGACGGCCAGATGGTCCAATGGGCCGAGAGGTTCTTCGGCGATTCGCCCAAGCAACCGTTCTTTCTTGCCGCGGGCATCTACCGGCCTCACTTGCCCTGGTACGCGCCGCGCAAGCATTTCGAAATGTATCCTTCGGACGACATTACCCCGCCACCGGTAAAGGAAGATGACCTGGACGACGTGCCCGAGGCCGGCCGCCGTATCGCCGAGCAGCGGCGTGGCGACTTCGAGTTGGTCAGGCGATCCGGGCAATACCAACGCATATTGCAGGCGTATCTGGCAAGTGTCACCTTCTGCGACGTGATGGTCGGACGGCTCTTGGATGCCCTGGATGCCAGTCCGGCGGCGAAGAACACGATCATCGTCTTCTGGTCGGATAACGGCTGGCACTTTGGCGAGAAGCAACACCTGCACAAGATGACACTGTGGGCCCGATCCACTCGCCTGCCATTGATCATTGTGGCGCCCGGCGTCACGCGTGCGGAAACTCACACATCGCGGCCGGTGAGTTTCGTCGATCTCTTTCCGACGTTGAACGAACTGTGCGCTCTGCCTCAGTCTGCGGAGTTGGAGGGCGCAAGCCTGGTGCCGCTCCTGAAAGACCCGAATCAAACTTGGGAGCGACCGGCACTAGTCACCTACTTGCAAGGCAATCACGCCGTCTGCAGCGAACGTTGGCGTTACATCCGCTACGCCGACGGCGGCGAAGAACTCTACGATCAAGACAATGATCCGCACGAGTGGACGAATCTCGCTGAGGAGCCCAAGTTCACCGCCGTGAAAGCGAAACTGGCAGAGTGGCTTCCGAGGACAGATGCCCCGGCCAAGACCAAACGCAAGAAAGGCGAGAAGAAGAAATGAACACAAGGCCGTTTCAAAACACAAATCGGCCGTACCTGCGTTCGCCAGAACGCGGGTTCCTTCCGGCATTCGACCGCACTGTGGAGACCGCCCCACAACAGAGGCCTTTCAGTTCTTGTCTCGGTTCAAGAGTTTCACCATCCCCCGGCCAAACGCATCACCGACCAGCATGTAGGTCTCGGCGTTGCGGTTGTAGTGATAGCCTTGGTTCCGTGGCGACTGCTCGACCGATCGCCAGAAATCGCGGGTTTCGACGGTCTGCACGTTGCCCTTGAACTCCGGGTAATTGCCCTTATCTCCGCTGACAGCTAACTGGGCGTTGGCCACGGTCAGGTGAGGGCCTTGCATTTCCCAGCCGCCGAATCCGATGGTACCGAGCACGAACGGAGCCTCCGGCGCGTCGAACTCTTTGCGTAGCGTCTTGATCAGGTGGACAAGATTCTGCTCGTAGCGACTGGCGTGGGCCGGGTTCCCGTCTTTGTGCCCTTGCCACCACGCAAAGCCGGCAATCTCGTAGCCCTGGTCCTTGTATTGCGGGAACAGTGTGTCGAAGTCATCCAGAACCTCGTGCGTCGCTTGGACGTAATCGTCGTACTGTTTGCCGGCGTACCAGTTCACGACCTTCTTCGGCTCGCCCTCCACCCACGACGAAGGCGTGTCTTTGTAGCCAGCGTACACTCGGCCGTCGTAAGTGAACCGTTCGCTGCCGGGAGGCAAGATATCCCATCCCAAACTCCGGTTCCCGATCGATGCCTTGATGATCAACACCGGCTCGTCGTAGTAGTAGCCCATGACATGCCCGAAGCCCATCTCTGGCCCGATGGTGTTGCCCTGGATGCCAGGTGTCAGCGGGCCGTGCCCGATGGCCGAGATCACTCCCTTGTACGTTACGTCGTTACGCACGGTCCAGTTGCCCTCGTCATCCACCAGGTGCGGGAACTTGCCGTCCTGTTTCACAACGGTCTCAAGCGTTCCAGGAATGTCGGTTCGCTGGACCCAGCCCAGGCCATTGGCCGCGTCGGTCAGGTAGGTAATTTTGAAAGGAACCTTCTTGCCAGCGGTCAATTTGATGTCGGTATACACCGGGGCCTTGCCGACTTTTCTTCGATGCACCTCCCCGCCGTCAACCTCCATGATGTTGTGGGTGGACGCCTGATAGCCGGGCTTGAAGCGATACACGCCTGTCGCGTCCATTTGGATGTGACCCCGTACCACATGGGTTCCCCCACCAGGATAAGGCGTGGGCCTGACGCCGCCGAATGCCGGCAGCTCCATCGTCTTGATCGGGCTCAAGCTGTCGTAGTCGGCCTGGGGCGAGTAGTCACCTGGATAGACAGAAACGACGGGGTCGAGGAATTGTTTGCCCCACCGTGAAGTGCCACCGCTGATGTCTCCCATGCCGACCATGTTGGATTGCCCCATCAAGACGAACACCTTCACCGGCTTCGTACTATCCGCTGGCTTGCCGTCCGGGTCCGGCAGTGGGTTGGGTATGGCGGCGACAGCTGCTGAGAAAACGAGCAGCCCCATCGCAAGGGCGGCAAAGGTCGGGGCGATCTTGGTTTGGTCTTGTGTTAGCATGCTTCGATTCTCCCTGTTGGCAATTCTAGAGGCTCAAGAGGCTGATCAAGTCCTCACACTCCGTGGAGATCCGCGCTGACGAAATCCAGTCCTAATCTTTCGAGTGTTTCCTTGGTGGGTACGCCCGTTTGCGGATCCCATCCGATGGCTTCAAGATAATCCCGGACCTGGACGTCGATCTCGACAGTCCGACCCGCCGTCTTACCCTCGGGTAACGGCGGCTTGCCGATCACTCTGTCGGAAAGCTCGAAATCGACGTTGCGGACGCCTTCGCGGAGGTTGAAAGCCATCCGTAGTGCGGCAATTCGTTCCCCACGCGTCAGCACGTCGTCCAGCGTGAATTCGTGACCAGTCACATGGGTCAGCGAGTCGGTCAGCACATCGGGCTTCAGCGCTAATGTGGCAAAGTTGCACATCCCGGCACACTGGGCGATGTGGAAATAGCTGTTCATTCTCACGTGCAGTTTGCCCTTGCCAGGATAATGGTGCTGCGGCTGGGGTTCCTCGACCAGACCCGGAGGTCCCGAGCTGAGTTCGGAGATCCATGTGCTGACTTGCGTGTGGCGGCCCGGCGTGGCGTCCATCTTGTAAGTCGTAGCCGCGCTCGGCACAAGCCGCGGGTCATGCATTGGCAGTTCTTCCCCACCTACTTGCATCGCGTAGGCTTCCGCACCTTGCCCAATGCGTTCGGCCGCCCGCTTCGTTCCGTCGGCAAACAGTTCGCCGACTCCTTCTCGCATCGCGATCTTGCGAGTCAGTCCGACGATCGCCTCGGCGTTACCCCAACGAAGCTCAAGCCCGTCAGTCTCTTGCGGCCCGATCAGGCCGCGTTCGAAGCACTCGATAGCAAACGCCGCTGTGGCGCCTGTGCCGATTGTGTCCAACCCGTTGCGATTGCACAGATCGTTGCACAGGTGGATCGACGCCAAATCGTCGTTCAGGCACATCGCGCCGAAGGCTCCCAAAGTCTCGTACTCGGGCTTGTGCCCGCTAGCCGCATATGGCCCGTCCGGGACTTCTGTTAGGCCGCCGCAACCCAGGGGACATCGCCAGCAGGCATACTTCTTCTGCTGCAATGCGATCACTTCATCGTCACTGATTTTCGCGGCGGTGGGGAAGTCAACCTCGCCAACACCGGCCCAGTTCTTAACCGGTGTGTCGGCCATCGCGGTCAGTCCGGCCAGCGCTCCGCAAGTGCCGAATTGTCGCATGACCGTCCATCGAGTAGTCGTTTTCAAGAATTCGCGGTGCCTATCCAAGGCCTGCTTGTAGCCGTCCGGGTCGGCGATGGGTAGATCGGCCGCGCCGGGCCCGACGACGACAACCGCTTTGAGTTTCTTGGAGCCCATCACGGCGCCCAGACCGCTACGCCCTGCCGCTCGCCCCTTCTCGTTGATGATACACGATAACAGGCTTTGCCGTTCTCCGGCCGACCCAATGCAGGCGGCCCTGGCGTTCGGCCCGTGGCGGTCCGTAAGCCGATCGTCCGTCTCGGTCGTGTCGAGGCCCCAAAGGTCGTCGGCAGGAAGCAACTCGGCCTTGCCTTCGCTCCACAGCAAGTAAATCGGCTTGTCACTGGCCCCGGTCAACAGAATGCCGTCCAGCCCGGATGACTTCATCATGGGCCCAAACGTGCCGCCAGAATTGGCATCACCCCAACCGCCGGTTTTCGGGCTTCGCCCGACCACCGCGTAGCGATTGCTGGTCATGCCTTTGGTTCCCGTCAACAGGCCGGCGAAAAATCCCAACGTGTTGTCAGGTCCCAGCGGAAGTGCCCCGGGACGCTGCATTCGATAAACGTAATACGCTCCCAGCCCATAGCCACCGATGTAGGTCAAGTAGATTTCGTCGTCGGGCCGTTCGATCCGTCGGCTTCCCGTCGTCAAATCAACGGCGAGGACTTTTCCCGCGGTTCCAGGTACTGACATCAGTAATGCTCCTATTGGCGGTGCATGGTTACCAGCAATATACGAAAATCGCGGCACCGATGCGCCTCTCCAAGTAGCCTCTGAGACACGAAAGCGAAACCTGTTCCGCTCATGTTGCCTTTGAACCACCAGTTACTCGTCGTTAGAATCAGCTTTGTTGATGAAGAATCGAATCTCCTTTCTGTGACAATTTCGGAGAGAAAACTATGAGACGACGCGAGTTTATCGGATGTGCGGCAGCAATGTCGCTCGTGGCCGGGCAAGGGGAATCGGCAGAGCCTCAGCGCACCGCGGCAAAAGGAGCCCGTCGGCGACCGGAGAGGGCGGCGGCCAAGTTGAAACTGACTCATCCGCGTGTGGACATCGCCATTGTGTGCAGCCACTTCGAGGAGTCGCTGCGTTTCTATCACGAGCAGTTGGGACTGGAGATCGTCCAGGACCTTGAGATTCCCGACAAAGTGGCGGTCGGTGCGGTCCTGGCGCCGCGCGGGTTCCGGCACGTCCGCTTGCGTGCGGGCAACACGCTCATCAAGCTAATGGATATCGACTCGCCTCCGCCCCGACGTTCCGACAAGTTCGCAGCCGGAGTGCGCTGGCTCACCGTCTTTGTCGAAAACGTGCCAGAGACCTTCAAGCGATTGAAGGCGGACGGGGTGAGGTTCCTGAGCGACCCGATTGCTGCGCCGGACGCGGCGGGAGTCGTCTGCGCCGTCGACCCGGACGGCATTCTGATCGAGTTGGTTCAGATCGAGTGAGACGAGCAACTGCAAAGGGAGAGCTCGATATTACGAAGATCCGATATGAAGGCCGCGAATGCGAGAAGACGGTTTTCCACGGACCTCACTGTTCGTTGCCGCCGGGCAAGATCTGCCTCGACTTGCCCACCCCAAGGAAATCTTGACAACGCCAACTGCCTTCAATGAAAATGCAGCTTGCACCGCTTAGCGTACGGTGGACTCAGACAGATTTGAGCCCCGCGAACGGTTACAGGGAAAGAATGGAGGTCTTGCCAATGATGAGGATCCTCGCTTCGTTAGTCTGCCTGCATCTGCTTGTTTCATCAATTCTGGCAGACGAATCGTTTACGGATGCGGCGCGTCAGATAGGTAACACGCTACTTGCTGAGCGGGGCAATCAAGATGCCGCAGGCAAGGCTCTGGCCGATGCAGATGTTGCGTTGGGGCCGTGGTACAGGATAGGTCCGTTTCGCGACCAAGGTCCTCTGCTCAATTGGATGGACAATGTTGAGTCCAGTTGCAGGCATATCTTCGACGTGGAGAAGGAAACACTGGCGCGCGGCGCACAGCCCATGCTCGACAAAATATATCCGGCGCCCAATTTTCCCATGACACCAGAAGCCCTGCGGAGTTGGGTCAAACAAGCCGAATGGATCGACGGCTACTACCAGCAGTTTCCCCGCGGGCCGGCGCCGTCTGCCGGAGAGACACAGTACGTCTACCGGGGAATCACCGCGAACCGACCCATCGCGATTGAGATCGACTGCATCATCCGGGCTCCAGAGAGTGACAGACGCATGGACAACTATGGCATGGAGTACTGGCGCCGCACCGGACGATACACGTGGTGGATCAATGGCCAGCAGATATTGAAGTGGGGCGGACAGGGCAGCAGTGGCAATATGCCGCAGAAAGCCAAGGTCCAACTCAGAGAAGGAAAGAACCACTTCTTCGCAAAGTTTACCAATAACCGACATGATTACGGATTCGCGTTCTCGGTTTATGGAATGCATCCGAATCTCCGACACGAGGTTGGGTTCGAGCAATTGTGGCGCCCGCTGGAGATCAACAAGTCAACTGACCTGCCCTACTATCGCGAGCACCCGGACCCTCCAAATTGGTTCGTGAAGAAGGCCGTCTGGCTGGAGTCCCTGGTTGCGACGCGGGACAGCCTTTTGGAGAAACCCGGCGGTGCGAACGACTTTCAGTCCGTATGGAGCGCTCTTTATGCGGCTTTCGAAGCGCCCCGCGAGCGTCGCGAAATAGCGCTGGCCGAGACTTTCTGCGGCAAGGAAACCGCCGAGATATTCAACAGGAAGGGCGATGTCCTGGACCAGTGGATCCGATCGAAGTTTATCGCTGGTGCGAGCCGGATCGTCCCACTGCCGAATTCGCTGAAAGGGAGTGTGCCGTTGCGGGAGGCCATCGCAAAGGGTACGGACCTTATCTGCTACCAGGATTCCCTTCAGCGTTTGCTGGCCATGAAGTTCCACCCCGAGCCCATGGCAGGGGTCGAACACGCCGCCGTGGATTCCAGGGGCCGGATTGTTCCGGCGATCGAAGAGGCGTTGGAGAACTATCCTACGTCTTCGGCAGGTGACCGTCACGCGGCGCGACTGGCGGAACTGGAATCACTCGTGAAGCCACTGCTCGCCACGATCGTGTCCACCGGTGAACCCATGGTCGAAGAAGTGTTTGCAGCCGCCGAGAAGATGGAAGGCATGTGGGATCAGACCATAGGTGAGTTGCCGGAAGTGCTGTTCCTTGAACGGCCTACCTATGGTTATGACTCGATGATGTTTGTTGACGCCGGAACTGACCAGGCATCCATTCGCGTGTTTGATCCCCAGACGAAGAAAGTCCGTACTGTTGTTCACAATCCTGGCATTGCCCACGAAATCAGTTTGTCCTGGGATGGAAACACCATCTATATCGGCGGCGGCGGCGATATCAGCGCCGTGGATATCGACGGGAGGAACCTGCGGACGCTCCAATCAGGTCAGTCGCCATGCGAAATGCCCGACGGCCGGCTGGTCTTTTTCGATTTCGAAGACGGCAAGTCACCGTGCAAAGGCAATGGGCAGCGGCAATTGCTCTTCGTCTGCGGCCCGGAAGGCGGAAACCGGAAAGTCGCTTCGGCGAACCTGACAATCGATACGTCGCCGAGCGTCATGGATAACGGGAAAATCATGTTCACTCGCTGGGACTACGGCGTGAACAAGAACGTATTCAATCGTCACGCGATCTGGACGCAGAACCCGGACGGTACGGCGATGGACCTGTACTTCGGTAACACGGTCATTGACCCCCGTTCCATGTGCCGGCCCCGACAGGTTCCTGGTCGGCCGGAGGTGGTTTCTGTGTTTGGCCCTCATCACGCGCATCTTACTGGACTGATCGGCCTACTGTGGAATGCCAATGGCAAGGAAGCGGCCGATGGTCTCGGTTTCCGCCGCTTGACTCACGACACGGCGTCGGTTGGCGACAGGCCGCCGGTCTGGGCCTACCAGGACGCACAGCCTCTGAACGAACAGCTCTTTCTCGTGTCCTACGGAGGGCGTGCCGACAGAAAAGTGGGGCTCTACCTGCTGGATCGATCGGGCAACAAGAAATGCATCCTGGAAACCGCTGGCGATAAAGGTGTCCATTCTGCACAGGTGTTCGCAGCCCGGCCCAGGCCGCCGATCATCCGGGACCGCAGTCGGACCGCCGAATGGACCCCCAACGTCGACTTGTTCGAGCAGATGCTGGCTGACCCGGACTGGAGCCAGAAGGCAACGATGTTGTTGTACGATGTTTACCAGGGCATCGAACCAGAGGTCGAACGTGGCCGCGCCGCGTACTTGGCGGTCATGGAACAGGTCATCCAGTCCAGCGGCAGGGGCGGTTCCATGGGTGTGGGCACGATCTGGTACGCCAACCGAGTCGTTGGGCTGGTCCCGATCGAGAAGGACGGTTCAGCTCATTTCGAAGTGCCCGCCCTGCGCAGTCTCTATTTTCATATACTCGACAAAGACGGCAGGATGCTGATGACCCAGGGGTCTGATTTTCATGCCATGCCCGGAGAAGTCCGCAGTTGCATTGGCTGTCACGAACAGCGCAAAGGCATCGACGCGCCTCCTGACGAAGCTGTGTCGCCGATTGCCGGACGCAAACGCGCCGTGCGGCCACAGATGCCTGACTGGGGAACCAATGGCATCATCGAATATGAAGTTACGGTTCAGCCCATCCTGGATAAGTATTGCACCGAATGTCACAGCGGCCCCAACCCGAAAGCCAATCTGAACCTGGCCGGCGACAGGACGACGGTGTACAACCTGTCCTACATGGAACTGACAGATAGGATGCTTGTGCACTTCACGCCGGGTACGGGCAGTACCCACGCTCAGCCCAGCAATGATTTAGACGAGCAGGCGCCGCTAAGCAGGGGCAGTCTATTGAGCAAATTGACAAAACATATTCAGGATCCCACGCACTGCAAGAGACAAGTCTCCTCTGAGGAAGAGCAAATGACCTTCGAGGAACAGTTGGCCGTCTTCCTATGGATCGACTCCAACGTTCCCTTCTACGGCCATTGCCGCCAGCGATCGCCTACGCTGCTCGAAGAGCCGGCGCGGCAGGAGATGGCCGCGGTTCACCAGAAGCGCTGTGCCAGTTGTCACCGTAACGACAGCCCTGACACGAAATCAGGCCTGAACGAGCATCATTCAACGGTTCACGTCGGCGAATACCGTCCTGGTCAGTGGGGCGTTGCCCGCAGCGGCATGCGGGTGCGGCACCTGAACCTATCGAACCCGGACCACAGCGCCGCATTGCAGGCGCCGCTGGCAAAAGGCGAAGGTGGATGGGAACTCTGTAAAGCGGCAGATGGCAAGCCTGTGTTTGCGAGGAAGGATGACCCTGACTATCAGAAGATCCTCTCCTCGCTCAAGAGAGTCATCCATCGCCGGGAACCCGGTGTCAGAGACCTCCTTGCGGTAGGAGGCGAATAGACATGATTGCGTTTCATTTCACCCCGGCCGTGGCGACGGGATATGCGTGTTCCACGCCCGTGGGATTTGAGCGATCCATGTCGACAGGCGGCCACAGGGCCTGACCGGCCTTTTGGGCGGCGGTCTGGCTGCGATCGTTGCCGATCCAGCCGATTTCGTTGGAATTCAGATCGAGCCAGAGAGTCAGCCGTCGCCAGTCATCATCCGACATGTCCAGGTCCTTGTGGTAATCCTTGGTGGTCAGCGACTTCATGATACCCGAGGCTCGCGCGCCAAAACGGCCCGGTGTGGTCCGGGAACCGCCGACGCCCCAAGTCTCCAAGGCCGGGTTTTCGCCCGGGTAGCTGAACGCCAAGTCGTTTCGAGCAAGCGAAGCGTAACTCATGTCCGGCGCCTTGGGGTGCTCCTGGTGGCACGACACGCACTTCTTGTCGAACACGGGCGCTTTGACTAATTGAATGTAATTGAAAGGAATCGCGCCGCTGGAGACTTCCGGAACAATCTTCGACGGCGGGCGCGTTAGCGCCATGGGCTGCAATTGGGGCCGCAGGGTTCCCGCCCAACGGTCTTCGTGACATCCCTGGCAAGACAGATGTTCGCCGGGATGCACAAAGGTGGCCGACCTCATCGAATGGACAGCCATGCCCCGCTCGTCCAGCAATTGAAAATAGATGGCCTTTCCGACCGGCGCTTCGCAATAGACACTGCCGTCCTCTTCCACCGGCACGACCCCCAGCGGGACGCGGCCGATCGAATCGGTAGCGAACGAAACCTGTGACACGGATTCCAGGCTGAACCAGTTGTCCTGCATTTGGGGAATGACCTGGACGATCCGCATCCACTTGACATCGACTCCATCGGGCATCCTACCCGGTCCGTCGGTGTCGTATACGTTCGCCACACTAATTACGGCCCGATGATAGTCGGCCAAGGCTTCGCGTTTGCCTTGCCAGGTTCTGACCGGCACCTCGGGCGGCATCCGACGCGGCCGCAAGGGAAACGGGTCCCGCACGCGGTAGGGTCCCGGGCCCGGATCGTAGATCACGACCCGATTGCCGAAACGGTCGAGCAGGTAGAGCCCGAAGTTAAAGTTGCAGAGATAGAAATCTTCGCTCAACGGCCACGCCGTGCCGTAGGCGTAGGTCGCCAGGGGTTCCACTTCGGGGAAAAAGTACTCCGGCGTGATGCGCTTGAGTTGGGCCATCTTGCCGTCGTCGACAATTCGCGGGTCGAGCAGGACAAGACTGCCCGAAAAACCCTCGTGGTGCCCTATGGCCGTGGCCGTATACCTTGGCGAATCGGGCACGGGGCGGAACGCGATTTCAGCGTCGGGTCGCAACTTGCGCCCGTAGCCCAGGTTCCCCTTCCCGTATTGCTCGGGCGGAACTTCCTCGGGCATGGCCGACCAGGGCAGGGGATAGTTGCCGTGGTAGTTTCTCGGATCGCGCCCGTCGGGAAAACACTGCCAGAAGTGATGGGCCGTGCCCCAGTGCCGGTCCACGTAGTCCCAGCGAGTGTAGACGATCTTTCCGGTGTGGCTCAGTGTGGGCTGCCATTCGTTCGTTTCGTGGAAACTGAGGCAGACCACGTCCGATCCGTCCGGCTCCATCGAGTGCAGCGTGTAGGTCTGAGCTTGCGGCACAATCACACAACGACCGACACCGCCACGCCGCGTCGAGGTGAAAACGATCCGGCCCGATGGAAGCTCGTGCGGGTCGAAATCGTCGTCCGGTCCGTCGGTCAGTTGCTCGAGCCGTTTGGAGGCCAGTTTGAATCGGAAGATACGCCAAACGTCAGTGTCGGTCGTGGCGGCCAGAAGAAGGCACGCGGCATCGTAGCTGAGTTCCAAGCCCGAGAAGTACCCGGTCAGTTCCTTGCCCTGCCAGGGTCCGGACGTCACCGGCACTCCGGCCAACGGTTTTTCGATCGTGGCTTGGGACTTGAAGTCGCGAACGACGATCGGTCCTCCTCCCCTGCTGTGACCCGGAAAACACGCCCGGGCCTGCTCGACAAACCGGCGGTCACCGGGCTGTTCGAGCATGCAGACGATATGATCGAAGTCGAGTAGCGGATTCGCCATCGCGATCTCGCGCCGCAGTCGGCACGCCTGAAAAAAGAGTGACTTGCGCGACTCGGCGTCCGACGTCGATTCTGCCGAGGCGGCCAGTTGCTCTAGCCGCGTCGAAAACTTCGCGAGCAGAGAGGCCGCAACTCGCCCCTCTTTCTGAAAGTGCCGCAGGAGGGCGCTGGTTCTACGAAGGACAATACCGAGCGGATCCTCGTCGCCGATCCAAGTCAGCGCCTGCGGGTCCAGGGCTTCGGCCCGCAGCCGCTCGCGCGGCACACCGTTCCAGCTCTTCAGTCGGCCGATCTGTCCAGCCAACTCTTGATACTCCTCGTTCCACACATCCTGCACGCCCCGGCGCGGAACCACTTCGGCCTGCACGGCAGAACAAGAGAACATGACCAACAGAACCAACAACCAGCAAAGAACTGTTCGACACACGTGCGCCTCCCTTCTTCTTTCGCGCAGCGATTAAGCTCCCAATTCGCGCAACCACTCTACCTCTCCAGTCACCAAGCCGCAACGGTCGCGCGGAAACCGACATCTGATTGCCCGTCCAATGCAAAGCTCCCTTTGGAGCATATGCGCGTTGTGCTTGGGCGACAGGGATCTGTGCCCGTGAAATTTGTCTATATGAGTTCGACTTGTGCCCTCGTTTTTCGCTTGAACGAGTCTTGTACGCGCCCTCAGACGCGGGTCACAGCGCGGCGCGAGTCCATCTTGGTCGCCACGTGCTTCGTTTCCCCACAGCCATATGTCGAGCATGCACCGTAGTATTGCCAACACTCGCGATGGTGCGGTGTCCTGCAGCGACAGCATACGGCGGCGTCGCCGGTGACCGGCTCGCCGCAAATCCGGCAAATCGCCTCGTCCAGCGAAAATGAAGCTTCCTGCTCGATGAACGTGATGCCGTCCGCGCCGGCGTGCAGGACCTGTTCGAGGAACGTGATGCCGTCCGTGCGGGTAAGCAAAGCCTGCTCATACAGTCCCAGGGCCAAGTCCGTGACCAGCCGGAGTTCTTCGTAGTCATCGATCGGGCGCTGTTTTCTGACCAGGAAATGTCCGCGTACCAGCGATACGTAGATATCGTTGGTTCTGCCTGCCGTTCGTAGTTGTTGAATGGCAAGCATTACGTGGTAGTTGAGGAAACGTCGCACCGCATCAGGATCGCTGCCGCTGATGACGTATTGATGATCGAAGTCTTCCGAGCCGGTCTGGATGTGTTCCATCCCCAAGAACTTGCGCAGTTTCGCGAAAATCCCTTGCGGATACACTTCCAGTCGAAATTGCCTGTCCGGCCAGTGGAAGTGGATTTGTGTGTAATAGGTCGGCTTCCGCTCGCCAATGGCGTAGGTATGCAGCAGCACGGAT
>CAZUAH010000170.1:0-25042 GCA_964617665.1 uncultured Pirellulaceae bacterium
GCTCGCCTTCGCAACGGTACAGCACCACGTCGCTGGACCAATCGCGGCAGATCACATGGTTCTGCCATTTCGGCCCCATCACGCACGATTCGGCCATCAGCAGGATTCCATCTGCCGACGGTTGTGTGCGATGGCCCGAAACAAGCTCCAATCGAGCGGTAGCGCTTAGTGCATGAGGCTGCCGGAATCGCATGCGGACGCCTTCGCCCAACTCAATCTCGTCACCGTCCGAAAGCAGCGTTGTCTCCCGAACGTCTTTGCCGTCGATGCGAACGCGCTGCAGTGGTTCGATCAAGTACCCGTCATCTCGACGAATCCGAGCATGTTGTCGCGACAGGTCGCCTTGGATGGGTACCTCGACATCGGTGCCCGGAACGGCTTGACCGATTGTGATCTCGCCTCCCAGACACACCAGGTACCCGCCGACGCCGTCTACCCACAGCACAAAACGCGACTCATCTTCACCGTCGGTGTCCTGTGCTTGAACGTCGCCCGACTCCCCGGCCTCGTTACCTAATTCGTCAAGCGTCCAAACCTGCCCCGCTTCTAAATCGTCCAAGGTAGGCGTTTCGGCACCAACCTCCATCCAAGCTCGCCGCCGAGCGTCAAGCCCCAACGGCGATTCGGGGACGATTTCTAGCATCTGGTCTGCCAGCGCCAGCGTTTCGCTCCAGTTTTCCGCAGACAACGCGTGGTGGAGTTGCTCGGTTAACAGTCGACTCTTCTGCTGGTTTTCACGGCACGACTCCAACTGCTGCATGACAGCCTGTAAGTCAGGCCGCAGTGCCGCTGCGCTGGTCAGTTGGGCCTCTGCATCCGCGAACTTGCCGCGGGTGCAGAGCTTCCGAGCCGACTGCAGCCGGCCGGCGACTTCTTTCAGTGTGCGAACCTGCTGGTTGCCCACGCCTCGTTTCTCCAGTGACTCGAGACGCGAAATTGCATTTCCGGGCTCGCCCGCCGCAATCATGCTTTCCGCCTCACGCAGCACACAATCGACGATTTCCGCCCGAACCGAGAGCACGTCGCTCGCCCCGCCGCTCAATGAACAGGCCACATCGAGATCTCGCCAGCCCGCCGACGATTCGCCACTCAGCATACGTTGGCGGGCACGTTGGGCTATCTGCTCGGCCACCTTCGCGGACAGCCGTTTGCCTGGCAAATAGCGCCGCAATTGACCTTGTTCGAGAAGCTGCTCTGCCTCGTCCAAGCGGCCCTCGCGAAAGGCTTCTTCCGCTTCGCGCAGTCGTAGTCGCCAGCTCTGGAACATGACAGCGGCCTTCCGTACCAAGCACGAAAAAGGGGCTCGGACTTTTCCCGAGCCCCTCTCTCCAGATCCAATCTTACTCTTCCGGCTTGATGTCGACGAAAGTCTCGGAATCGTCCTTCTTCGACTCGAAGTCGGCAATCCGTTGCAGGATGCTGGTATTCTCTTCGGGCTCGTCCAGTTGGATTTCGCCGAACACTAGGTCGTCGGCGTTGACCAATCGACCTTCGACGTCGATTCGAGCTTCGATCTCGGTAAGCAAATCGCGTGTCTTGGCGAGTTGGCTATCGTCGATATTCAGCTCGCTGGCGGTTTTCGCCACTTCGACCATCTTTTGCTTCGCTTCCAAGTTCTCCACTTGGAGCTCAAGCTTTTCCTTGGCGCCTATCAGCGCCCTGAGCTTCTCTTGAGCAGCCGAAAGTGCCTTCCTGCGAATCTCCAGCACCTTGCGGTTCTGCTCGACAGTTCCATCGGCTGTCGTGTAACGATCGAACTTGCCAGCCAAGTCCGATTCGACCTGCTTTGCGGTGTAAGTGCCGCTGGCATAAACGAACGTCGTGTCGCCTTTCGCCAGATCGTCTCGCATCCGTTCGATGTCACCCCATCGCTTCGCAAGCTTCTCGTCGTCGACCTTGAGTTGATTCTCCAGCTCGGCCACCTTTCGCTCTTCGAGCGCGATCTCGCGCTTGTGGTTCGTGATTTCGGGTTCCAGCCCCTCGATCATCTTGCGCGCCCGATCCAACTCGAAGTCGATCGGCACCTTGGCCTTGACCGCCTCCCCGATGTTGTCAGCTGTGGTCGAAACGTAGCTCCACAAGCCGCCACCGAAGATCAAAACAAGCAACAGCAACAAACCACCACCGGCAAACAAACCTTTCTTCAACATTTCTCCAACCTCCCATTTATTGATGTACCGTGCAAAGTGCTGCCAGGAACTCCGTCGCCCCACCCAGCCCTCACCGGGCCAAACGCTTTAACATGTATTTCGCGAAAAAGACCGCGACCTTGGGCCAGGAAACGGATTTTTTTCCCGAAACACGATCACCGTAAATCACGAGCAGTCAAAGAGATACGTATAGAATGGAGGAAATAGCCAACGTGGTCAATTCTATTCTACGCTGCCGACGCCAGGGAAACTACTCTTTACCTTGCCGCTGCTTCATCAGGATCAACCCCACTATTGTCAGCACCACGCCTACCGCCAGCTCTCCAGACAACGCCTCATGGAAGAAAAGGATGCCCACAAGTGCCGCCATCGTGGCCTGCGTGGCGTTCAACGCGTTGACGTAAACCACCGTGGCTAGTTGCAGGGCTTTTGTCAGTGTCAGGAACGCGAAGGCGTTCAGCACGCCGGCCAATATCATCATGGCTAGATCCTGGCAACCGGTGTCGTGCATTCCGTCCAACCCGATGCGCCAGAAACTAAGCCCACCAAGCGCGAATGCCCCGACCAAGCCAACAGTGGCCATTGTGGTAGCGATGGATGCCCGGCCCGTCACACCATACCGAATGACTACGCCGAGCACAGAATAGGCCGCTCCCGAAAGGGCTGCTGCGCCCACGCCTGCGATCAGAACAAGCCAGTTCGGGTGCCCACCGAGACCGGTTTGGCCGCTGACGATCGACTCGTGCGCTTCGCCGGCACCTAGCGATAGGACGCTGATTGCGGCAATAAGCGTCGCTACCGAAAGTACGATCCTGAAAGTGAGTGGTTCGCCCAAGAAGATACGTCCCAGGATTGCACCAGCGAGAATTATCATGCCCAGGCATAGTGGCACTGCCAGCGCAATCCCAACCACGCCCAGCGACCATTGAAACAGCACATTACCGCCCAGTTGCCCGAGGATGGACGCCAGCACTAACGCTGTCAGTACTCTCGCAGAGGGCAAGATCCGCTCGCCGCGCGAGCGTTGCACGATAAGCCAGGGCACCACCAGGATGACGATAGGAAATGCTTTCACCGCGGACACCCAGACCGGATCGCAGTCGGCTACGGCCCGCAGACACGTATTCGCGGCTGTGTACGCCACGGCGGAAACCAAGCCGTATGCGGTTCCTAAGACGGCCGTGCTGGTGTGATCCGTTGAAATGGCCATGCGAGAATTTACACCCATGTGGGCGCCAAGGTCGTCAAAATCGGTAATAAGGTGCTGATGGGACCGCGTCGGGGGGTGGTGTGTTGCCTCTTTGATCCAAATCCTCGCAAACCTACGACTTCCGCCGAGACTATCGTGTCGTTATAATTCAAAGTTGCTAGGTGGTCGCTCAATGACCTTGATTGACTATTCGGCTGGTACTTGGCCGATATCACTTCGGAGGCGGAGTAGCTCAGTTGGTTAGAGCAGCGGAATCATAATCCGCGTGTCGGGGGTTCGAGTCCCTCCTCCGCTACTCATCATTTGGGAACGACATATCAGAATAGTGCGACTGGCGCACTGCAAGAGGGTCGATGCTACTGGCGCTCGGACATCGGATGTCGAACGCTCATACGATGGTGGCATCAAGGCTGTGTCTATAGGTAGAGGTCGGCTGCAATGACAGTTCATCGGCGAATCACTACGTCCGAGGTTCAAGGTGTTACGGTGGTCTCCTTCATCGATAAGAAGATCCTGGACGCAGTGAACATCCAAGAACTCGGGGACGAGCTGTTCAGTCTGGTGGATCGCGACGGGGTCAAGTCGCTGCTGCTTGACTTTGGGAACGTCGAGTTTCTCTCCAGCGCCGCCCTGAACCAGTTGGTCATCCTGGACAAGAAGGTGAATACGAATGCCGGCCAGCTTCGGCTATGCAATCTGTTGCCTGAAATCCAGGAAGTATTCGTGATCACGCGCCTCAATCAGCTATTTGAGATCAACGAGACTATGGACGACGCGTTGTCCGCATTCTAGCAAGTTGAACGGAAGGCTGATCCGATTCATGCGGCGCGGCCTTTACTCCTCGAAACCCCTTCGTCCCGGTCACTGCTATGGACAAAAAGATCAAGAAGAAGCTGGAAACCACACGTCAACGCATTCAGAAGCTGCGCCAGCAACTAGCCGGGGCGAAGAAGCAGCAAGACGAGCCGGATGAAGTCGAGCGACTTGAGCAAGAAATCGCAGCGTTGGAGGCTCAAGTCGAGAAACTGAAGGCATCTTGATGCTCGAAGGCGAGGCTTCTCACTCGCTCTCGCCCAGCACGACACCTACGTTCACCTCGTCGCGTTCCCGAATCACTGTGACGACCACCTCTTCCCCGGGGCGTTTCTGTTCGATGATCGAAAGCAGCTCATCCGCCGTTTTCACTCGCTGACCGTTGACGGCAACGATCAGATCGGCGTAACTGCGGTCGATGCGACGTTCTTCGTAGATAAACGGACCGCGGCGCCGCTGCTGGCGGACCACGCGAAAACCACGCAAACCGGCTTGTTCGGCTGGTCCGCCACGCGACATCGTGACAATAATCAGGCCTTGATCCGATGGCAAAACGCGAGTTATGCCGATATCCGGGCGAATCACGCGCCCGTTTTGGATCAATTGCGGTACCACCCGATGGATATTGTTGGCCGGTATGGCGAACCCGACGCCTGTGTTTTCGCCTGTGCTGCTGGCAATGGCCGTATTCATTCCGATCATTCGTCCTCGACTATCCAACAATGGACCACCAGAGTTTCCCCGATTCAGAGCGGCGTCGAGCTGAATGATCGATTTCATGATGCGGCCCGTTCTTCGCGAGGGCAGCGACCGATTCAGGCTGGAAATGATGCCCACCGTCATGGTTCGTTCCAGGCCGAATGGGTTACCGATCGCGTAGATTTTCTGGCCCACTTTCAACGCCGCCGAGTTACCGAACTCGACCGGGAACAACGCTTCGCGCGGCGCGTCGACGCGCAAAACGGCGATGTCGTAGATGGGATCGGCTCCGACCAAACTGGCTTCGTAAGTCTCGCTGTTTGACAGAGTGGCCCAAATCTGTTCGGCGCCTTCAATCACGTGATAATTCGTCAGGATGTGCCCCTCTTTGTCTAAGACGGATCCCGAGCCAGCACCCTCCGCAGGTGGTTCGAACGAGAAGAACAGCTCGGTTCGCGCGGACACGGTCGTAATGTTGACAACGCTACGATTCACTTTGTCGTATACCGCAATATTCACCCGTTCCTCGGCGGTGAATTCGTCGCTGACTACGCCCTGAAATCGGACTGGGGGACTATCCTGGGCTGAAACCTCCGGCTCGACGGAATCCGTTTTCAGAAACGTCGAAGCCGCTGCTCCAAACACAGCTGAAACGGTACAGAAAACGAGGTATTTCTTCATGACGGGAGCCCTCTCGCGGACAAGGGTGATAGAAATCCAAAGCGTCTTGCCATCATCAACGCTAGACCAAGTTGGGGTCGCAGCACAAACGGTGATCGGCCACGCAAGTCCACTAAACAAGATACGCAAAACCCTCAGCCGCGGCCAGCGTGATTGACCGGCAAAGGGCGGCTGCTCGCTCGCCGGAGCAACCGCATTAGCCGCCATCAGACGGTCAGGCACAATCCACCGGAACGCCTCGGTGCTAGCACCAACTCGCACTAGGTTGAAGCCTGCAAAGACGAGGCATCTTACGCAATCGTAAACGGCCACACAAATTCTAACGTTTGTACGGTTCGTCTGCGGCAGTCGCAACCCATACGCCGATAGATGAAGGTGGATGCGTAGTTTCGCGCTGCGCGTATCTAGTGCCCACCCCCAGCCAATGTGAGATTCTTCGATGCTCGTCAACCGATCGGCATTCGGCCGCAGTGCAATCGTCGGAGTCGTCTTGTCGTTTGGAGCCGTGTTGAGTTGCTCCGAGACGCTAGCACAGAACATCCGCGCCAACTGGCCAAGCCGCGAATTCCAGATGCACGTGTCCGGCGAGCAGGAGAAACCGCCGGTGGTCACAGCAGTTAGCCTGCAGCCCGGCGGCAATTTGTTGGCCAGTTGCGGAGACGACCACCTGATCTACATCTGGGATTTGTCAAATAACCAACTGGTTCGGAGGCTCGAGGGCCATACCGACTGGGTACATACCCTGGCTTTCTCGCCCGATGGTCGCACGCTGGCTACGGCGGGTCACGATCGACAAGTGATCTTCTGGGATGCGGCCAGTGGGGAACGGCAGAGCGTGCTGACCGACCCGCGTTACGCGGTAACACGTCTGGCTTGGAGCCACGATGGCCGGATGTTGGCGGCGATCGGATTCGAACACCGGGTGCGCATCTACGACGCAACCAAACGGACGCTTCTGCGTGAACTGGAAGGGCCGTGTGCGGATCTGCGCAGCCTGGCCTTCTCGCCGGACGACCGGATGTTGGCTGCCGGCGGCCGTAACGGAGTCGTAAGAATCTGGCAAACACAGAATGGCGAGGCGATGGGCGACTACCAGGCCCACCGACTACGAATTCGCGCTCTGATATTCTCCCCGGGCGGCAAGCAGATCGTCTCGTCCGGCGACGACCGTAAGATTCATGTCCGGTCCCTGGAGACGGGGCAAGGATTCGACCTGCCTCGACGACCGGCCAAAGTCTTCTCACTGGCCTTTTACGAACCAGACCGTTTGGCGGCCGGCGGAAGCGACAACATTATCCGACTGTGGGACCTCACCACCAAATCGGAAATCGGGCAGTTGTCCGAACACAAAGGCAGCGTGGCGACGCTGTCTTGCGATGGGAACACTCTCGTCTCGGGTAGCTTCGATACGACGATTCGTATCTGGGACGTGAAGGGGCGAATCGCCACGGCCCCAAATCAGAATCAGGAGCGAGATCGGCGCTAGCATCCACAGGGCATCGTCTCCACGGACGGACGAGTTAGAGGCACGGAGGTGCATTTTGCGAGCGATAGGCGACCCAACACGGCTATTGGACAAGATCCATCGATTGATCGGCTGGCGGCGGCATCGAAGTAAGACAGAGACTCCCAGGCTCTGTCGCTTCGAAGCGATGGAACCTCGCCAACTGCTGGCAGTCGATACGCTGTACGTCGGTGCCGTGTATATCGAAGAGGACATTGGCTCGGACATCCATGGCGACACGTTCGAAATCACGTTCGAAGGCGGCGTGCCGGGGACCGAACTGACATCGATCGTAATCGATGGCGACAAGATCGGCGACGGCTTCAGTGCTGGCGATGCGTTCTACGACACGACTCCGGCGGATCCCGGCGATTACCAATCGTATCCCTTTACGATCATATCCAAGCCGTCTGGCGTCACGGTAGATCCATTTGTTGCCGACGGGGATACACGGCTGACGTTGGATATTGACGGGGGATTTCGAACCGGCGACAAACTGGTTTTCAGCATCGATGTTGATGAATTCCAGTACCAAAGGCTAGACGGGTCGTTTAAGATCACCGCGATCGTGGAAGGTGGGGAGTTCGAAGACTCGCTCTTCACGGCCACTTTCGAGGCTCCGCATTACGACGTTGCCGATGTCACCGCCAGATTCCTCGATCGCTACGACGACGAATTCCCAGACGGCAAGTTGAACCTGCCGGCCGACAATGATGGCGGCAAACAAGATCGTACCGCCGGGGCGGCTGGGCAAGTCGATCAGGTACCGTTGCCCATTGCCATTTCCGGTACCGTGTACTTGGAAACCGACTTGGACCTCGTGCAGGATCCCGGCGAGACTGGCATCCCAGATGTGGAATTGGAATTGTGGGAAGAATATGGCAGTGATTATCGCTTCACCGGCTATCGCACAACGACCGACGCCAACGGAGACTACCGTTTCGGCTTTAACTTGGACCTGCCGCCAGGAACCTACCAGGTTCGAGAGACGCAGCCTGATGGTTTGTTCAGCGTGGGTGCCATCCCCGGTACGGTTGACGGTAATCCAGCGGGTCAGACAGTCGTCGACAACCCCGATGTGTTGACCGAAATCGCGATTCTGTTGGGCGACCAGGAAGCTATCGATCAAGACTTCGCCGAAGCCATGCCGGCCGGCATCAGCGGCCACGTCTACCACGATCGCGACAACGACGGGAATCGTGATCCTGGCGAAGAGGGCATTGGCGGCGTGCCGATTCGAGTGATCCCCATCCAAACCATTGCGGCTCAAGGGCCGGTTTCCGTGGCGACCGATGCCACAGGCTACTACGAAGCCACTGGCTTGGCGCCTGGCACGTATCGAGTCGAAGAGTTCGAGCAACCAAACGGCTACCTGGACGGATTGGACGCGGCAGGCACGGTTAACGGCCAAACTCGCGGTAGTGCCGTGAACCCGGGCGATAGCATCGAGACGATCTTCTTGGGCGGCGGGCAGGCCGGCATCGATTACGACTTTGGCGAATTGATGCCTGTGTCGATTGAAGGCCGTGTGCTGATCACCGATCCGTACGGTGACTGTTATGCGGCGGGCATCACTGAAAGGGCGGTCGAGGGCGCGACGGTCCGTTTGCTGGACAGCGCTGGTAATGTGATTGACGAGATGCTGACGAACGCCGACGGCTCGTACCGATTCGAAGGCATGTTCCCAGGAACTTACACGGTTGTAGAAGTCACGCCTGCCGGGTTGATCGATGGAGCGGATCATGTGGGCACTGTCGATGGCACACCCGTCGGCGCCCTGACGGCGAACGATACGATCGGCGGAATCGCCTTGACGTCGGGGCAGGATGGCATTCACTACGACTTTTGCGAACACCGACCGGCTTCCGTCTCGGGGCATGTGTACCACGATCGCGACAACGACGGCCGTCGAGAAACGGGCGAAGAAGGGATCGGCAACGTGCGGGTGTCCCTGATCGACTCGGGCGCCAACGAAATTGCAGTGACAACCACCAACCAGCAAGGCTATTACGAATTCACAGAACTGGACGCAGATGTCTACACGATCGTCGAGACACATCCGAACGGTTGGGTGGACGGACTCGATGCGGCCGGAACGGTCGACGGCGCGACCGTCGGCAACGCCGCAAACCCCGGCGACCAGATTCGTGCGGTTGATCTCCGTTGGGGCGATCACGGCGTGGACTATGATTTCGGCGAATTGCGGTATGCCGTCATCCAGGGCAGCGTGATTTTGACCACACCCGAAGGTGATTGCTACACATCCGGCAGCAGCCAGCGACAGTTGGCCGGGGTCACAATCCTGCTGCAGGACGAAACCGGCACAACCATCGCTCAGACGACGACGGACGCACAGGGAGACTACAGCTTCGATCAACTTATGCCGGGCACGTACACGGTGGTCGAAATTACTCCCGGGGCCCTGATCGACGGCGAAGACCACGTGGGTACCATTGACGGCGTGCACGTTGGCGACGCGAGCACCAACGACACGATCCAACAGATCGCTCTGACGTCCGGCCAAGCGGGAATCGACTACGATTTCTGCGAACACGAACCGGCGTGTCTATCTGGGTATGTCTATCACGACGAAAACGACAACGGTATATTCGAATCGCAAGAAGATCCCATTCCCGGCGCAACGGTCCGGCTGTTGGATTCGGCCGGCAGCGTCATCGGAACAGCAACGACCGACGGGACCGGTTTCTACCAGTTCTGCGGACTGCGGGCGGATACATACAGCGTTGTGGAAACGCAGCCAACCGGATACGTGGACGGCACAGATTCAGCGGGGACCGTTGATGGGGTCGTGGTCGGTCAGGCCGTCAATCCGGGCGATCGGATCCAGCAGGTACAACTCCTCTGGGGAGACGATGCCGTCCAGTACAATTTCGGTGAACTGCTGACGGGCAGCATCGAAGGCTTTGTGCACACGGAGTATAGCAATGACTGCGTGTTTGACGCCAACGAGGATCCGATCGCGGGCGTGATTGTGGAGCTTCTGGACGAAGGCGGCCGCGTGATTGGCACTACCGAGACCGATGCCAACGGCCACTACCGGTTCGACGATTTGTCGCCAGGCGTGTACACGGTCCGAGAACAACAACCTGAGGGCTACTTCCACGTCGGACAACGAGCCGGATCGGGCGGCGGGGACGACCGTCTGGACGACGTGATCAGCGCCATCGCGATTGGGTCCGATGAAAGGCTGGTTGACTACAACTTCTGTGAGGTCCCGCCCTCCAGTATCGAAGGAACCGTACACACCGACTTGAACGGAGATTGTGTGTTGGACCCCGAGGAACAGTCGTTGGAGGGTGTGACGATCGAGTTGATTGACGATAACGGCGATGTAATCGCGACGACCCAGACAGATACCAACGGGCACTATCGGTTCGACAACCTGCATGCGGGCACATACGAAGTCCGGGAATTGCAGCCCCCGGGATACTTGCAGGGCAGTCAACGGGCCGGATCGGCTGGCGGAAACGACTCGATCCAAGACCTGATCTTCGACATTCCGATTGGGGCCGGCGTGGAACTTGTCAACTACGATTTCTGCGAAGTCCTGCCCAGCAGTATTAGCGGTCGCGTTCATTTGGATACCAACCGGGACTGTGTATTGGACTCGGGCGAACAGACACTCTCGGGTGTTACGATCCGACTGCTGGACGGCAATGGTAGTGTTCGGGCCACTACCCAGACGGATGCCAACGGACGCTACCACTTCGACAACTTGCGTCCCGGCACGTACACGGTCGAGGAGGAGCAGCCAGTCGAGTACTTCCACGGCGGCCAAGACGCCGGCTCCCACGGTGGTGACGACAGCATCGACGATGTGATCTCCGCGATTGCGATCCCAGCCGACCAGGACTTGGTATCCTACGACTTCTGCGAAACTCCTCCGGGACGACTGTCCGGCTATGTGTTCCAGGACGGCGATACACTCCTGACCGCGGACGGTCAACCACCCAGCAATCTGCGCGATTACCGCGACGGCACGAGAACTACCGACGACAAGCCGTTGGCCGGTGTGGTGCTCGAATTGCGCGACGGAATCAGCGGCGACGCGCTCACTGGTGATCAGGCGTTGCCCGGGTCCTACGGTAACGGCCCCATCCGTACGGTGACCGACGAGAACGGCTTCTACGAATTCCGCGGTCTGCCTCGAGGCAACTACGCCGTATATGAAATCCATCCGCAGGGCTATTTCGACGGCATCGACACGCCGGGAACCACCTCTGGTATCGCCATCAATCCCAGCGATGAAGTCAATCCGCTGGTTATCCAACGCTTGAGCAAGGCCCCCAAGAACGACGCGATTATTCTCATACCACTGCCGGCTGGCGGAGTGTCGGAGGACAACAACTTCAGCGAAATCGTCGTGCAACCGCCGTGGATCCCGCCAGAGGACCCGGCCCCCGATCCGCCACCGCCCCCGGTCATCCCCACCATCCCCGTTTCGGCACCGCCGGTGTTCTACATCCCGCCACCTCCGCCCGAGACGCAGGTAATCCTCGGCTTTGGCGGCATGATCGACTACACATGGCACTTGAGCGTTGTAGATGCCGGAACGCCGCGCGGCGACACGAGCCCCATCCCGTTAGAGGATCTTGTCTGGCGATCGGCCGCCTTCTCGAACGCCGCTGATTGGCAGTCGATGCGATTGCAGGGCGGGCGTTGGACATTGTCGGCGGACTCGGGCAACAATCAACTCGACCAACTCCGACAATTCGATTTCGGGATCTACGGCGGCATACCGGTCGCGGGCGATTTCAACGGCGACGGCGTCGACGAGGTCGCTATCTACTACAACGGAAGATGGTTCCTGGACCTGAACGGCAACGGCATCTGGGACGACGAGGATCTCTGGGCCCAATTGGGCGACGAGTTCGATTTACCTGTGACCGGCGACTGGAACGGCGATGGCAAGGACGACATCGGGATCTACGGCCCCGCATGGCTTGGCGATCCGCGGGCACTGGCCGTCGAGCATGGCCTGCCCGATCTGCACAACGTGACAACCCCCGTGGTCAGGCCGAAAAATGTGCCACCAGAACTGCAGGACGCGACCGACCAACTCCGTTACCTGCAACGCACGCCTCAAGGCGATCTGCGTGCCGACGTGATTGACCATGTTTTCCATTATGGCAACAGCGATCACATTCCCGTCACGGGTGATTGGACGGGCGACGGGATCAAGAACATCGGCACCTTCCGCCAAGGCGTCTGGGCCCTGGATGCCGACGGCGATGGGCGCTGGTCCAACAACGACTGGATCGCCCAGTTCGGCCGTGAGGGTGATCTGCCGGTTATCGGCGACTTTGATGGCGATGGAATCGACGAGATTGGCGTGTTCCGAAGCGGCCAATGGATCATCGACATCAACGGCAACCGACAAGTGGATGCTCACGACAAGGTGTTCCAGATGGGCGAAGACGGGGATCGGCCGGTAGCCGGCGATTGGAACGGCGACGGTGTGGACGATCCGGCCGTATACCGCGACATGGGCCCCGAGGCCGGCGCCACAGCGAGGTCGGAGTAGAGTGTTCAGGTGTCGGGTTTCAGGCGTCAAGTTTCCAGCCTCTGGGGCTCTTGCCTGACACCTGAAACCTGACACCCCCCCCTCTTATTCGCCCAGCGTTGATTTGCGTCGCAAGATATGATGGTAGTGTTGCGCAAAACGGTGCGCCTCGTCGCGCACATATTGCAGCAAGCGTAGAGCAAACGAATGGCGGCTCAGCCGCAATGGCTCGGATTCCCCGGGCAGGAACACTTCTTCGTCACGCTTGGCTAGTGAAAGGAGCGGCGGCGGTTGGATCTCTTGCTCGTCGAACGCGGCCAGTGCTGCATTCAACTGCCCCTTTCCACCGTCGATCAGCAAGATGTCCGGGAACACCTCGGACGCGTCGTGCAGGCGTTTGTAGCGACGCGAGACGACTTCGTGAATACTGCCAAAGTCGTCAATGCCTTTCACCCGACGGATCTTGTAGTGGCGATACCCGGGCTTGAACGGCAGCCCGTCGATGAACTGGACAACGCTTGCCACCGTCTGCCCGCCATCCAGATGCGCGATGTCGATGCCTTCCAACACACGTGGCTGCGTGGCCAAGCCCAGCACCTTCCGCAGGCCGGCCAGCCCTTTCTTTGGATCGACATAGAACACCTCCGGCTGTGCATGCGTGTCCAACTCGCCGCGATCGTCCAGCGTTTCAAGACGATGGATTTCGTCGCGTAGTGCGGCTGCGTTCTCGAACTCGAGTGCCTTTGAAGCCGCCTGCATATCCTTGCGCATCTCGTTCAGCAGCGATTTCCTCTTGCCGTCCAGGAACATCTGCAGCCGTTTGATGTCGCGGCGATAGTCTTCTTTGCCGATCCGCCGGTTGCACGGTGCCGAGCATTGATCGATGCTGGCCAACAGACATGGCCGGAACCATTGCCAACGCTCGTCGCCCTCGTCGATGTCCAGGCTGCACGTGCGGAACTTGAAGATCCTCTGCAGTACCTGCACGGCGCCGCGCAGCGCACCTGCGTTGGCAAACGGACCGTACAGCTTCACGCCGCGGTCCTTTGGTTCGCGCGTGACCTCGACTCGCGGAAAATCTTCCCGAGTACTGATCATCAGATAGGGGAACGACTTGTCGTCCTTCAGTTCCTTGTTGTATTTCGGCTGAACGTCCTTGATCAGCCGAGCTTCCATCAACAAGGCATCAACTTCGCTTTCACACTCCACGCAATCCGCGTCGCAGATCTCCGAGATCCAATGTGCCGTACGCTTCTCCTCCGTCGCGCCCTTCAGGAAGTAGCTGCTGGCACGGGAACGTAGATTCTTGGCCTTTCCGACATAGATGACTCGGCCGGCCGAATCCTTCATCAGGTAAATCCCGGGCGTTTGCGGAAACTCGCGCACCTTGGCCGCCGCCCGACGAAACCCAAAATCGTGGACGTCATCCGCTGATATGGGGCTGTGATCGCCGTCCCCTACCGAATTGTCCGAGTTGTCTGTCATGTACCGAGTCTTCCTGCCGTGCTATGGCATTGTACCGATCCGGACGAATATTCAAGCCCAAGATGCAGCCGTTGTTTCAGTCTCCCGACTACTTGGTACAATCCGTCATTTGTGATTGGGTGGCCGGGGCTGGACTGAGCGTCCGCGAGGGAAGCCCCGGGGTTTCGGGCCTGCGCCCGGCCACCCTGGCCTCAATCTACCTGACAAATATCGATAGACGATTCACTACTTGGTGCAATCCGTCATCAGTGGGCTCCCCAGACACACAGCCAAAGAGATTTCTCCATGGACACTATTAGCGACGAGCGATATCTGGCACTGAAAGCCGTAATGATGCCGAGGGACACGAATCCCCACGGCACGATTTTCGGCGGCGTCACACTCAGCTACATCGACCAGGCCGCCGTTGTGGGCGCTAAGCACGCGATCCGCCATGCGGGATGGCCCGAACAGCCGCTCGTCACGGTGGCCATGGACAGGGTCGAGTTTCACGAGCCAGTTTTCGTGGGAGACGTAATCAGCTTCCTGACGAAAGTCGTCCGCGTAGGCCGCACGTCGATAACGATGCACGTCGCAGTCGAGACGGAGCGAAAGGACGAAGTCGTGAGGTTGACCGAAGCGCAAGTCACCTACGTAGCGCTGAAAGTCGACGGCGAAACCAGAAAGCCAGTACCGATTCGCGGCGAGTGATCCCAGCCATCAGCACATCGTAGGTCATGCTGTGCATGACGCAGAATGTACTCCTCGTAGCGAAACTCGCCAAGAGTTTCGGCGGCAATGGGGGTGGAGTACCGTTTGCCATGTCCAACGACCCCATGCGCCGCGTACTTCCGCAACTGCGACCAGCAGAGTCCGAAGGCTGAATCGAAATCGGCGGCGTTTGTTGGGTGGTCATGGGGATTTACCTTTGAGTTCGATGGACGGTAAGACATAGGGGTAGTTGATTGAATGCCACCGTTGTATCCAGCACTTAGGCAGGGCAATCCGAAGCTCCTTTGCGCCCTCGTCTGTTACCTGCGTGTGAGAAAGTCGCAAGTGCCGGAGCTTCACCAGACCTTTGAGATGTTCGAGTCCTACATCCGTGATGCGATTGCCGTATAGGTCCAGTAGCTTGAGTTCTGTATGCCCGCTCAAATGCTCCAGTCCGACATCTGTGATTTGGGTGCCGGAAACGTGCAGACACTCTAGTTTTGTAAGTCCCTTGAGATTTCCAAAGCCAACGTCTGTGACCTGAGTATCGTTAAGCGACAAGTTCCTTAGATTGGTCAATCCCGCTAAATGCTCCACTCCGGTATCCGTGATCTCGGTGCCGCCAAGGCCAAGCCACTTAAGTCCAGTCAGTTGCCTGACGTGTGGCAAGAACGCATCGTCAGCGCTTGCACAGAACGTTAAATCCACCCCAAAGACATCCGAATAGAAATCCTCGCCAAACACCTTCTGCAGCCATGCAGGGCTTGACGGCCCTTTCTTCCGGGTGCGCCGTTTGCCAGTCTTGTCAATTTCGTAATCGTAAGTGACTGCTCCACCCACCTTCCTTATCGCCTTCACTGTTTGCCGTTGCCGCTCAGCCTCTCGTATCTTCACGGCAAGCCAGCAACAAGGCATGGCAATGGTCACGACCAACACCACAAGTGACCGTAGGCTGAACTGAAAGCGCAGCCGAGAGAGAAAACTAGCGACCGGCCACAGCAACATCACGACCAGAGCGAAGGCGACGGCTGCTACGGCGATTAGGACTGTCCAGCCCTTCTCTTCATTGAAGGCAAACCACTGGAACCGTTCGGACAGCAGCAACAGGACTTGGACGGCGAACAGCCCAAGGATCAGTCGATCCGGCGTGAGGCGATACCATCGGCGTTTCGGCTCTGACTCGGACATGTTAGGATCCATCCTACCATTTCCCATCCAGTGGAAGCCCCCCCCAGAGAAGGCTCGCGATATTGGCCCGGCTTCGGTCAGTTGGTAGAGCGAAGGCGGGCTAGGACGGGATCACCGATTGATGAACGGCCAATACACACACGCCCATGGTGGACAACCGCAGAATTGAATCGTGCCCCGCTATCGTCTAGGGTTGCCGTGCTGCGGATTCCTATCGTGAAGCGCGAGCACGCAGTGTCTCCGCCAAGTCCTCCGGCAGGGCGATAAGCTTCCCTTGAGGGTTGACACAGGCAACTGTGACTTTTGCCTTCACCAACTCCTCGCCGTCAGCAGACCGCACGACTCGCTGGTTCAAGATGAACCTCACCCTGCGCACGCGTTCTACTTGCGTTTCGATCTCGACAACATCGCCCAATACAGCCGGGACGCGATAGTCAATCTCGACGCGCGCGATGGCAAAGACGTAGCCCTGCTGGACGTACTCCATCACCGACGTTCCCAGGTCATCGAGCAACTCGAAGCGTGCCATCTCCAGCCAGCGCAGGTAGTTGGCATAGTAAACGACGCCACCAGCGTCCGTGTCCGCGTAATAGACTTTTGTCTTCATGCGTTCAACTCAAAACGGAGAATAGGCCACCGACAGCCGGCTGCGGCGGCAGGATCGGTCTCGACATGGTATACTCGCTGTCCATTGAAACGGAAAGACCGATATTGTCGAAGTCTCGCCATTCGACGTATCCAGGGACTCGGGGCCGCGAATTCGCCAACGTGAGGAGCATGTCGATGCTGATGAGTTCTAGCCGTCTCAGAAGCCCCCTCTCTCCAACTCTCTCCCCCGCAGAGCCGGGGGAGAGAGGGCTATTGGAGTCGCTGCGCGACCAGTCTTTTCGTTTTGAGACAAAGCCAAATAGATTTGTTCTCGTCCTTGTCTTCGTCGCATTCATGTCGTCGGTTGCCGACCGCACGCACGCATGCACAACGATTCTTGTCGCCAAGGCAGCGACCACGGACGGATCAGTTCTGATGGCTACGTCGTGCGACGGAAACGTCATGGGTCGCGTCTATGTCGTGCCTGCCAAACGGTATCCGGAAGGTATGAAGGTTCGGATGTTCTACGATTTCCCCGCACCGTCCACCTGGCAGGAACACCTGGACCAGAAGAAGAAAGGGGATGCCCCCGTCGGGCATCTGGCCGTCGAAGAGACCTACCGATGCATTCTGGCTGCGGGGCACTTTGCCGACAGCGTGACGGGCGGCATCAACGAGCACGGCGTCAGTATGGGCATCGAGTACATGGGCATGAGGCCCGAGTTGGTCAACCGAAAGGGCGTTGTCAGCACATGCAGCAGTCATTGGACCACTTCGTTGATCGCAAATGGGCTGATGCGAGCAAAGACGGCCCGAGGCGCGATTCGCCTGATGGGCGCGATGGCTGAGCAGTACGGTTTCACATACTACTGGGCGTCATCGGCCGGCTGCGCCATTCCGGTTGTGGACAAGAAAGAGGCCTGGATCATGGAAATCTTCGGTCCAGGCAAAGATTGGGCACCGGGATGTGGCAAGCCGGGCGTCGTCTGGTGCGCCCAACGAGTCCCCGACGGGCAAGTGACGTGCAATGCCAACCGTAGCCGGATAGGCAAAGTGGACCTTGATGATCCGGAGCATTTCATGGCGTCGCCAAACATCCACTCATTGGCCGAAGATTTGGGGCTGTGGAAACGCGGAACGCCTTTCATCTGGTACGAGGCATACGGTGTCCCAGGGACCCGCGCGAATTCTCTACGTGAGTGGGCCGCTCTGAACCGTCTCGCCCCGTCGCTTGGCCTGAACGCCTCAGGCGACCCAAACAAGGACCGTTACCCCTTCTCGGTCAAGCCTGACGCGAAGATCGGTGTCCATGCTCTGACCGCGGTCATGCGAGACTGCTACGAAGGGACCGAGTTCGACGTCACTGAGCATCCATCGTTCAATCCCGGAGGCAAGAAGAGCCCGCTGGCCCGCCCATTCGGCGATCGTGACCTCTTCGACCTGGTAGGCGTCCAACCGGAACGATGCGTCGGCACGGAGTCCAGCGGCTACGTCTACGTATCGCAGATCCGCGGCTGGCTACCGGCTCCGATTTCTGGCTGCATGTGGTTCACACTGGGCCCGGCCGTTACCAGTTGCTTCGCGCCCGTCTATACCGGCACGACCGAAATCTCTGATTCTTGGAGCCGCATTCCAAACTTCACGCAAATCGACCGTACGCAGATCCAGTGGGAATTCCAATTGGTCGAGGATTTGGCGGGGCTCAAGTACCAGGAGGCGATCAAGGATGTGCGCGGCGTGTTTGAACCAGCTGAAGAGCAGTTTCTCACCTCGCGGCCCGATTTCGAGAAGGCGGCGGTGCGCGTATTCAATGAGCATCGTGCAGCGCAAGCGGAGAAGTTCGTCACAGAATACACCAACTCGTGCTTGGAAGACGTGGACGAGGCGTACGGCAAACTAGTCGACTACCTAACGTTCAAATACCTGTACAGCTACTCGAACGCCGCCCCGCCCAGGCTACCAGAAATCGCCCCCCCCGCGATTCCGGCTCGCCCGGGCAACTGAAACCTCGCCTTTGGCGTCCAGTTAACCAACTGCTGTGAACATCTTTCGCGATCTCGTTCCCAGGCTCCTGCCTGGGAACGGACTGTTTTGGAGGCTCTGCCTCTCTTCGGCGACGGGAAGAGAGGCGGAGCCTCGAAGACAGTGGGTTACGAGGCAGAGCCCCGTAACCAGAGTGTTTCTAGGGTTTCCGACCGTTGAATATGTTCACAGCAGATTCCTGTTAACCAGTCGCGGTTAGTGACCGTCCAAAAGGAAGACTGGCAAAAAGGCGGGCGGCAAGTCTACAATGAAAACACGGGGCTGCAACTCGATTTGGCCGCTGAAACGATGGCCCGTCCATTCTCTTCCCCTGTGTTGCGGCTCTGGCCACGGCCTCTGGCTCTTGCGATTGCCGTAGCTGTTGGCTGTTCAAGCAACGAGCCATCGCCCGATCAAACGAACTCGCATGTACCACCTCCAAGTACCAATGTGCGCGTGTCCCAAGATCGGCTTGAGGCGGAAGCGACGCTGTCTGATGCATCAAGCGGAACGATTCGAATCGCGACATACAACATCAACTGGGGTAACGCACGACTTGACGCTGTGGTTAATGCGATTCGGCAGGCTGATGCGGATGTGGCCTGTCTTCAGGAGACCAACGCACAATCCGCTTTCATTCTTCGACGCGAGTTCACGGACGATTATGGCCACATCGGGTTCTACGGTTCGATTGACCGCTACGCAGCCGGTGGATTCGCCGTCCTCTCGAAACTGCCCGTGGTCAGCGAGAAGTTCTTGCCGCCGAAACACGGGCTGTTCGGCGCCTGCCTACTCGAAGTTCAGAAGGGTCGCCAACTCACACAGTTGATCGTCGTCCATCTCCAACCCGTCGTGTTCCGGAAAGGGAAAAGCCTTGCCAGCCACTTGTCCGTTCTGACTGCGTTCCAGGCTGCAGAGGAAACACATCGGCGTGAAATCGCAACGATCATGGAACACGTAAGAACGGATATCCCAGTATTGATCGTCGGCGATTTCAATAGCTGCTCAATGTTTCACGCCCCAACGCACCTCGTGAACCACGGCTTTGTCGACGGTTTCGCTGCGGTCAACGAGAATCCGGAATCTCATCCTACCTGGCACTGGCCCACCAAGTATGGAAACGTGGCACTTCGCATCGACTTCATCTTTCACACGCCATCACATCGCACCATCGCCAGCCGTGTCATCAGAACGCAGGGATCGGATCATTACCTCCTCTTGAGCGAGTTGGAGACGATTGCCGCAGACTTGGATTTGTCTCAAAACGAGGAAACTGGTCGCGCAGCGGCGCCAGAAGTCCTCTCTCCCCCGGCTCTGCGGGGGAGAGAGCTAGAGAGAGGGGGCTTTTGAGACGAAACGTCATGCCCGATCCCTCGCAGCCGACATGTGCCTGGAGCACCTTCGTACTCGCCGCAGTGACAGAGCGTTCGGCAAGTTGCCTTATCTGCGTCCTGCAGTCTTGGAAAATGGGGTCGGGCATCTTAAATTGGCCAGAAGCTGGCTAATATGATTTCTGCCTACAAGACTCGAGGAGCATCATGTTTGTGACAACAACTAGACTGATCGCTGTCGCTTTGATATGCCTGTACGTAGCGATCTGTGGTGCAGCAGCACAAGAAAAACGCCCTCATCTAAGAATACGAGGCGTCTACGGTGGTGTACCGGTCGAACTGCTGCAAGACGGAAAGACGCTGAAGGACTCCGGGATAAACGCGGTGTTCATGGGATCCGGCGGAATCACGAAAGAGCGGGTGGCCTTAGTGAAGCAACACGGCGCCAAGTTGTTCGCCGAGTTCAATACGATGCACGTCGCCAGTTTCCTGAAAGAGAATCCCGACGCTGCTCCCATTGGCACGGACGGCAAGGTGTGCCCGCCGCCTCAGGGTTGGCAAGGCATCTGTCCAACGCATCCCGGCTATCGGAAGTATCGCATGGACGCGTTCCGCAAGGTGCTGAGCGATTTCGAAATCGATGGAATCTGGTTGGACTATCATCACAGCCATGCAAGCTGGGAGCGCGCGGTTCCCGACATGCCGGATACGTGCTTCTGTGACCGGTGTCTCGACCAGTTCGCGCGAGAAACCAAAACGGACCTGCCCGATGCGACCACGTCGCAGTTGTCCGGGTTGTTGTTGGGGAAACACAAAGACCGATGGGTGCAATGGCGCTGCGACGCATTCACCGATTGGATACGAGAATTCCGATCGATCATCGACGAGACACGGCCCAAGGCTTTGCTGGGAACGTTCCATTGTCCATGGAGCGACACCGAGTTGGACGGGGCTTTACGCAACAAGCTTGCCATCGATTTGAAGGCACAGGCGAGGTACGTCGACGTGTTCAGCATCATGCCCTATCACGCTCGATTCGGCCACCACAACGATCCGTCCTGGATCTCGCGACAGACTGCTTGGCTGGGCGCTCATCTTGGCATCAAAGGCGAGCCCGGTGAGCGGCATAAGATCTGGCCTATCGTGCAACTCTCGGACTGGGGCGAGAAGGTGCTGGCCGAGCAGGTACATTCCGTGCTGGATCATGGAACGCGTCTCCCAGCAACCGGAGTGATGGTCTTCGCTTGGGGCTCGCTTCGCAGGCAGCCAGAGAAGGTCGACGAACTGACGGGGTTCTATCGTGCCATTGCACCGTAGGACATTGGGAGACTGATTCGGCGCGCAGAACCACGCGCTACATTTGCTCTGGACTTCACGTGGAATTCGACACGAATCTGAGGGTTTGTCGCCAGTGTGCGGCGACGCCTCCGCCGACATTCCCGCTCGACTGGACAAAACGGATCAGGGTTTGAAGAAGTGGGTTCGAAACGCGGGCTGCGTGGCGTGCATCAGCGCAAATACCGTGTACACGATACCCAGGCACTGATGATGGCACCCGCGAAATGGGCGTAGTAGCCCAGCGTAGAACGCCTTAGCAGGCCTATTCCGGCAGTTGGAAACACCACTAGGCCCAAGAGCCCCGGCAGGCCAATTACCACGGATCCAATTACGCCAGCCATCATCTCGTCGGGCGGATCACCGGAATAGAAGATGCCGTAGACCAGCGTGCCACCGATGAAAATGGTCATTATCAAAGCAGGCCCTGCAAAGACGAAGTTCAAGATCGCGTATACCGTTATCTGGCTCGCAGACGGATCGCCCGATGGTCCGACGTGCTGCACGGGCGCATAGGGGTTCGCGGGTGTTGAATACGGCTCGTAGGGGTTGTGCCCTGAAGTTGACATCCCGATCTCCTGTCCGATTTAGCAGACGAAAAGATGTAGCACAAGAGCGTCCGAGCGCGAAGCAGGCCACGGGCCTGTGTCCACCCGCGCAGACAAAAAGCCGCCGCGGCATACGACCGCGACGGCCACACAAGTGTTGATGGATCAGTTACTTTATCGGCATGATGGGGTGGGCCGCTTGATCCTGGGGTGCGCAAGAAAAAACCGCGTCAACTTGGGGCTGACGCGGCTTGGAGATCGTGAAGGGGCAAACCTTATCCATGGCTTGAAAGCGATCCTTCTTTCTTCAGTATCGAAGCCCATGAATGTAGAGGTTGATTCAAAGCTCGGAAGTCCGAATGCCGAGCTCCGGCAAACCCTGCGGCTTGCCCGAAGCGACATCGAATCAACGTGATAGCACACAGGATCTTAGCCAGCCCCCGCTACTGGTACGCTCGTTACTTTCGTCAAAATCCTTAAGACCCCTATAACCACGTGCCGATTCTCAATGTGAGGTACTATGCCCGTTGGGCTGTCGCCTTCAGCGATGCTTCTCTGGGAACCTATCTGGGACAACGACTAACTCATGTGCCGTTATCGACTAGCCTATCAAGCGGCGGTATGCTTGGCTTGGATGCTAGCGTTCACGGGTGTATCCGTGGGCCAAGCCATCCAATTTCCGTTTGTCGAGTCGGGTGCTGGCTACCCAGTGCGCTACACCGTGCGTCATGACATCGGAGACGGCATTGGGTACGAGGACAGCTTCACACGCCTGGGTATCTTCCTACCACTTCATGAAAGAAACGGGACGACGCTGCTGTTCACCGATGTGCAGCCGCTGTTGGACAACAACGGAAACTTCGGCTCGAACATCGGCCTGGGCTATAGGTATTTCGACCCGTTGTCCGAACGTGTCTTCGGTGTCTACGGGTACTTCGATTACCGGAACACGGACGACCACTCGTTCCGGCAGGGTACCATCGGAGTCGACACGTTGGGCACATGGTTTGACGTCCGCGGCAACATCTACTTGCCAGACCACGAACGCAAGGCACTCAAACCTCAATTCGTCGGCAACCGGCTCGTGATCGGATTCCAGAAAGCGTTGACCGGCTGCGACGCAGAGGTTGGACTCGTGCTGCCCGAGATTCTGAACACGCAGTCGCGCTTGATGGGCGGGATCTATCACTTCGACACCGACGCCGCCGAAAATGCGAACGGCTGGCGAGTGCGCATCGAATCACATTGGACGCAGCACATCTCCACCGATATCGCGTTCAACCACGACCCGCATTTCGGAACAACGTTCACGTTTGGGATCGCGTTGAACTGCCAACCAGAGTCCTATGCCCCACGAATGCCCGTGATCAACTCGTTTCGACGCGGGCCGTCGCGACACGTTACACAGCATGCATCAGACCGGCTGGCCGAGCCCACCTACCGACTGCCGAACATTGCCGTCCGAAGCGAACGATACGTTGCCATGAATGGCGCGACGCCCTGGAATTTCATCCACGTGGTCGATGGGACGATCGGCGGGACGGGCACGTTCGAGAGTCCGCTGGGGACGCTGGAAGACGCAACGGCCATTGCTGTGGCAGACGATGTGATCTATACGCCGGCGGGAGGCACGTACTCGCCCCCAGCCATACTGCAAATTCCGGGCGATGTTCAACTGCTGTCGAACGGCCCCGTTCAGACCGTCAGCACGCAGGACGGTAACGTCGTCCTGCCACTCTCCGGGTCATCGACCGCTTTGACCAACCTCCCGGAGATACAGAGCAGCGTCGAGTTGGGGAACGGGGCCACGATCAAAGGTTTCCATCTTGTCGGTGTTGCGAACATTGAATCACACGCCGGACTGATCAAGGTGGATAGCAAGTCCAATGTGACAATTGACAGCAACGTGATCACGACATTGATGGACGGAATGCGTATCGCGGACGCCACCAACGCAACGATCACGAACAATCAAGTCGATTCGGCCCCGGAAAGCGGCATCGAGATTACCGGCACCAACTTCAGTGGGACCATTCAAGGCAATGCGCTGACGAACAACGATCAAACGGGATTGCTCGCAGTGTTGACCGGCAACTTCAACGGGCAAATTGTCAGCAATACGATCTCGAACAACCAAGATACAACAGCCACGCATCCGAATGGTCTATTCCTGCAAGCCGCAACCTTCACCAGCGGCACAACGATCGACTCGAACACATTCGACAGTAACGAAGATGAAGGCGTATCGCTGCTGGCCACGGGCGCGGGTGCTTCGGTCGTCGACGTTATTGACAACACATTCCAGTCGAACAACGGCAATACGAATCGCGAGTTCTTCGCCCGCCTGGCCGCTGGCGGAGGCCCCTTCGACGTCCGGCTGGGCGGCAACAGCAGTGCTAATACCGTCCCGGCGGGACAATTCAACTACGACTTCTCCCAAGACCTTCCCGCCGACGACCTCGAATACATCATCACGTCGGCCAACACCGGATCCGTCGGAAGTTCGGACGGCACCGTGACGCCGTGAGCTCAATGCGGGCAAACATCGCTTCCGGGCGTCTTCTTGTGGCGCCTCCTTCATCGCCTAAGTTGCCATTGTTTGCAGGTGCGTGGCTAGGGTTCTGTCCACCGTGCAAGGATGTCGGCGCCCTTTCGGTAGGCCAAACCACAACTCCAGCGTCACTACGTTTGAATCTGCGTTCCAGTTTCGTTACACTGGCGATGCAAGTTTTCGAACCGTGGCAGTCGCCGAGCCTAAAATTTCCTTGGAGATCAAGCATGAGCCAATTTCCCCCGGGAAGTGACAATCCGTTTGCCGACAAACCCGAGGAGAATCCCTATCAGAGTCCGCAGGCGTTTCCTCAGACTCCGGCTCGCAAACCGATCCGGGCGGGTGCAGTCAAGAACTACATGACCGAAGCGATCTTGTGTCTTCTATGCTGCGGTGGCGTTTTCGCGATTCCTGCTATTGTCTACGCCGCTCAGGTGAATCCGAAGCTCCAGGCTGGTGACTACAACGGCGCCGTCCGGGCATCACAGAGCGCGAAGAATTGGTGCATTGTCGCGGTGTGTATTGGCGTGACGTGTGGCGGAGCCTCCATACTCCTTCAGTTTATGGCGGCGGCGGACAGTGGAGCATTCTAGAGCCTGCGTCGAATCACAATAGTACCTCACGTCTCGTGTCTTTGTAGGTTGGCCCTCCGAGGTCGACCATTTCCCGACTGGTCCGGCGGCGCACTCTGCGAGCGCGTGGCCATGAAGTAGCGGCTCGGAT
>CAZUAH010000171.1:0-25028 GCA_964617665.1 uncultured Pirellulaceae bacterium
CAACGACAACTGGACAGACATAGTCGAATAACTCCTTCAGCAGCGAATCCCAGGGGAGGAAGGCATCATGGCAACGAAATGGACCGAGCAGGTTGGGCCGTTTACTGGCGAGACCTGGAAGAAGGTTGTCCTGCTGTTATTCGTCGTTGGAACAGCCGTGGTTGCGTACACGCAGTTCGGCGATCTATTGACTTTGGAGAACCTTGCACGGGAGGAGGCGATGTTGCAGTCCTTTCAGCGGCAGCATCCCGTACTCGTCTATGGTGCTGCCTTCATCTTGTACGTAACCGTTACCGGCCTTTCGCTTCCCGGTGCGACCGTGCTGACGCTCACCTATGGATGGTACTTCGGTGTCCTACGCGGAGTTGTTGTTGTCAGCTTTGCCTCGACCACTGGGGCGACGCTCGCATTTCTGATGAGCCGTTTTCTGTTTCGCGAGGCAATCCAGCGCCGTTTCGGCGACCGGCTCGAAGGATTCAATCAGGCCTTGGAACGCGAAGGGCCTTTCTACTTGTTCACGCTGCGGCTGATTCCTGCCGTGCCCTTCTTTGTCATCAACGCCGTGATGGGGCTCACGCCGATTCGCACGCGCACGTTCTGGTGGGTAAGTCAAATAGGGATGCTCGCTGGCACTGGCGTTTACGTCTATGCCGGTTCCACCGTCCCCAATTTGCAGACGCTCGCCGATGAAGGTATCAACGCCGTGTTCATCCCGGGGCAGCTAACGCAAATCGTGACCGCTTTTGTTCTGTTGGGTCTATTCCCGTTGGCGGTCCGTTGGGTCGTAAAGCTGGTTTCTCCCGGGACGCCGGCCGAGGCGGTGGAGCACGCGGCCAGCGAAGAGGATTCCCCAAAAAATGAACAATTCCCTAATTCGACTGTTTGAGTCGGTATTGGCCCCCTGCCAGCTTGTCTGGCAGGAGCCGATGTTTGGGCAGTTAACGCGGCCGCTAACCACCTTGCTTACCTGGTCATCCCCTCTTCGCCGCCCACGGCGGCGAAGAGGGGATGACCAAGTGTTTTAGAGAGACGTTTTCTTAGCCCTTCAAACTGGTCCACCTGCCGGACGAGCCGGCAGGGGTTGAAGTCAAACAGTCGAACTAAACGGTAGGCTTGTTCATGACGACCAGAATCCAAGCTGCGAGGGAGACAATGACAGACTTTGCACAACTGTTGCCCGACGACGAACACAATCAGGAGCTCCAGGCGAATGTGCATCCACCCACGTGGAAAAACCCAACGCCATCGGGGCGCTACAACCTGGTCGTAATCGGCGCGGGAACGGCAGGGTTGGTCGCGGCTGCCGGAGCCGCCGGTTTGGGTGCCAAGGTCGCTTTGATCGAACGCAGCTTGATGGGCGGCGACTGCCTGAACGTCGGCTGCGTCCCATCGAAGGCGGTCATCAGTGCAGCTCGTGTCGCGGCAACGATCCGCCGTGCAGGAGACTTCGGTGTCGACGTACCGGGCGACGGCAACGTCGACTTTGCCGCAGCCATGCAGCGGATGCGACGACTTCGTGCTTGCATTAGCCCTAATGACTCGGCCCAACGTTTCCGCGATCTGGGTATCGACGTCTATTTTGGCCAAGCCAGCTTCGTGGACTCCGGGGCAATCGACGTCGACGGGACCAGGCTCAGCTTCAAACGGGCCGTGATCGCGACCGGTGCCCGAGCTGCAGCGCCGCCAATTCCAGGTCTGGGTTCGGTCGATTACCTGACGAATGAAACCCTTTTTTCGTTGACGGATCTGCCAAGACGTTTCGGCGTCATCGGCGCCGGCCCGATCGGTTGCGAGATGGCTCAGTCGTTTGCTCAGTTGGGCTCCGATGTGTTCCTGGTCGAAGCGGAACATGGCATTCTCCCACGCGAAGACCGTGACGCGGCCGAGATCGTCCAGAAGGCAATCCAGTGCGAGGGCGTCAACTTGCTCTGTTGTGGCCGCAACCTCGAAATCCGAAACGAGGCTGGCATTCGGCTGGCTGTGGAATCGCACGGTCAACAATACGACGAGCCGGTTGACCAGTTGCTCGTAGCCGTAGGACGCGCGCCCAACGTCGAGAATCTCAACCTGGACGGGGTCGGCGTGGAATACGATCGGAAAGGCGTCAAAGTCAACGATCGCATGCAAACCACAAACTCTCGCATCTATGCCGCAGGCGACATCTGTTCGCCGTACCAGTTCACCCACGCGGCCGACTTCATGGCTCGCATCGTGATCCAGAACGCCTTGTTCAAGGGCCGGGCCAAATCATCGTCGCTGGTCATCCCATGGTGCACCTACACATCACCGGAAATTGCCCGTGTTGGGCTCCACGAGATGCAGGCAAAAGAGAAAGGGATCGAAGTCGATACGTTCGTTCAGCAATTCCACGAAGTCGACCGAGCCATCCTGGAAGGCGACGACGAAGGCTTCGTCAAGGTCCACGTCCGCAAGGGTACGGACCAGATCGTCGGGGCCACCATCGTCGCGCGCAACGCCGGAGACATGATCTCCGAGATCACACTGGCCATGACACATGGCCTGGGACTGAAGAAGATCGGCAGCACGATTCACCCCTACCCAACGCAAGCCGAAGCCATTCGCAAGCTAGGCGATCAATTCAACCGCACGCGTCTGACGCCCTTCGTGAAGTCACTTTTCCAAAAATGGCTCGCCTGGACGCTGTAACGGGCGGCTTTCCCTCGCCCGTGCGAGGCAGAGACACCGCCGTCAACACAAGAGTGCTGCAGGCCCACCCACGGACGCAAGGCTTCTCTCGGAGTGTCGTCAGCGACCGCTTTCTTCATCGCGCTGCCGTGCCAACTTCCTGTGTTCGTCGCTAGTCGACGCTGAAAGGATTGGCGGCGTTCTGGAGCCGTTGTACGTGCGCTTGATCCTCGGCGCTGAGCTTTTCCAGGGGAACGGCAAGCATGCGGTTGTCGGCACGTCGCAAGTTCACCTTGCCGTCGGTCATGCTCACGAAGACGGCGTCGATTTTGAATCTACCGGTCGCATCGGTCCACGTTCGGGATTGGCTCGGAGCGGCTGCCATATTTGGCGGCTTCACGAGCTGTTCAAGTTCTTTGGGCGCTAGTTGGATGCTGCGTCGCGCAACGACCTCTGAATCGCGCACCTTGCCCCAAGTGAGGAATCCCAGCTTTACCTTGCCGTCAGGGAGCAATTCCTGGACTTGTGCGGCATACCAGAAAGAGCCACGTCGACTTCGTTGCGATTGCACAAGCTGACCGACATAAAGCGGAGTTGTCGATTCCACTGCCAACCCGGTCGACTTGAGGACTCCTGGCCCTTGATACGCTTTGCTGAGACTCTTCTTGAGCTTGTAGGCGGGCGACCAGTTCACCAGCGCTTTATGCGCCGCGCCGGCGACCCCCTTGTTCTCGCTGGCCAGGAGTTTCTCGATGGCCGCTGCGACTTCGGGATCGGGATCCTTGAGTGTTTTGCTCGCCAACTGGCCGAGCGTCTTCTGGATACTCGCGGGGTCGTTTGACGCCAGAGCACTCATCGCCTGCTGCTTCTCGTCGCTGGTCAGTGGAGCTTCCGCTTTTGCTTTGGCGGTCGCTGCGGCTTGCGCACGCTCTTCCGCTTGCTTCTTGGCGAGCGCATCCATCTTGGCGAGTTCCTCTGCGGAAATGCGATTGTACTTCACCGAGATTGGAATCGCTGTCGACGAGTTTCCTTTCTTCACAGTCAGTTTGTAGTCAATGTCGAGAGCCTGCGGAACATGCTCTTTCCGATCGAAAGTCCAGGTTCCCTTTCCAGCCATTTCAAAAGCTGGATTATCACCAGTTTGTGGCGTCTTCAACTCGTACGACTTTTGGATTGTCACGAGATCTCCGTTCGTACTTTGAATCGCATAACGAGCTACTTCGCTTGCCGCTTGTACCGTTTTCTTGTCCCGACCCGCGAAAGGATCGAAGGGGCCGAACCGATGACGGCGATTCTCATTCTCTTCGGTGATGGACACACCGCTGTCGGTTGACCACTCGCGCTCGTTGCCCTTGGGCAATGCCTCGAAGGGGAGCAGGGAGACGTTTCCCAAGAGGTAGGGCAGTTGCGAATCTCCTTCCATCGCTAGTGCACTCCCGCGCGGTGTCATGGTAATGCGGTTGGTGGTTTGCGTCTTACCCGCGAAAGTCGGCCGGGAGAAGGGGCTGGGAATTCCACGCGGGCCGCCGAATGGGCCTCCGAACGGGCTGCCGAATCCTCGTGGCCCTCGGTTGGTTCGCTTCGTCTTTTTTGACTCAGCCAACCCGCCGCGATAGGTAAACCGCATTTGCTCGGGACTAGCAGAATCGACTGTATAGTTCGTGATGCCCTTATAAGTAATCGTGGCGTCGTCACCGTCCACCGTAATCTCGAACTTGTACGAGAACTTCTGACCGGGACTCCAAGTGTATCGGAGCGACTGGGCGTTGACCTCGACAGCGAGACTGCAGACACTCATGACGCCGATTGCCAATGGCACCAACATGCATTTGCGTGTTAAATAGAGCATTCTTGAATCTCCTTCCTCTTGACTCATCCGACATTTCCCATTTGGCTCGATCCGGAAGCCGATAACGGCTGGGAATACTGGCTATTCCAGCATCGCGAGCCCCGACCGCGTCTACGCATGGTGATTCTAGCATTTTCTCCCTCGCAGCCACAGCACGAGCTTGAAACACTCTTGGTTCGCATCATGCTTGGAACGATTTGCGAACCAGCAAAAACATCAGGCCGGGGACGCGGGGGATCAGATCGAGACGTGTAGCATAGAATTCTCGATCCGGTTCGTCCACGAATTCGGTGTTCGTCGAGAGTATTTCGGCTATTCGGTCGACCCCTGGGAGTAGATCTGCTTGCTCTATCTGCCTCCCTGAGTGTCCAGCTTGACACCGTGAAATCGGCGATCGAGGCCGTGCGTAAGCAATTTCGAGACAACAGCCCCAAGATTATGGTGGGCGGACTTGCATTCGCCAACTCGGGCGAGCTGGCTGCACATGTCGGAGCAGACGGTTACGCCCCCGACCCCGACGGGGCCGTTCGGTTCGGCGGCCAACTTGTTGGGTTGACCACGGATGACGTCGCAGCTTAGGAGCTGATTGAGAGAAACAGAAAATGCTCCGAATAGCCTGGCGAAGACTTTTGGTCATAGTCACTCAACCGGAATAGCTGGAACTGGACTTCGTTCCAGCGTAATTCGCTTGCGCCGCAACAACTTCAACCAGTCATCATCAAGCAAGCGGAGAAAGGCACAATCAGCTTGAAGGCCGATACGCCGCCGCGGAACATCACTGTCAAAGCAGCCAGCATCCCAGCAGCCAAGAACGAAGCGACCATCACAATCACCGTAGCCAAAGCCGTTCCGGTCGGATTCCGGGACAACATCATCCTTGCCGCAAGCCTGAAAGCCGGTCAGGAGACCTTCACCGGCGTGGCGCCTGCCACCCCTAGTAAGGTCATCGCTCTGCCGAAATAGAGACCATCCTTCTATTCGGACTGCAATTGTGTGGCCACCTTTTCCACGTTGCGCCATACGCGAAGGATGTTGCCGCCCCAGATCTTCTTGATCGCTTCTTCGGAATACCCACGCCGAAGGAGCTCGACGGTTACGTTGTGCGCCTCCGAGTGGTCATTGAAGTTAGGTATGCCGCCACCGCCGTCGAAGTCGGTGCCGATCCCCACGTGGTCAATGCCGGCAACCTTCACAGCGTGGTCGATGTGATCGACATAGTCTCTTATGTTGGCCGGTAGGTACAGCCCGTCCACGTCCTTCATGCCTTCTCGGTACTGTCGACGCTGCCCGCTCGTTGCTTTGCTCAGCCTGGGACCCCATGGCCCCACGGGAATGCCGATTCGCGTCGCCAGTTCGTTGATAGCGCGATCCCGTTCGGGTGAACGGGCTTTGAGAAATTGGTCCAACGCAACGACCTGAATTACGCCTCCATTTTCTGCCAGCGCTTCAAGTTGCTGATCGTCGAGATTTCTTGAGTGGTCGTTCAGGGCGCGGCAACCCGAATGCGAAGCGATCACCGGCGCGCCGGACACGCGAATGACGGCCCAGAACGACTTCGGTGAAATGTGCGAGACATCCACCATCATCCCCAGTCGATTCATCTCGCCCACAACCTGTTGGCCGAACTGGCTGAGCCCGTTGTGTTCGACTTCTTTGTCGCCAAGTCGATCGCTGGGACTGCAGGAGTCGCATATCTGGTTGTGGCCTGAGTGGCTCAAGGTAATGTACCGAGCCCCTAGATCATAGAACTTCTCGACATTCGACAAGTCCTCGCCGATGGGATATCCGTTCTCGACGCCAATCATCACCGCTCGTTTGCCGCTGGCTACGATCCGTTCGACGGCATCGGGCGACGTCGCCAACTGGCAACGTTCGGGATACATAGTTTCGGCCAGCCGATGAATCGCCTCGAATTGCGCGATCGCAACGTCGTATACTCGCTTGTATCCCTCGGCGTCGCGTTTCCCTTGCCCAGTCCACACGGCCAGAAACACCGCATCCACACCGCCCTGTACCATCTTCACCAAATCGCACTTAAGCCTCGGATTGTCGATCCCCGGATCCAGCTTCTCGGTTGCGTAGTGGGCGCCCGCAATGTCGACATGCGTGTCGATCGTAACCGCTTCCCGGTGAATCCGCCTCGCCGCTGGGAGGAAGTCCTGCTCGTCCACCGTATGCTGGGCTTCTTGAGCACTCGCACGGTGGCCGGTACACACCGCAACCAGAAGCAGGATGCAAAGACGTGTATCTGCCCGTCTATGTAGCATTTCAGACTCCGATGTTTGCAGTGTCTTATGTCGTTTAACCCCAAGCCCAACAGGCTGGGCGCGTGCGCGCGGGCCGTTGGCCCAGCGGTTAAACGTGGAAGCTGTTTCCTGCGCGATTCTACGGTGTCCCAAACGCTACGTCGAAAGTCAAGTCCCTTTTGCCGCCAGGGGACATTGATTCGATGCATCGTCTGATTAGACTCATAGCTGGTCGCCTTCACCGCCGATGGTGTCGTTTCAGATAGACAAGGAGATTCTTATGAGTAAGAACCGCATTCGCGTATCGCGTCGTGGTTTCATTTCGGGTATGGCCGCTTCGTTGGCAGCGCCCATGGTGATTCCTCGCCATGTTCTGGGAGCTGACAACAACGCCGCAGCCAACGAGAAGATCGTGCTGGGCGCGATCGGCATCGGCAAGATGATGTACGGATCGCACCTGCCGCACTTCCTGCGCATGCCGGAAGTCAAAGTGGTCGCGGTTTCCGACGTGGACACAACTCGCCGTGATGCCGGTAAGAAACGGGTCGACGACGCATACAAAAACACCGATTGCGCGGCCCACAGCGACTATCGCGAGATCGTGGAGCGGGACGACATTGATGCCATCGTTTGCGCCACGCCCGACCACTGGCACGCGCTCGTGATTCTTGCCGCGTGCAAGGCCGGCAAGGACATCTACTGCGAAAAGCCGCTGACGAACAACCTGATGGAAGCCAAGGCGGTCATGGATGCCGTGAATGCCTCGGACATCATCTTCCAGACAGGTAGCCAGCAACGAGCCAGCAAGAACTTCCGTTATGCGTGCGAACTGGTGCAGAACGGACGGATTGGCGACATCAAACAGGTCACGGTCAGTGTCGGCGGTCCGCCGCGTCCGTGTAACCTGCCGGAAGAAGAGATGGAAGCGGAATTGGATTGGGAACGTTGGCTGGGGCCCGCGCCGAAACGCCCCTATAGCTCGGTACTCAGCCCTCGCGGCATGCACAACCACTTCCCATCATGGCGCAACTTCTGTGAATATGGCGGTGGCGGTATGACCGATTGGGGAGCCCACCATTTCGACATCGCGCAATGGGGACTCGGCATGGACAAGTCGGGACCGGTTGAAATCGTCCCGCCAGAGAATCCAGCCTTGGGCCGCGGTGTCAAGTACATTTACGAGAATGGGATTGAAGTCATCCATGGCGGACCCAGCGGTGTCACGTTTATTGGCACGGACGGAGAGATCTTCGTGAATCGAGGAAAACTGTCCAGCAAACCCGATGACGTCATCAAGAAGCCGACCACCGACGATGAAATCCACTTGTACGAAGCACCGGGCGGAAGTCATGGCGGCCATCGTCAGGACTGGGTGAACTGCGTCGGCAGCCGCAAGCAGCCAAACTGCCCGATCGAAACGGGTGCTCGCACCGTTGCCGTCTGTCACCTGGGCAACATCGCGTACCTGCACGGCGCCGAGCTTGGCGGGAAGTCGCTCAAGTGGGATCCACAGAAATGGGAATTCGTCGGAAACGACGAAGCCAACAAGTGGCGAGATTACCCCTATCCTCGCAGCAAGGGCTATGAGTTGCCTGCTTGACGGGCCGCAGTTGAGAGGTCTTATATTCTTGCCTGAATCGGAGCCGGCAAGAACATGTTTCGTGCCACGGTCATTCGAACATGCTCGCGGTGCGTGGATCGCAGAGAACCATGAAGAGATGGGTCGAGTCATGAAGAAGACAGGTATCGCAACTTGCCTTGGCGTGGGGCTTCTATTGGCTGGATGTCCACGTGCCGACAATTCAGTAGATACGGCCGTACAGCCTGAGAACGAAGTGACGGCTCCCACCTCGGACACGGTTGCTGCGGAACCGACCAATGCGAAGCCGGATGCCGAACTTGAGCCGGACGTCCAGCCCGAACCATCGGTTCCGAAGCCGACGCCTGCGGCGGAAGAGATTGCAGCGGCGAAGGAGTTGGCAACGAACCTTGGGATTGCAGTAGAGGAAGATGCCGAAGGCCATGTTGTCGGGATCGACACGGCGAATCGAAGCTGGCCGACTAGCGAGCAAATGAAAGCGATCTTGGTTTTCCCTACGCTCGAATCGCTAACGCTTGAGGGGCCAGACGTCACCGACGAGTTGACGCCGCAGATTGCCGAGCTAACGTCTCTGACGTCGTTGGCTCTTCGCAATACACTGATTGGCGACAAGGGAATCGCCCACTTCACCACGCTCAAGTCACTCAAGGTCATAGACCTGCGTGTTTCCTCCCAGGTTAGCGACGCGTCCATGGAGACGCTGGCGAAACTGCCCGCATTGCGGGCGGTACGGGTCAACCACGTAACCAACCTGACCGACGCCGGCATCACCGGGCTGCTGGCGATTCCCCAACTGACCGAATTGGACATTCGCAACTGCCGCGGAATCACCGAGGCGGGAATCGAGCAGTTGGCCAAGAAGGACACGCTACGCACACTGAAGGTAGGCGGTCCAGACGTTGACGATGACGTTCTGGGCGTGATCGCTGGTATGGATAAACTCGTGAACCTTTCGCTGGACAACTGTGATATGACCGATGCGGGCGTTTCTGGGCTCGGCAAAGTGCCGCTTGTTGACTTGACGATCTATCAAGCGCCAAGTGTGACCGACGCAGGGCTGGAAGTGCTGGCCAACTACAACGACCTCCAGCGGCTGACGCTCCGGGACGTACCGTCCGCCAAAGGCACCGCATTGGCCAAGCTGCCAAACCCAGAGAAGCTGGTTTCGCTGAACATGTCCCAGTCAGGCATTGGCGATGCCGAAGTGGCACATCTCGCGGGGATGACAAACCTTGAAACCTTGAGCCTGAGCGAAACGCAGCTTACCGATCAAGCGGTCGACGCCCTCGCGAAATTGACCTCGCTGAAGGAAATGGTGCTGACGCAAACCAGCATCAGCGAAGAAGGAATGAACCGCCTCCGTGACGCCCTTCCTGATTGTTCGATTCGCTCGGATTAGTGGAAGTCGGGTACTCCACGTGCGATCGTAGCGGCGGGATGGTATGATATTTGAAACCACGCGGATTGGCCCGCAGGGCCTTTCCCAACAAACCTCACGTTCCCCTCTGTCCACCCCAAAGACTTAATGCAGCGGAGAGTAACATTATGTATCGACAATTGACAATTGCCGCCTTGTGTGTCGCGTTTTTCGCCGGAGCCGATTGGACTCGCTTCCGCGGTCCCGACGGAAGCGGTATTTCCAAAGACACGGGTCTTCCCACGACTTGGAGTGCCAGCGAGAACATCGTCTGGAAGACGCCTTTGCCGGGATTCGGCGCGTCCAGCCCGATCACCTTGGGGGATAAGATCTTCCTAACCGCCTATAGTGGCTACGGATTGGACAAAGACGAAGCGGGCGAGCAAAGGAAGCTCGTGCTTCACGCGCTGTGCTTGGACCGAGCGACCGGCAAGATCGTTTGGGACAAGACTACCGAACCTCAGCTACCAGAAACGGATTACGACAGCGGGCGAATTTCGTTGCACGGATACGCTTCGGCAACACCCGTCACGGACGGCGAGGCCGTGTATTTCTTCCTCGGCAAATCCGGACTGTTGAAGTACAGCTTGGATGGTGAACTGCTGTGGCAGGTGAGCGTCGGCACCGAAGTGGACAAGCACCGATGGGGCTCCGGGGCCTCGCCAATCCTTTACGAGGATCTGATCATCGTCAACGCCAGCGCCGAAAGCCAGTCGATCCGCGCTTTGCGAAAATCAAATGGCGAGGAAGTCTGGCGAGTGGACGGCATCGTCGACTCGTGGAGCACGCCGTTGGTTGTCACGAATGCAGACGGCGGCAAGGAGTTGGTGGTGGTCGAACGTTTTCAACTCTTTGGACTGGACCCGGTTAGGGGAACGAAACTCTGGTTCTTCACCAAACCGTCGGACTACGTCTGTCCGTCGGTGATCGTTGGCGACGGAATCGTCTATATCATCAACAGCCGGTTTAAGGCCCTGTTGCTGGCCATCAGGACTGGTGGCCGAGGCGACGTTACCAACTCGCATGTGCTGTGGACAAAGAAATGGACCACCCGCGTGAGCACACCGGTACTCTACGAAGGGCACCTGTACGCCATCGACCAAGCCGGAGTCGCCTCGTGCATCAACGTCGAGAATGGCGAAGAGGTGTTCAGCGAACGAATGGACATCAGCGGCGATGGCGACAAGATCTATGCCTCGATCGTGGCTGGCGACGGGAAGTTCTACGGCGTCACTCGCCTGGACGGCACAGTCGTGCTGGCGCTGCAGCCGGAGTTCCAAGAGTTGGCCCATAACCATCTGGGCGACGCCAGCGTGTTCAATGCGACACCGACTATCAGCGATGGCCAGCTACTATTGCGCAGCGACAAGGCACTGTACTGCATTGGCAAGTAGTCAGGGCGTTGATATCCATCGCGCGACAGACTACTCGTGCGGCAGATTGTCCTCCAAGAAGGACAATATCGGATACGCTGCGTTGTAGTGCTTGTGAAGGAACAAGGGGTTGCGTTCTTCGTACAGCGTAGCCCCGATGCGGTCGGCGATTGGGATGAGCATTTGCTCGTGCCGACACAGAACGGGCGATATCTCCGTGACCGTGCCGGTCGTCTGCCAGTTCAAACAGCCGCACGTGTTGTGACAGCGCCGACGGATGGCACAAGTGCGACACGGTTCCTTCTCGTCTTGCGATTCGTCGCGCAGGCGGTTCCGCTTGGTTTCGTCGATCCCCGTCGCCACGTCACCGATGCACCAGCGACTCTGGGGGCCGGCGGAAACGAACTGAACGCATGGGTACAGGTAGCCGTCGGGATCCACGGATAGTTGCCGGATCCCCAATTCACAATGCTCCTTGCAGACGTCCTCGCCGCCGATGTGCGAAGATAGCTTGACCTCGAACGGACTCAAGTAGAACTTGCGTCCCTCGCGAGTCCACTCGATGTAGAGGTCGCCCAGTCGTTCGTACTGCTGCTGAACCTCGTCCAGGTCCGCTTCCGTCCACGCAGCGGCGTAGTTCAACGAGATGATCAGGTATCGGCAGCCCTCGTCCAGCAGAAAGCAGACCGATTCGGTCAGGTAACGGACCGTATCGGGATTGACGACCATCAGAACGCTGGAATACGGCCGGGCGGCAATCAACATCCGCAACTTTGGCAGAAGACGATCGAAGCTGGGCGATCCGTCCGGCAGACGGCGATACCGGTCGTGAGCCTCTTGAACGCCGTCCAGGCTCATGGCGATCAGAACGTCGTTGTCGACGGCGAACTCCAGGAACGCTTCGTCCAGCAGGAGCCCGTTGGTTGTCAACTTGAAGTGAAACGGCCCCGCCCCATTCTGCTCCGTCGCCTTTGCCTCGGCGACGAGCGATCGAAGCAAATGCTTGTGCAGAAGCGGTTCTCCGCCGAAGAACACGAAGCCGCAAGGCCCGCTGTTAATCTGCGATCCCAGTTGCAGAGCTTTCCGCCCCACCTCGAAGTTCATTCCCTTGTCTGGCTGCGGCGGCGAATAGCAGTACGGGCATCGCAAGTTGCAGTTGCGCGTAAGATGCAATGTCAAATGCATCGCTAGATCACCTCTTGGCTTGAGAGCCAAGCGACGAAGTCCTCGGCCTGCTGGCGCAACAGCTTCTTCCCTTCTTCCCGGCCGCGCTGTTTGCGCTGTTCCCAAGTCAGCTTGCGCTCTTCGTCCGTTGGATTCCTAGCGCGTCTGATGTCTTGCGCGGCCATCGGGTCATAGAAAACGCCTGCGTACCGCTTCTGCTTTCCCTGTTTTGCCAGTTCGCCGGAAACATATTGCGCTGCTTCTTTGAAGTCGTAAACAGAAACCGTTGACATGTAAGCGCCCACGATCCGGCCGTCCTCGTCGACGACTCGACCGGAGCCAGTGTTGAGCCCGCCCAGTTTGCCATAGTCGGCTTTTGACACGAATTCGACCACGATGTTCTTGCGGGCGTCAAAGCCGTCGACCTCAAGGAGCTTGGCGTCCGAGTCCTTTTGGACGACCGCCTTTTCTTGGCTGCCTCGCACACTTTGATAGTGACGCGGGGCGATAGTGACGTCCATGAGCGTTGCACCGGTTCCCAACACCACACCATGTCCGCCAAGCACTTCCTTGATCACTTGCAGGGCTTCTTCCTCCGAAAGAAACGCTGGCGGAGTGATCACAACGCAACCGGTCGCACCTCGCCCTGTACCGTGTTCGAAAACGGGGGCCACGACGGTAGCTGTACGCGACGCAGCCTTTTTTGCGGGAGTCCCCGCTTGCTCGGCCGCTACGGCCACCGGCGGCATACCAAGTTGCCCGAGCAGAGGCAACGCGTCCGTGTATCCGGACACGTTGGCTGCAATCATCAACGAAGCCGCGCCTGCAAGTTTCTTGGTGTGCCGCCAGCCCCGTGGCAGACTCTGCGCAAGGAGCGGTTCGTCCGCGGGCAACTCATCTCGCGTCGGGTACGAAGGGGGAGAGATCCATTTGAGCGGTTTCACTTTCACGACAGCATCTCCCATCGCAAGAAATCGGCCGCTGTACGTGCAACACACTTGAAGCAGTATCAAAACCGATTCCTGCGCGAGTGTGGCTGGGGTTGAGCGCAGCGAACCCCCAGAAATCAAGGATCTGGGGGCTCACTTCGTTCGACCCCAGGCACCCCATGTGGGTTTTGAAACCGCTTCCTGTCATTGTATCCGTTGAGCAGGTTTTCAGGAAGCTTCGCTTCGCCAAGCGTCGCCGTCGGCCAATCTCCGGCAACGGGAATATCTTCTGGCCCGGGTCCCCGAAGAATACAATCGACAGCAGCGCGTTCGCGTTGTGAGCAACCAAAATCGACCAATCCCATGACCGACAAGCTGGAACAAAGACGTTCGAACCGCAGGGAAATCATCGTCTTGGCGTGCTTGTTTGGGATTCATCTACTGATGGATGTGCTGATTGCCGGGCCCATACGCCGTGTCGACAGTCAGGTATTATTGCTGGTGATCGCGGCGATCCCAGTCGGCCAAGTCACTCTGCTGGCCCTTTGGGCGGGGTTGTCTCCGGTGCGTTCCTATTTGCGCTTCGCACTGTTGACACTGGGGCTGGTTTGGCTGTGGTTCGTCGAAGGCCGTAGTCTCGATTTCAGTTACAATGTCGATCTGTCGACAGCACATGCGATGATGTTCTTGACGCAGGCGGCGATCGTCTTTGCCGACGCGTCGCTGATCCGCGTCGTGGCTTGGCGTCGTCGCCGCCGTGCGGAATCCGCTCCGCGAATGCAGGTTGGCCTTGGTTTCTTGCTGGCGTGGATCGCGTCCATCGCTGTTGCCCTCGCGCTAGGAAGAGAGGTATGGATACGTTGCGAGTGGTCGCTCGACGTGGTCAAGGGCAGGTTCTTTTGGTTCGGGTGCGTGGTCGGCGTCTACAATGCCTTGGTTGGCTTGCTGGCCATTTGGGCCAGGCCCGCCGGCTCGAAGTGGTTCGTGTGTCAGCTTGTGTTCGCATTGCTGTTGACTGGTCTGATGGCATGGTCGCAACGGCTCGCGTTGGAGATGCTTTTCGGGGAAGATGGCGGGTTGAACGCTCTTGACTGGCTTACGAGTGCGGGATCCCAAGCAGCTATTCTGCTGGCGACGCTCATACCATTTCGCATGGTCCGGCAGCGTGGTCACGCCACAAACCTTGGCACAAAAGCAATTGCAGGCGTAGAATGAGTAATGTGTCCCCAGTGGGCCTTAACGGGAGGACATTGGCATGAAACCCAAACCGGTCCCAGAGCACACAAAGCCGACCTATCCGACGCGCCGCGAGTTTCTAGCAGGCAGCGCCGCGGCGATGCTGGTTGCCGGATGTGGCGACTCGGGCCTCACTGGCAGTATGCATCCAATCGTCGCCCCGATCTTCGACCATGGTGTGGGCCGCGGGGCGTGGGGATGCGTTGTCGTCAGCCCGCCCGTCTTCCTATCCGAAGAAGAAGCTGTTCAGGTAATCAAGGAAGAACTGGCCAAAGCCGGCGTCAGCCTTGGGGTAGGGATGCCACTAGGGGAGGTAACGATCGAGCATGTCGTCCCGTGGCAGCAGACGAACGACAAATGGCTCGGCGAGAAGAAGCCGACCGTATCCCACACGGTCTCCCTGGCGGCGGTCGATTGCGAGAATCGTGTTGGGATTGAGTTCGTGTCGCAGGAAGACTGCGATCAGTTCTCGGGCCGGGGATTCTCGACGGTGCAGAGTTTCGACACGAAAGGCTTGGCTGGACGTCTGGGTAGGGGAATCCGTGACCAGGGCAAGGAGGACTTGCGCATTGGGATCTTCTATGATCCCCTTGAGAAACTGGACTTCTCCCTCGCCACGGATGCCATGCGGAAGGAGACGGAGGAGAACGACGAGGAGGATCCTCGCAGCCGCTTCGAAAGGATCGAAGCAACCGCGAAGAACAAATCGAAGGTCTTGCTCCGCCAACAGGCCCAGGATTTTGTCGCTTGGCTGAAAAAGAACTAATCGACGTTACAGCGGTCGGATCCAGATGTTGCGGAAGCGAACCGGGCAGTGATGGGCTCCGAACGCGATTGGACCTTTCGGCTTGATCGATTCGTAGCTGGCCAAGCCGGCGTGCGGAGTGTGGCCGTAAATCTCTTGGTCGTTGTGGACCAGCACGCCGTTGTGGAGCATCGTGATCCTGGCTGGCGCCACAACTTCGCCATCTTCGTCGAACTTTGGGGCGGTGAACACAATGTCAAACGTTTGCCACTCGCCCGGCTTGCGGCAGGCGTTCGCCAACGGCGGCGTTTGAGCATAAATCGCGGCCGCTTGCCCGTCTGCGTAGATTTTGGTCGTATAGTCATACGAATCGAAGATCTGCACTTCAATGTCCTCTAGGAAGAACAGACCGTTGTTACCGCGGTTTGTAATGCCTTCGGCCGGTTTCGTTGGTACCAGCCACTCCACGTGAAGCTGACAATCGCCAAATTCTTCATTCGTCGTCAGCATGCCCTCAATGGCCACAAGCTCGCCGTCTTCCACTTTCCAGCCGTTCGGCTTCCACTGCGATAGATCTTTGCCATCAAACAGCGCGATGGCGTCCGAAGGTGCGGTTCCGGCCGTATCCTGTGTGCTCGGCTCGCCGGGCGTTACTATCGGCGGCAGCGGCCGATCTGGGTCGTGCACGTGGAAATCCGACCAGGGTTGAGCCGGAGTCGTCTTGTAGCCGAACACACCTGAACCGTCCTTGGCGTAGACGCGTTCATGTCTCTGGGCATGCGTATGCGGTTGGACACCGGCCACAAGCGACAGAAGGACAACGATTGCCACGAGTAATTTGCGATTCATTTCTGTTCTCCCCCATTGTTGTCGGTTTCAGTTGTGAGACGACATTGAGTTACAGGCCAACCAATGCAGGCGCGTTCGAATCCGGGAGGGCGAAGCTCCTGCTGAGCCGGATTTCGGGCACCCGCGCGCGGCTCGGCAGGAGCCTCGCCCTCCCGTTGTGAAGCAAAACCTAATCCGACTTACCACTATCCGGCACGGGCCGGTCCATTGCCCAGAAGATCGTGTTGACGAGGAATTTGTGAAATTGGGGCTCCTTGAAATCATCGGGATGCCCCAGACCGGTGTAGACGATGCGCGCGTCTTTGTAGGTCCGTGTCCAGGTTAACGGTTCCGAGCGATCGGCGAGCGAACCGGTCATCAGTAATGTCGCATCGGAAGCGATCGGCGCCGTGTAGTAGAGCGACCCCGTGCTGTGCCATTTGGCCGGTTCAACGCCCTTGAGCATGGGATGATCAGCTTGCTCGGCCACTTGTGCCACGTCGGTTCCCAAATCGTTGGGGCCGTGGCCGTGATAGTTACCGCCCAGAATCTGAGCGTCGAATTCTGGCCATTCATCCTGGCCTTCTTCCGATTTGCCGCGGACGTCAAAGGCGTGGCTGGCCGTGCGCATTCCGACCAGCGGCTTACCCGTTTCGATGTATTTGCGGACGCGGTCGAGCTGCTGTTTCGGAAGTGCCAGCCGGCGGATGTACAGGACCAGGCAGTCCGCCGATTCCAATTCCGCCGTTTCCGGGATGTCAGATGTGCCCTGGCCGTGCATCACCGTGCAATGGCAGCCATACTGCTCGCGAAGCATCTGCGCGAACGGAGGCAGGGTCTTATCCGCGTCATAATGATCGTCGCTGACCAGAAAGGTGATGTGCGGCCGGTCATCTTCAGTGAATCGAACGGCCGGCTTGTCGAGCAAGTCGGTCGAGGTGATCGTCGGGCAGACGAACTTCTCGATGTGCTCGATAATCAATTCAGTGCCACGCACGTGCGACACGAACGGCTTGCATCTCGGGTTGTACATGGTGTCGGTCAAATCGCGTACCAAAAGCACGTTCTTCCCAAAGCGAACCATGTTCCGCAAGCCGAATGGTCGGCCAATCACGCACATATTCGTGTGGACGCCGACCAGGATGACGTTGTCGATGCCTCGCTGTTCGTACAGATTCCAAACCTCGACGCCGGAATCGCTGATGGCGTCCTCGTCGCAGATTTCGATTGCGGCTGCTTGGCGCCTATCCATCTCGCGATTGGGGCAGCGGGGTTCGTCGTCACAACCGCCGTCCGCTTGATCAAGCGGCCACTCACCCTGTTTTTCCGATTCGATCCCGCGGCACCATCCGCCGATTCCATCGGGTAGATTGTCGGCTTTGGGAGCCTTCTGCGCTCGTTTACGAGCCGGGTGATCTGCGTAGAGATCCATGCCCCCGCTGGGCGCGTGGACGACCAGTGCGCCCCGTTGGCGAGCCCCCTTGACAAACTCGTTCATTCGCGGAGCCATCTCGGCGCCACGCTTACAGGCGCCGTCGCACCAATGTCGAGCCCACATATCACAGATGACGATTGCCGTCTTATTGGCGTCCCATTCGACCGTCTTATACACGATCTTGAAATCACCGTCCGCATCGGCAACGCGGCTCCTGCTACAAAGCTTCAGCGTCTGGTCCGCCTCGGCGCCTGCCGCCGGCGCGGACGAAGCAGATGTCAGCACGAGAGTCAACGCGATTCCGTGTAAGATGTTTCTTGTCACAGCGGTTTCTCCATGAATCAGTCGGCCCAATGTTCGGCAATAGAGCTATCTCCTGAAACTCGTACACTAAACATAGCAAGCCAGAACGCAAGTAGCCAGCACGTGACGATGTGATCAATCGTTGCCAAGCCAATCAAGGGCCTCGGTGACCGTGTCGAACATGCGGACCATGCTGCCTCTGTTCGAACTCACGGTTTCCAAGAACTGAATGTCGATGGTGTCCTCAAAGTGTGCTGCTACAGATCATCGGGCATCTTGATGCGAACAGGTGCAAGCCAAAGCCATCGGTGGACGCCGGTCGTGTCAACGAAATCAACTGGCGTCATCGTCCGAAGTTTTCTCTTCACATACGACGCGGAAACCTACATTGAACACCCGTTGGTAAGGCGGGTAGCTGAGTCGGAATGCGGAGCGACAGCGTTTGGGCCGGTCGTACCACGAACCGCCGCGCACCACCTTGTCGCTTTGAGTGGTAATGTCGTTGCGGCCATCGTCTTTGCGATAAGGATAGGAGCCATAATCGGTGCGAGTCCATTCCCACGCATTGCCGAGCATGTCGCACAGGCCCCAGGGATTAGGCTGATAGCTTCCGACGTCAGCTGTGACCAGCTTCCCGTCATCGAAACGGTCGTCTCTCGGTGCCAGGTCGGGAGGTTTAGGCCGCCAGGCTTCGTAGGCCAGGTTGCGAATCGTCTGGTCGGCCATATTGGCATATGGCGAGAAGTCCGTGTCCAAGTCGCCATACCACAAAGGCAAGTCCGAGCCAGCACGGCATGCGTACTCCCACTGGGCCTCGGTGGGTAACGTTACCCGGAGTCCCGTTTTCTTGGACAACCACTCGCAGAAGTCCATCGCTTGCTGCCAGGAAACACGCACGACTGGCTGTTTGGGTCGGTCGAGCGGCCAGCCTAGATACTCTTCGCTGAAGATCCATGACGTTCGGTGCTCGAAACGACTATCATGCGTTGGATCGAATTGTGCATACTGCTGGTTTGTCACCTCGCAACGACCCATCCAGAAGGGCTTGTCGAAAGTGACGGCCGACAACGGCAACTCGTCACGCTTGCCATCGGGATCGCCCATGATGAAACTGCCGGTGGGGACGCGAACCAGTTCAATGTTGACGCCACTTCCCAAATCGACACTGCGGGTCACTTCGCCAAGCTCATTTTGGCGCTTTTTGGCTTCCCATCGGTCGAACGGCCAATCGCGACACCGTACTGGCTCGTTGTCCGGTCCGCGCGAATTGTTGGGCACGGCGCGTTTGATCGGTGTCCGCTCGAATTGCGGGATCTCTTCCGCGTCTTCCACGACGCCTCCGTACAACTCCTGCAACTCGCAACGCCGTTCCTGCTGGTTGCCCGAGATCGGTGTGAATTCGCTCCACGTGCCGTGGCAAGGGGCATTCAAGTCGATCCACGTGATTAGCCGGTCCCAGGATTCCTCGTCCAATTCGACACCGCGGTGTCCCTTTCGGAGCATCTGCACCAGTTCCGATGTGCCGGCGTGAAACTCCTTGGGCGGCAGCAGATGAAGATCGCTTTCCAGCCCGCCCGTGCGAATGCGGCTTTTCAAGGCGATGTAGCTGGGCTCGAAAATCCCCCTGTACTTGCCCAACAACTCTTCTTTCGCAACGTCTTCGAACATCTGCAATTCCGGATTCCCGTGACGGTAGGCATAGTAGACGTCCTTGTTCCCGCGGAGGTTTGGGATCGCCCGCCCGTCGTGTCGCCGCGTACCGTTGTGACATCCGATGCAGTAACGATCGAGCACGGGCTGTACTTCGCGTTTGAAACTGAAACCGCGAGTCGGCCCGTACCACGGTTGGATCTCGGACGGCTTTCGCGTAGCGGCCAGCGTGTTCATCGACGGTGGACTGGAGCTGCGATGTTCGTGGCAACCGACGCAACTAAGCGTCTCGCCGGGCATGGCCGTCATCCAGCTTCGCATCAACTGCAGAGCTTGGCCTTCTGCATCCAGCGGCTGGACCGAAATGGGAGTCTTGGCAGGAATACTGAACAACGCAGACCCGTCCGACTCGACGGGAACCGTACCCAGGACTCGTTTCACCTCCCAAGGTCCGTCGGCACCGACCCGGTGGTTGATTCCGGCAAGCTTCTGGTAGCCGAAATGATACGTGAATACTCGCAGTTGTTTGACCGCCCCGCGCGGGATCCCCTGCAATCCCGGGCCTGCGTAAACATCCTCCAGATAGACCACCGCATCGTCTCGGTCCGGCTGGGTCCGGTCGACGATCACCGGCGGCTTGTCCGTCTGCCGAAGCGGAATTGGTTCCACCAGCACGTGGCCTTCCTGTTCCTTCAGCAGCACCATGTTGTCGTAGATGTCCACCAGGTAGATGCCCCACAACGAATCGGGGGTCGGTTTGCACGAGACGATGAAACATTTGTCGCTCAGCGGATACGGATGCAGGAACTTGGGCCAACTGTGTTCCGTCAGCTTGTCCTCGATCAACGGTTCGACCTTCTGGCCGTAGCCGGGAATGCGTTGCACAACGCCCTCGACTTCGTGCCGCCCTTTGGCCGAATCGAAGATCACCAGCTCGCCGGCGCGGCCGACGTGATGACCGGTGACGATACCTACGACTTTGGTCGGATGTTCGGGAATCGGGCGAGCGTAGAAAATCGAATTGGGCCAATAGGAATTCGATCCGTAGAATTCCGTCTGTCCTGTTCCGTCCGGGTTCATGCTGAACAGAATACGATTCCAGACGTGCGGTGTACCCGTATAGTCCCACCGCAGGTACAGAATCCGTCCATCGTTCATCACGGTCGGGCAGTAGGTATGATCTTGTTCAAAGCAGACTTGCCGGATGCTTTTCCCATTGCCATCGCCGTTCATCAGGTACATCATGCCAACGATCACACCCGCGTTACACGGCACGCCCTGAAGCGGCGCAGTGGAAACGAAAGCGATGTCGCTGTTGGGAAGATAGCACGAGTCGTAGAAATGAACGTCGTCTTGATCGGTCGGAGTCAATTGCCGCAGGCCCTCACCGTCGACCCCGATCTCGAACACATGCCACTTGTCGTGGCTGCCGGGCATGGAAAACAACAGTCGCTTGGCGTCCCAGTGCAAATCGACATCGGTGATCAGCCGACGCCGGTCGGAGCGATAGACCGTGGTCAACTCGCCGTCGGGCGACACCGGCGACAGCACAGCGATTTCGTTATCCCATTCGAAAGGCCGTTCGATGTTGGGGTTGCACTTCGAGCTTTGTCGCGGTAAGCCAATATACTCGCCTACTCCCCAGCCTCGGCCATGTGGCCGGCGCGGGTCGCCGTGAGGAACACGATGGATCAGCAGCAATCGGTCGAAGGCCAAGAGCGGATTGGCGAGCAGGGCCTCGCATTGGAGTGAATCGAACTGCTCGACCAGTGTCACCACGTGTTCCAGGTCGGATAGCTTGCCGCAACACACCTTTTTCAAGCCTTCCCCGGTGGCCTTCTCCAACGCACACAGTCGAGCGGCAAATGCTTTCCCATTGGCATATCGCTTGCCACCGTTTTGCAGCAAATCATCTATCGCAAGACGCAAGCCTTTGAAGTTCAGCGATCGTGCCCGCGCGAGCGCGACGTCGATTTTCCGCGAGCGGTAATACAGCTTGCGAATCTCGTCAAGCGAGGCTCGGTTCCGAACGCACTTGGCTTTCGCACACGCTGTTTTTCCAATCGCTGGAACGCGGCGGCATGCCTGGGCATACCGGCGTGCCAATTCCGCGAAATCGCCCGGCTTCCAGTCGGTCGCGAGGATCCGGTCTTCGCGTTCCCACTTCATTTGCCGTCGCGGTTCCGCTTGGTGGAAATCCATGGCCAGCCGCGTCCACAGGTCCATTCGTTTCGTTCCAGCGGCATCTGTCACGTGAAATCGCACGCCTCCGTGGTCGCCGACCCAATCGTCGATGCCCACCCAAGCCTGCAGCCGCCTGTAAGGACGATCCAAGCCGATGCGAATCTTGCTGGGAGCATACACGTGAATTCCATGGTCAAACCGTCGACCCGCGATGCGTAGCGGCCCACTCACACCGGCTTTCAGATTCCTGTCGATGTCGTGCCGGCCCTCGAGCACTTTTAGCGACTTCATGTGACAGACACGCGTTTCCTTACCGTCAGCATCAATCAGCTTCACGTCGGCCCAGGTGGCAGCCCCATAGATCACTTCCGGCGAGCCTGTCACGTGAAGAAAGAGTTCATCCGTCGCGACAAGAGGAACGCTGATACGAATGGCTGGTTTGCCGCCTTGTACCACCTCGCTGGTGAACGTCTGAAGACTGGCTTGATCCGGCTGCGATCCTTCTCGTTCCATCAACGCCTCACGAGCCGCAATCATCGTCTCGTGCCAAGTCGCCTTCTTCTGGTACAACGAAGGCTCGGCACCAATCGCGCGACCAGGAAACCCCACGAGGAGATTGACCATGAGCGTGACGCAAAGGAGGGTCTGAAAAGAACACGGGCTTCTTCGGGCAGACCTCCCGCGACTGACACTTGACGAATCGGTGGGAATCGAGCGAAGTACGAAGTACCGCCCAGAAAGAACAGCAAGGCAGGCCGACATCCAATCTCCTTAGCAGTAGCGTGGAACTGGATTCCTGGTGGGTTCTACTTCCGCGTTTCTCGTGGGGTACGTTTCCAACGTGCCTTGGCATGGATGGCGTCCGGCCGACGAATCGCCCTCAAGAGCTCACGCGTGCAATTCTGTCGATATTAAGCAACGCCTTCAATGGAGTCAATCTCGCAGAATTGCCCCAGAACTCGACGTGTTTGCAGCTTCGCCAAAACACCACTATGATAGGCCCGGCGGACGACTGCTTCGAGGTGTCCATTCGCACCACATGCGCCTTGGGTCGATTTGTCAGTTTGGTGCCTGTATCACGTTCACCTTTAGCGTTTCGTAGTATAGATCTGTGGACACACCCTTGATCACAAGCCCCGTAGGCATCCTGGCCGTGCTGACAGGCGTGGCGTCGTTCTTTTTCTTCTTGGAGAAGAGCACCAAGTGGAAACTGTTCGACGTACTTCCGCCATTGCTGTTCATCTATGCCGTCCCGTTGATCCTCTCCAATACGGGCGTGATCGCCAGCAAGTCGGCCCTCGAGTCGCAGTTCGTGTCGAACCTATCATCGGAACTTGGTACGGAGATTGGACCAGAGTCTGGGGAGGAGGTCGCTACGAAGCTTGAACCAAAGTTTGGGCGCAATCTCTACGACTGGATGGGCCAAGCCGTGCTTCCGGTGTTTCTGATCCTCATGCTCTTGGATGTCGATGTTTTGGCGGCTGTTCGGATCATGGGAAAGGGGATCCTGGTTCTGTTGTGTGGAACGGCTGGAATCGTTATCGGTGCGCCATTGGCCTACTTCCTCGTGAAAGGCTGGCTGGGTCCCGAGACTTGGAAGGGGTTCGGCGTTTTGGCAGGCAGTTGGATTGGCGGTACAGGAAACATGGCTGCTGTCGCCGAGGGTCTTAAGGCAACCGAAGCGGATTTCGGTCTGGCCGTCATAGCCGACGCCATGGTCTATCTTATCTGGTTGCCAATACTGCTCGGCTCGAAGAAATGCGCCAACTGGTTCAACCGGATCGCCCGCGTTAGCCCCGAGCGGATCAAGATGCTCGAGCATTCGTCAGGCAAACTGGCAAATGACAAGGGCAAGCTGGAAATGCGGCACCTGCTCTATCTGCTGTTTCTCGGGTTCTTCTTTGCCTGGCTGGCAACCGAGTTGGCAGCCTTACTCCCAGAGGTTCGGCCGGTTCTCAGCACCACCGCGTGGAAGATCCTGTTGGTCACGACCTTCGGAATCTGTCTCTCGATGACTCCAGCCAAGAGGATTCCAGGCAGTCGCGAGTTGTCGGTGGCGCTGGTCTATCTGTTCGTTGCCCAGATGGGCGCCAAGGCGGATGTCAGCGGACTTGCTCAGCAAGCCTTGTGGTTCTTGCTCGGTGCCTATCTCTGGATCTTCCTGCACGGAGCATTTTGTGTGGCCGGGGCGATCGTGCTTCGAGTGGACATTCACTCGACAGCCATTGCCAGCGCCGCCAACGTCGGCGGAATCGCCAGCGCCCCGATCGTAGCCGCCTATCACAACGAGAAGCTTGTACCGGTCAGCATTCTGATGGCCCTGATCGGCTATGCCATTGGCAATTACGGAGCCTTTGCCGCAGCCTGGCTGTGCTGGCTGGTGTCGCTGATTTGATGCGTCACGCCCGGAACGAGGCGTGGTCCTGAGCATTCGCGATGATTTGCGTCATTCGCGGGCAATACTCTCCTGGACTCTGCGGGGACTGTGGCCGTTCAAGAGGTTTCTGTCCGTCCCGAAGGTCCGTCTCCTGAACGCTCTGCGGTCAATCTGTCAAAGCCTGGCCAATTCGTCGGCAATGCTTTGCGAGATGTCGCCCCATTGTTCGAAGATGTCGTCGAGCTGTTCAAGTGCTCGGTCATTCCACAAGGAACGGCTCGCTGCGGTGCGTATTCCTCCGTCACGACGAAAGAGAGCACGGAGAGTGTCCTCATCGGAACGCACAACGCTCATGACTCGTTCATCGTCCCCCGGCCAAGCATTGCTCGTGAGCAACGATGCGCTTTCAATGCTGGTTGCCGCAACCTGCGATAGCCCAACGTCGGGTGTCGCGAATGCAGGCACTGGCCCGTCAGCCACAGCGACGAGTGCTGATTGGGCAGATTCCTCTTCGCCCGACACACCCATACGGCTGTTGATGTGCTGGATCACAGTTAGCACGTCCAGCGGCGTACACAGACCGTCGCCGTTCACGTCGTAGAAGAATAACGGTTCCGGTGTCACCAGTGGGTCCGGCAGTGAAGTATCGCCGGGGTTTGAGTTGATTTGGTGGATTATTGTCAGCACGTCCAACGGGCTGACGCCGTTGACTCCGTTCACGTCTTCCGGTTGAGCGGGATTCTGCCAGTCGCGCGGGCCCTTCAGCAGCAGCCTGGCAGTGCCTTGTTCCAGCACACGGTAAAAGATGCCGTTTTCGATTGTCGTCTCAGCGAGTGTCCAACCAGTGCCGATGTTCACCGTGTCGTCGCTATCCGAGATGACGTACAATGTGTCCGAGACGTCGGACATGTTCAGCACTTCCTGCTGGTTCAACGTCAGTGTGTTCTCGCCGGAATTGGTGATGTCGATCTTGTCGATCCGTGTGAAGTCGTTGTTCCGGCGGCGCACTCTGCGAGCGCGTGGCCATGAAGTAGCGGCTCGGATTT
>CAZUAH010000172.1:0-25016 GCA_964617665.1 uncultured Pirellulaceae bacterium
TGACGCTCAGTCCAGCCCCGGCCACCCAACCTGACATTGATCGACAGACACACCACTACCAGTCGTCAATAGTCCGCCTCCTCCTTATTCGTCTCCGTGTCCGATTCATTGGCCGCGTCTTCGGCATCCCTTTCGTTGTCCTCCGCCATTTCGTCGAATTCCTCGTCGCCCTCGCGTTTCGAGAAACTCATTATCACACCGATTGCGATCAAGGCCGCCAGCAGCAAACCGACGCTGCCCCACATCCACAGTTTTCGGTTTCTGCTGGTCGCCGATTTGTCGTCACCGCCTTCCGGATCTTCGTGGGATTTTAGCTCTTTCTTGAGTGATGCGATCTCCTCCTTGTAGTTGTCGGCCTTGTCTTTTTGGTCGGATACTGACTTTGTGAGTCGGGCGATACGATCGTCCAGATACTCCTGTTCGTCTTCTGCACGCTTCAGGGAGGTCGTCAGTGCATCGTTTTCCTCTTTGACCTTCTCTTCCATACCCCGATATACGCGGGCGTCCGCCTTCATGCGATCATTTTCGCTCTGTAATTGCTCCAACAGCCGCACAAGTCCTTCCGAATTGCCCTCACCCAATTGGCCTACTACTCGATCCAAGATCTTCACTTGACTATCGAGTTCACGAGAACGTTCTTCGGCTTCTGCTATACGATCCAAACGCTCGACCAGCACGGCAACCTGTTTCGATTGCTGATCCGGTTTGTCCGGTTCGGAGCTGCCGGGCGCGATGATCTTCCAAGCGATAAGTGCGAGGAAAATAAACTGCACCGTCAACATGCCAAGGATCGCAACACCCTGCCACGGGGATCGACCATTGCCGACGTTGACCACCGATGGAGGGTACAGTCCTCCGGGACCGGGATAACCGCCAAGTCTGGGATCGCTGGACATGGTGAATTCGCCTTTTAGTTGAGCTGCGAAGATCTCTAGTTCCGCTTGTCTATGACGCGACGCAATCAGGTAGAAGCCGCCAACCCGTCGCTGTTGTTCACCAGCATCGCCCGACCACTGAAACCATCCCCGATCGCCGCGACATGGGTCGACCACCAGCGCCACGTCGAGCGGTCGGTTGAAAAAGTTGTTGCAGATGAACGTATCCATGCCGGACAGAAAGACGCCCCAATCCGGATGCGTGTGATACCAACCCACCATCCGAAAATCGTCCGGGAATTCGTCTCGCTGGCGAGTAATTTCCGACCATGTGTCGTGCGTGAACTTGAAGCTGCCTTTGCTGGCCTCGTAATGCTCGGCTCGGAGGCTGTCGGTAACCATCACGAACGGTCTACCGTCCCTGTCTTCGCACTGGTCGCCCAGCAGCACGCCGCCCAACTCGACCTTTGTGTTCGACAGAGCGTGAGCTTCCATGTCGCGCATGGTGTCCAGATCGACGAATACGGGCAGATCGTCCTCCTTGGGCATCCCGCAAGCCACAACCGCATAATGCTTGTTGCGGTCCGGACGCAGATGTTGCTCATGCTGCGTCTGTTCGATTTCCCCGAACTCGATATCAGGATCTGCCATTGCCTTCGCTCATTACCGCGTCTCGATCCCCGCCGAGCAGGAATGTCTTTTCGCCGTCCTGCGCCTCAATACGAACAATGTCGTAAGGAGCTACACCAAGGTCACTCAGTCTCTGCTGAGCCAAATCGGATTCTGAGTCGACACAGTGCACGATCTTCGGTCGCGCCATTTCGCTACACTCTGGGCATACACCTTGGCTCATGCCCACCAGGGCGCACGGCTTCATGATGCTGCGGTTCGTACCACATTGGTCACAGTCGACCGATACTACCAGATCTCGATCGAGCATCATTCGCAACTCGCCGTCGCCAACGAACTCGCGGGCGGCCGTGAACAGTTCGACGGCCGTGTGTGCCGTCGCACGCAACGGCAATTCGACAGGTTCCTCATAGGTTTCGTGACTCAGGCAATCCTCACGGCGCTGAAACTTCGTGCGATAGAACTGATTCGCCACGCCGTTGTAGACCATCGCCTCGCCTCCGGCGACCGGCATGGCATGCAGCAGCTTGAGCGCTTCCTGGGTCTGTAGACCGCCGATCATTGCAGAGATGGTGGGCGCGGTCGGGACTTTTCCCGATTGAATATCCTCCTGCGTGAGCAACGGGCAACTGTAGCGGAGATTGATCAGACGATAGTCGTTTTCCGTCATGCCACATTCGTAACATGCACTGTCGGGTGGGACGAAAACCTTCACTACGCCGTTGATCTCTTCGATGCCACCGTCGATCCATGGGGTGTTCACTTTCCAGCACGAGCGGTTCACCCACAGACGCGACTCGCGATTATCCAGACAGCCAATCACCACATCCACATCGCGAAACACGCCCAGGCCAATGTCGGTGAGCACGTTTCCATGGATTGGCGTCACGCGCACGCCAGGATTCAAGTCGCCCAGAGCCTCGGCAGCCACTTCTGCCTTTGCACGCCCGCGATCCCGGGATCGGTATAGCACTGATCGCGTCAAGTTGGATTTTTCGATCTTGTCGAAGTCAATGACGAGAATGTGCCCGACGCCCAGCAGCGCCAGATTCTTCAGCACCTCGTTCCCCAACGCGCCGGCGCCTACCACCAGGATCTTCGCGCGTGACAGTTTGTCTTGATCCCACCAGTGAATCAGGCGAAACCGGGAATAGCGGTCCTCGTCGTCAATGATAAAGGCGTTCTTGGACATACACGTATCTTATTTGCTCGTACCGTGAATGGTAAGCCTGTGTGCGGCTACTTCACACACACGAAACCACAGTCGATGACCTGGTTGCCGCGCCATTGAAAAAATCCGAACTCGCTTTCGCGCGGATCGACAACCATGGCGATCTGCCAAGACTCGTTGAAGAAATGCCGATGGATAAATAAGTCGTAGCCCGACAGAAAGATGCCAAATCCCGGATGGGTATGCTGCCAACCGACGATTACGTCGTCAGGGCGAGACGCGCCCACTTCGCGCGTCATCGCCGCCCACGTTTCGTGCGTGAAGGTCAGCGACGCGGCTTTGGAGTGGGCGTCGACCGCCGGCAGGAAGTGCTTGACCTCGACGTGTCGCTGCTCGCCACCGTACACGGCACCGGTCAAGAAGCCGCCCAATTCACGGTCGGTATCTTGCTCGGAGTACTCCAGAATCTCTTCCAGAACCGGTTCATGGACGAGAATGGGATAGTCTCCGTCGTGGATTGCGCCGATCCGTTTACCTCGACCGGCGATGGAAGTGGGAGAATCGGTATTCCCGGATGACTGCGGCATGATTCAAGGCAATGGTGCGTGGCGAAAAAAGGGGTCAGGACCCTTTTGTGCGAAGCACCCTCGGGCCGTTCCGGCAAAAGGGTCCTGACCCCTTTTTCCGCTCTTTTTCCGCTATTCGATGAACAGAATGTCCGGAGTTTCAGATCCGGCACCGTCTTCCACAACTTCTGCGTCGACCACTTCTTCATTCATGAACACGATGTCGGGCCCGTCGGCGACCTCACTCACGCGGCTGGCTGGTGGAAGAAATCGCGACGCTGGTCGGTCGTTGGATGCCGACGGCGATTGGGAGGCATGATCGTTGCACCGGCCGGAATTCGCAGCTTCTTTCGCTAACTTGTCGCGAATGGGGCGGGGATCGACGGGGAAGCCGTAAACGGTCTGCTCCTTAACCCAAAGGGCTGCCTCGCGATTGTAGGGGCTTTCCACATCGAAATTGTGGTAACGGATCATGTCCCAGAGCATGGTGCACAGTTCGTCAAGCTGCAGGCTGGGGACCCAATGCGTACTGTATCCGCCCAGACACACGACCCCATTGGCCGAGATGTTTGGATGGAAAATGGGCGTCCGCCACGTCAATTCGGGCATCATCCGTGGATAGGCCGCACCCAACCGGATCATCACCTCGTGCCGTTGGCAGAACCGCACTTCGTGCGATCCGTCCACCCTACACAGCCCGCGTCCGTAGAAGTGGGCCACGTAGACGTCGGGCGGGCCCCCGAACATCGGACCGGGGACTGTGTAGTCCAGAATGCTGCTTTCTGCCTTCAACCGTTCGATCGCCTTCAGGTCGCTGCGCAAACGGCGAAGACGAGGCGATTGGCGCATTCGAATCTCCTTCACGCAGGCCGGCACCCGTTGCCAAGCGGGCTCCAGACCATCCCAAATCAACAGTCAACACGCCCTACCCGGCAACGATCTCAGGATAGACGATCAGGTGATCGCCGTCACTGACCTGAGCCACCGGCAACGTCTGATCCTCGCGGAGGCGTTTGCCGCCTTCCTTGTGGTCCAGACTGTAGCTCATCGGCTGGCCGTCGGGGCCAGTCACCGGTAGGTTCATCTTGGTGATGATATTCGGCAGGATTCGTCGGACGGTGACAGCGTCCGCAATCACCGCGTCAACCGACTTGGCGCCCGTCTGATCGAGAAACGTCACACGAGTTCCCTTCCGCTCGCCTCCAGAACCTTGTTCGCTCATATCCAACTCCCATCGCGACACACAGAAAGGGCTTAATGAGATACCATCGGCGCAACTATCCGGTCGAAATATTCGTTCAGTAACGCGCAATCTTGGCCCGAAAGGGCTTAACTGTTGAAACAAATCCCCTCAGAAGAGTCGTTATATCATATCCTTGGGAAGCCGATTCGGCGAGATCCCAACCGTCTATTATAGCGATTCATTCCCCTAGGGTTCCAGCTAGCAGGAAACCCAGAGGCATTTGGGGCTCGAATCGGCCGCGGCAACGGGCGTCCCGAGAGACCTATTTCTCGCCAGATGCGCCCACCGCATCGCAGAACGCCGCGATCTTCTCGGCCGAAAACTGAGCTGGGGTGAAGCCGCCTGCCGAAAGAATCACTCGGTGTGGCTCCGAAATCGAACCGACCAGTTGGGTGACACCTTGGCGAATCTCGTCGCACGTGCCCAACCCCATGACGTCACGCGGCGGTATGTTGCCCAACAGCGTCACATTATCGCCTGCAAGCTGCCGAATCTCGTTGAAATCGTGCTCGAAAGAAAAGTTGAAGAGGTTAACTCCCATCTTCTCCAGGTACCGTGCCGTGATCAGCCCAAAAGCATCGTTGTGCAGGAATCGCACCGTCACGTCCAGCGATCCGAAAATCTCGGTCATGTAGGGCAAGACGAACTTGCAGAAATCCTCTTCCCCCACGAACCCCATGAAATCCTCCAGGACCAGCACACCGTCGATGGTCGGGAACTTCTCCTTCTGGTAGGCCAGCCAATCCACCGCGAACTGTGTAGATATTCGCAGCAATTGATGGATGGCTTCCGGATCGGTCCGGCAAGCCATGAAGAACTCGGTATGCCCCAATAGATAAGATGCAATCGTCAGAGGCCCATGCGATGTGGCGAAACGTATCCGATGTCCCGCCTCCTCGATCGCCGATTGACTCTGTTCCAGCCGCCGGATGATAAACGGCAGCAACCCGTCCGTTTGGACATTTGGCTGCGGGAGTCGAGCAATATCCGCGCAGTCACGCAAGACGGTCTCGCACGTTGGGAAACCATCATCGGGCCAAACACACTTTGCGCCAAACGAAGGCGGATTGGAAATCATTCCATATTCAGCCCAAAAGCCGGGTATCCACAACACATCCGGAAACCGCTGCACGGCGTTGAGATTGGCCTCAAGCCAAACGCGGCTGTCCGCGAAGTAGTCCATCAGGCTGATGGTGTTGATCCCCGTGAACCAAGGACCGTCAGCCAAAAAGCCAACCGGCAGCGGCTCAAGCAACTGTCCATCGATAATCCGCAACAGATCTTCCCACTGCCCATCCGTCATCGCATCTGTCCTCAATCAGAAATGTTGGCTCCATTGTGGCTGGGGAAGCGGTCCTCGTCCAGCGCGGGTGCCCTACCAATGGAATTAAGGGCCCCGCCCAGCTACATACCTTCGATTGTGCGTGGACCGCACAATTGTTCGACACAAGATGCGGATTGGGTATACTGGCACAAACACCACTGCATACTTGGTTGCGATTGCGCAGCATTCAGGAGGCGTACCGTGCAGCACAATACGACAAGGCGACAATTCCTGAAGGAGACCGTGGGCGTTGCCGCGGCGTGCGCCGCGATGCCGTCCGTTGGCGTGGCCGGATTTGCAGGAAAGACCTCCGGCGAAATGCCCATGATCAAGCTTGGCAACCTGAGCGTCTCGCGTGTATTCCTCGGCAGCAATCCGTTCTTTGGTTTTGCACACGGCAACCCACAGGCCAGTGGCAAAGAAATGCGCGAGTGGTACACCAAGGAGCGCATCATGGCAGTGCTGGACGAAGCGGCCGACTTGGGCGTCAACGCAGTCTGGACGCCGTGTTACGAACGTTGGATCGAGGTGTGGAACGAGTATCGAGAGAAAGGCGGCAAACTGAAGAACTGGATCGGACAACCCGACCGCCGTCCCATGGAAAAGGAGATCATGGCCGCGGTCAAGAACGGCGCGACGGCCATTTGCATCCAAGGCTGCAACATCGACGCCGAAGTCGGCAAAGGCCGCTGGGAAGTGGTCCGAGGCTGGCTGGAATTGATCAAGAGCCACAACCTGCCGGCCGGCATGGCAACACATCGCGCCACGACGCATCTGGAAGCCGAAGAGAAGGGTTTGCCCACGGACTTCTATCACCAGACGATGTACCGGCCGGACAACTACGTGAAGCCGGGCCTTGAGGAATCCTTGGCCACGATCGAGAAGCTTCACAAACCGGTGGTCGGCTACAAAGTCCTCGGAGCCGGCCGCGTCCGCCCTCAGGACACGTTGCCTTATGTCTTCAGACGGCTGAAGCGAAAAGACGGAATCTGCGTAGGTGTCTTCCCCAAGAAGGATCCCAACGAGACAAAGGAAAACGCGGATCTGACGGTGAGATGCACAGGCTAGGCAACCGCCTGACGCGTTTGCCGCGCGGTTCCGTCATTCCTCTCTCAACTCACGCGCTGCATCGGCGAAAGCCACGACGTTCTCCCACGGCGTCTCCGGCTGGATCACATTGGATGGCATCAGCATCGTGTGGCGGTCGGGGGCGATTGAGGCAATCCGCCGGACCTCTCGGCGCACATCGTCGGGCGATCCAAATGGCAGCAGTTTCTGCGACGAGAGGGTGGCTGTGAGTACTATGTCCTGGCCATACTGTCGGTAGATCTCTTCAAAGTCCATGCACTCCGGCTGCACCGGATGCAGCATGTCGAAGCCACATTCGATGATGTGGGGTACGATTGTGTCGATCTTTCCGCAGCAATGGAAGAAGAACTTCGCGTTGGGCGCCTCGCTGCGGACCGCCTGGATTACCCGCTGCCACGCGGGCTTGACGAACTGCTGCCACACTTGCGGAGAAACCTGCATCCCGCTCTGCATGCCTGCATCGTCATAGAAGCACAAGACGTCAACCCCCAGCCGTGCCACGGCCATGGCCAGACGTGTGGTATGCTCTTCCACCTTGCGAATCACGGCTTCGGCCAACGCCGGCTCGGCGACCAGGTCCGCCAAGAAGTTCTCCATCCCGCGCAACCACCACGACCACTCGTAGATGCTGCCGCCGTATCCGAAAACGGGGTAGCCCGCGGAATGATACTGCTGGATCGGCGACTTATCTATATCGGCCTTGATCGTCGGTGTCGGTAGGGCTTCGACGTCACGGACCGAGGCGACTTGGGCCAAAGGAGCAAACATCCGGTCCGCCGTGCCTTCGGCTCCGGCGAGATGGCCAATACCCCACTCGTCGAACGTCGTCCCCGGCTCGCCCCCCTCATACAACACGGCCGGATCGTCGCCACCGAACTCCGCGGTCAGCGAAAATAAACGGACATCCGTGCCAAAGTGTTCCGCTGCAGACTGGGCACCTGTCTTTTCACAAAAGGTCCGCTGGAAAGGCGCACTGAAGCCAGGAATTGCTCCCACATCCAGAGAAAATGGAATCCACTCCGGACTTCCGCCGGACAGGAGGCGATGCAGATTGTCGATGGGTTGGGTTTTCATTTGACGATGCATTCAACGCGGCGTTGCGGTGACGATCTTCGCGGGCACAACACGGACCGGTCCGAACAGTCCCGATTCCAGCAGTGGCGTGTCTTTCCACGACTTGCCGCCCGTGTGTTGAACGTTGGTGCGAGTCTTCCGTTCCTCCTTCGGTAATCGGGCATCGCCGACCAGTCGGTTCGACCAAGTGTTGACGACCTCGACAGCCAATTCGTTCGATCCGGAACGAGCGGCGTCGGTGATATCCACGACGTAGGGTGGCTTCCACAACGCACCTGTTGACTCGCCGTTGACGAACACCTCGCCCACAGCCCAAAGTCGTCCCAGATCCAACAACACGCGGCGGTCTTTGGCGACCCAATCCGCGGGCAGGTCGAAGTTGCGCTCGTAACGGGCCATCCCGGAGAAGTACCGGATCTCGTGCTTCGGATGATCGGTCCACGAGATCAGCCGGTCGAAAGTGGTCGCATGCGAGGCGCCGAAGCTGTCGGCAAAACGCACATCCCACGGCCCGGTCAGCCCGATGGGCTCCGGCAGTGAAATGGAAAACGAGGCAATCTGTCCATGAGGGCCTCTCTCGATACGGGTTAGGAGCACAAACTCGCCGGCTTGTAGCACCATCACCTTGGCTTGCGTTCCGTCCCAGTCGATGACGCGCGAAGGGCCAGAGACGAATTCTCCCGTCGTATTGTCGGCTTTCTCGGCGGCCCGCCTGAAGGACCCTCGGTACAGGCTGGCAGGTCCATTGTCGTCGGCCGGCGCGCGAAAGACGACGATGATCGAACCGTGAGGAGCAAGCCGCAACGAGAGAGAGACGCCGTTGTCCGTTGCGCGGTAGTCGTATTGTGGCGTGATTCGGCCCGAAGCCGGGTCCCAGAACTCGGGCACTCGACCGTCAACACGGAATCTGGCCCAGATATCTTTGCTGGATGGCTTCTTGTTGCGGACGAAGTAGATGTCGGCGTCGGCTGTGCGGCGATGTATTAAGTCGAGATCCACGTCGTCTTCCGGCCGCTCGACTCGGAAATCGGGGCCAACACCCAGATCCTCAAGGACTTCACGCGGTGTGCGTCCCCAGATGATGCGGCCTTTGCCATACTTCTGATACAGAACCGTCTTGCCGTCGCATGGGCCCCAAAGTCGATCGGCGATAAGCCGGACTTCTTCATCGCGTCGTGGGTAGTCGGTCAGGCCGTTAGTTTGTGTCGGCTTTGGCCCAACCACGATGGCGCCATCGCGGACCAGTTGTTCGAGCTTCTTGAGCACGTCCAGGTCGATGTCGGGCCGATCCGGCAGCACCAGGATGGCATAGCTCATGCCGTCCGGCAAAACGATGCGACCATCGCGCACGCTCATGCGCGTAAGGATCACTTCGCGATTCGTGACATCGTAGTCGTAGCCGTAGCCCGGCAGCGGGTCCGTTCGTTTGGGCAGTACGAAGTTGTAGCCCTGATCGCCGTAGTAATAGCAGACGTCGGCCACGAAATGTCCCTGCTGGAGCAGGAAGGAGCATCGCGCCAGGTAGTCAAGGAACGGTTTCGCTTTGGGCCACCAGACGAGGTTTGGGGTGATATGCGTGCCCGCCAGGTAGACCCAACCGGGTTTGCCCGCTTCGGGCGGCAGGTGAGATGACGTGTGCCAAACGAAATGGTTGGTGCCTTCGCAGAACGCGCGATCGGCCGACGGCTTCAGGTCAATCGGTCCGTCCTGAAAATGGTGCATGCTGGTGAACGCCTCCATATGCACACGTCGTTTGCCATAGATGTGAGCAGCACAGGCGGTCTCCTTCACGACCCACATGCGATCGGCGTCGGGACGCTTCGGCCAGAATTCGCCTCGCACTTCGTCAATCGCACCTTGGGCTTTCAGTGCGTCCACCGGCACTTGATGAATTGGCGGACCCGGGCCGCCAGCCTCGGATTCGATGCCCAATCCTGCGGCGTGGGCCGATTCGACAGCAGCCCGGTAGTACGCGTCCACCAGCAAATCGCCCAGCGTCTTGCGGTAGTCGTAGATGAACCGCGCGGTCACTTCGTCGTTGACAACAACGCTGCCCGAGAGAGCAAGCAAGTACGGCTTCATGTCGTAGCCACGGTAGCCCTTGAATTGTTCAATCAGGTCGGGCGTCCAGATCGGACCGCGCACTTCGTAGCTGGCCAAGTATAGATATTTCAGGGCAGTCTCGCTCAGATCGCCCAACTTCGTCTTTAGACGGGCCGTCAGGTGATTGAGAAAGGCGAGCGTGGCTTCGCGGCTCAGATGGTCCGTCGCCAAGCCGTCGGAATTTGGACTCGGCACCTTCAACCGCTCGCCGGTATTCGTGCAAACGAATCGCATGATCACCCACTGGCCGGCAGGTGCTTGCCATTTCAAACGGCCTTCGGCGTCGATGCGGTCGGTCAGGTCGACGATCGAGTCAGGATCCTCGACAAACAACGGCGGCGGCCCAGCCGAGGACCAACCTCCGTGTGCGCCCGATGTGCTGCCGTCGTTGATGTTGCCGGACGACCACGTGCGATCGTAGCCGAGGGAGGAACGGTAGCCGATCAGCTCGGCACCGTCACGACTGCGGTCGGCAACGTGCGAGATCACAACGTTCACATCCTCGGTGTTGTACAACTCGAACTCGCCAAGCTGCACCCGATCGAAACGCTCGTTGCGTCCACCAAGAATACGAAGTCGCGCGTAACGTGCTTTGGTCGCCGGTAGGTCAAAACGCTGTGCTTCCGTATTCGGCTCCAGCGACGCGCGCAGCACCTCGCGAAATGCCCCGTAGGCCGGCGTGGTCTCGGATACGGCGATCGAAAACTCTTTGGTGAACAGATGAAGCTTTCCATGGCGTTTTGGATCGTCGCTGGTCGTGTTGTACAGCACGGCGTGGCTGAGCGTGTGGACGCCGGGCGGGTCCAGTTTGAATACGAAGTCGTGTCCGGGAACACGCTTTTCGGCAGGGATCGCCAGCACGGCTACGTCTTTGTAGAAGGCCGGATTTCCGTTTGTGTCTCGTGGCGCTTTTGCCGGCAGCGGAGGGAACGGAAGAACCTGGTCGAACGCGGTTGGCCCCTCGACATTCACCTCCGTGTGAAACAGGCCCATGCTGCCATGCCGTGGCTCGACCCACGATCCGCCCATATCCCAACTGCTGGCCACTGAAAGCTCGACATCCATGCCTAGTCGTTCGGCAACGCGCACAGCGTGTGCGATGTCCTCGACCGATTGGTCGCCCATGAACGGCGGACCAACGGGAGGTGCCGCCGCTTTGTCGCCGCGTGCACCCATGTCGAAGATGCACACACCGCGGATACCGGTGTCGTGCATGTCCTTCAACTCGCGCTCGACATAGTCGCGATTCACATACCCGTTCAACCATAGCCAGTAGGCCGACGGCCAAGCCTCCTTGGGCGGATCGAGAAACCCGGCGACGAGCGGATCCTCGATCGAAGCAGGCTCGACACCGACCGCTCGCGCCGCGATCACGAAGAAAGTGGCCGCGGTGATCAAGAGACCCGTTGACCATGGTTTCATCCTCACGGCGTATTCTCCTTTTCTGTGGTTGTCATCCACGGCGCGATGAAACGATCGTTCGTCCGCTCGATCCACTGCACCAGCAATTGGCGGTGTCGCAACAGTTCGTCGCGATGGTCCGCTTGGCCTGCCAGATTGCGTATTTCGCCAGGATCGTCCTTCATGTCGAACAGCATCTCCGGTCGCTTGCCATCGGTGAAAGCGATGTATTTGTACTGCGTCGTGCGTAGGACGCGCGCCTTGCGGTTCGGCTGAACTCGGAACGGCGACAGTTCGCAGACGGCGTAGCCTCGCCCCGGAGCCTTCGGATCTTCGATGATCGGTCGCAAGCTCACGCCCGTTACCGGCTTCGGTAACGTCACGCCGGCGTAATCGCAGATGGTCGGCACGATGTCGATGCCGGAAACCGGGTGCGTTTGATCCTCGCGTCCGGCCGAAATCCGCCCCTTCCACGCAATCACGAACGGCACTGCCGCTGCCCCGTCGTACGGCGAGAGTTTCACGATCAACCGATGGCCCGCCACGCCCTCGCCGTGGTCGCTGGTAAAGACGATCAGCGTGTCTTCCTCCAAACCCTGCTGACGCAGCACATCAAGGATGCGGCCGATCAAACGGTCTACCTGTTCGGTCAAGCGGTAATAGGTGTACAGGTACGCTCGCCAGCGGGTCTCGTCCCAATCGGCCGCGTACTGCTGCTCGACTCCGTACGTTTTCGGCTTTCGGCAGTCGGTCAGAAACTCCGGCTCGTTCCGAGCGATGGCAAAGTTATCAGGCAGCGGGGGAAATAGATCGAGGTTTGCCGGCGCCAGGCGATTCTCGCGCACCGTCCAGCAGATGTCGTGCGGATTGTGCAGCGACACGCCCAGCAGCCACGGACGATCGTGTTTCTTGCGCAGGAACGCAACGGCTTGATCCGTCACGGCCGCGTCGGTCTGATCACCCAGCATAAACTTGGTTCCCTCGGGCACGTGCAGGCAGCCAAAGCCGGGAATCGTCCCGTCCGGTGGACGCGGATAGCTGGCCGGCAGATGCCACTTGCCGGTCCAAGCTGTCTCGTACCCGGCTTCGCGGAAAATCTGCCCAAGATTCGGGATCGCCGGATCCGGAGTCTGTCCGTTCAGATCCACACCCGTCTCGTGCGGCATGCAACCCGTGACAATACTGCTGCGCGACGGCCCGCACACCGGCGATGTGCAATACGAAATCCCAAAACGCACCCCCGCTGCGGCCAACACATCCATGTGCGGAGTGTGCAAGTACGGATTCCCACATGCGCTCATTGCTCGCAACGTCTGCTGGTCCGTCAGGAGCAACAGCACGTTGGGCCGTGTGACTTCGGCGGACGGTGCTGCAAGACAGACCGCGTTGCATAGGCCAAGGAAGATGGAGAGCAACGAGAGAGCAACGTGGTGCGTTTTCAATTTCTGGCCCTCCGAAAACTTCTCTCTTCTGCAGCGTTGATATCGCTCAACCGCAGTGCCCAGCGTCGAGGCAAACGCCCAGCCCGTTGGGCTTGGGGTTAAACGCGGAAACTCCCACGCGCGGTCGTAGTCGAGAACATCCGTCGCTAGTCAGGTCTTCCATCCTCCGCTGGCTGATTCCTTTCGATCAGCGCCTTGGCCTGTCGCGCGTAACGACGACCGAGCAATTCGTAGCCTTCTCGGGTGTAGTGCAAGTCGTCACGCATGACGCCGTTCTTCTCTTTGTCGTTCAGATCGTCGCAATCGACCCAGGCGCCGCGAGGATCTTTGTTAGCGACATCGAGCTGTGCCTTCCGGACGTTCTGCCAATCGGCGTAGTCCGCCTTGCCGAAATCGCTGAGGCGACCGATCACGAAGTTCATCTCGGGTTGCTCCAAGTCACGGCGTAGGTTCTTGATGAGTTGCGACAGCGCGTCGGCGTATGCGGCGCTCAGACCTTCCTTGGCATCACGCTCGCCCTGCATCCAGCAGAAGGTGACCGAGGCCGGTTTGGGGTGCTGCGCGATCAGCTTCTTGTGTTGCTCGATAATTGGTTCGTAGTAGATCGTTCCCTTGTTCTTCTCCTTAGCTCGTTTTGTCTTGACATCAATACCATGTTTCGTGGCGATGTCGTCCCATTCCTTGACCCAATAACGAATCGGCTGTCCACCGCGTGCCACCTTGAAGTAGACAACCTCGGCATCAGGGAACAACTCCTTTGCCTCGGGTTCAAAACCGAGCGTGGGATTCATCCCTGCCATATTCGACTGGCCCGAGAGGATGAAGATATGCACCGGCTTGTCAGCAGCAGAAAGAACACTGGTGAGTGCCAAGAGAGCTATAGCGGAAAGTGTCAAACCAAAGCGAATCATGATGTTGCCTCCTTCGTTACGGTCGAGCGGTTGAACGTTGTAGACCAGGGTACGTCCCTTGTGATTCTGCCCATTGTGGGTCGCAGAGGGACCGTCGACAATAGCCCACCACTTCACCGGTGGCAGAGGATCCAAGAACCGGCACACGGGCTGGCGCGTATAGCATTCCCGAAACATTGTACCGCAGTCCTGCCGTAGTCGCTTCCGGCTGGAGTGACGCGAATCTGACGCTGGGCACCATACTCTGCGATTTTGCTGTCCAGCCGGCAAATCACAACTCGTTTGTCGCTATAATCGGCGTGTCGCCATGTTGGTTCCGCCCATGCACAGTCTCTCTAATGAATGAGCGTCAAATCATGCAACCAAGAACGAAAACCATGATTGTCTTCGGGCTTCTCGTTTGTCTTCTTGCGACCACCGGCCTCGCAGCCACGCCCTCCGACGTTGTCTTCGTGACAGACGGCGTCGCGAAGGCAGTTCGCCAGGACGGTAAGGCGTGGACGCAGGGCGATGGCTATATGGAATGCGGAGGCACGAACAACTACTTGCACGCCGATGGACTGCTCGGTCCCGGCGACTTTCGCGTAGATGTCAAGCTAACCATCCTAAACCTAGCGAAGAGTGCGGCTACGTTTGTCATTGGCGGCAGCCATTTCGGCTTCGAGGGCGGTGGCGGCGAGATGTTCACCGAGGGGCCGTTGCTGGGCCGGAAGAGCTTGGGCGAGCCTGTTGTTTGCGAAGGCAAGCCGTTTCTGTTCGAGTCGATCCGCGAAGGCGAAATGCTCCGATTCTTGATCGACGGAAACGAGGTCTATCAGACGAAGACTGATCCCAAAGCCGCCTTGAATATCGGTCTGCGGCCATGGCGAAGCACGATGCGCGTGACGGACTTCGTGGCAACAGGCAACTTGATGACCGCGCCGGAACCACCGTTCCAGGTCGACATATTCGTCAGCGGAACCGAAGGCTACCACACCTTTCGCATCCCGGCGATTGTTACCACCAACAAAGGCATGGTCCTGGCATTCTGTGAAGGCCGAAAGGGCGGCGGTGGCGACAGTGGCGACATCGACATCGTACTCAAGCGCAGTACGGACAACGGACAAACCTGGTCGGATTTGCAGGTGGTGGCGAATCACAAAACCAACACTATTGGCAATCCGTGCCCCGTAGTCGACCGCTCGCGCGACCGAATTTGGCTGCCCCTGACCTGGAATCTGGGCACCGACCACGAGCGTCAGATCATAGCTGGCACGAGTGAGGATGTTCGGCGTGCGTATATCACCTACAGCGATGACGACGGCGCAACTTGGGCTCCGATCAAAGAGATTTCCGATACGACTCGCCAACCGCACTGGCGCTGGTACGCCACGGGTCCGGGCACCGGAATCCAATTGACTCGCGGCCCACACCAAGGTCGCTTGGTGATCCCAGCCAACCATTCCGACCACTCGGACCCGAAGATGCATCCTTACCGATCCCACGTGTTGATCTCCGATGATCATGGGGAGATATGGAAGATGGGCGGTGTATTGGGCGAGAAGACCAATGAATCCACCGTCGTCGAACTTGCCGACGGGCGCCTGTTGGACAACATGCGTTCTTACCACGGCGAGAACCGTCGAGCGATTGCTACGAGCGATGACGGCGGCCAAACGTGGTCGAAGGTCACGCTGGACGAAACGCTGATCGAACCAGTCTGCCAAGCGAACCTGCTCCGTTACACCTTCCCCGATGGCAAAGAAAAAAGCCGAATTCTCTTCTCGAATCCCGCAAGCACGGGACGAGTAATGATGACCGTGCGTGTTAGCTACGACGAAGGCCAGACGTGGCCGGTGGCAAAACTGATTCATACCGGCTCGTCCGCGTACTCGTGTATGACCGTGTTGCCGGATATGTCGATCGGCCTGTTCTACGAACGTGACGGCTACAAGAAGATCTCCTTTGCACGCTTCGATCTAGATTGGCTGACCGACGGCCAGGATTCGCTTACTGCTTTGGCAGCCCCGGAAGCAGGTTGTCCCGGCGAGGTGGGATCACTGGGGAAACCACTCGCGGGCCCAAGGGACTCACCGAACCCGGCGCTAGATCGGGACGCATTCACCAAATGGCAGCAGCGAATGCGCGAGCAACTTCGGAAGATGCTCGGTATTCCTGACGACCGCGTGTCGTTGGATTCGGAGGCCCGCGGCAGCTTCGAGGTCGATGGAATCGTTGTCGAGAGATGGCTGTTCACTAGCGAGCCGGGATCCCGCATTCCTGCCGTGTTGTATCGGCCCAAGAACCCGCAGAGGCAGATGCCGGCTGTTGTACTGACCTTCGGCCACGGAGGCAGCAAGAGCCATCTTTGTTACAACTATCTTGGCCAACTCTACGCAAGGATCGGCGTCGCCTGCCTGGCGATGGACCCGATCGGCGAAGAGGAACGGCACCGCCAAGGCCGCATGGGCACGCGGGCTCACGACCCCGCACCGGTTCACCATGCTGCATGGAACGCGGGTCGGCCGATTATGGGAAAACTGGTGTTCGACACCATGCGAGGCATTGATTTCTTGTTTGCCCGCGACGACATCGACGCGAAACGCATCGGAGTGGCCGGCAATTCGTTAGGCGGAGCCAAGGCCGGCTGGATGGCCGCGCTGGACATAAGATTGCGCTTCGCCATCGTCAGCGGTTGGGCCTTCGATGACGTGACACTCAACTCGAAGTACTGCACGCGCGTGCCCAACGAACAAATGCGCAAGATGCTCTCCTGGAGCCAATACGTTTCGCTGGCCGCACCACATTGTGCCTTGTTGGTGATGAACGGCGATGCCGACGTGATCATCGACCGAAGTGGCGACGGTACCGCTTGGCGCGGCACGCGAGCCGTCGTCGAGGAAGCCACCAAGGTCTACGCGGCCTTAAACGCGCCGGATGCCGTGCAATGCTGGTTCGAGCCCGGCGGAGGCCATCGGCCGTATCCGGCGTACAAGGCCGGTTTGGAATGGATCGTCCAACATGCCGAGCCATCGGAATGGACCGTCGAAAAGGTCGGCGAACTGGCCGAGATCAACTTCGGCCGCTGGGCCGACACGAACGCGATCAAGCTCGAAAGGCTCTACGGCACTGACCTACACCTCCGCGGTGCCACCGTTGCCGATTTCGGCATCAGTTACCTACCCCGCGAGAACCTCGCTGTGCTGAAGCCCGATGAAATGGGCCAACCGCAGTTCACGATCGAGGGTTGGCTGAAACAGGTTACCGCTGCGTGCAAGTGACGCGGTGGAAGGAAACCGGCAGAGCGGCTCCAGCCCATTTCACATTGTCTGGAGCACGCTCTATTTCAGCGAGACCAACGCTTCGAGGACCTTCACTCGTACCTGATCGGCGATTGTCCGATCTTTGGGTTGGTGCCAACGGATCTGGTCAGCGCCGTCGGCGGTCACTACTGTTGCTGCGGCGTCTTTCAGCAGAGTCTCGGCTCGGATGAGCGCCGCATCGGATCGCCCTGCCTTCTTGGCTTTCTCGATGGCGTTCTTGAGCATCACGAAGTACTCGTAATCCTCGACGCTTTCGCGGATAGCCTCCATCTGCTTGCCGGCCGTGACGGAAGTATCGTCCAAGAACAACGGTGTGAAGGGACCGGATTTGGCGAAGTACTCGTTCCATGACGACGCCCCGCTGTTGTCGCCAAACGCCCAGAAGAATGATCCGGTGCCGCGGATGTTCCAACAGTGCCAGGCTTGCAGACGGTAGTAGCTGTACGGATCCAACAGTTTCGCTGGCCCCGAGCAGGAATACGATTGGAGCGTACGGCCTCGCTTCTGCTGATCGCCGTAGAACGCGGCAAATGCCTCGCTTTGCTCCAGCCACATGGGGCGATTGGGGCACAGGATATCGCAGGCCTCGAACAACTCCGATGGCGCGCCCGCCGGTTTGCGGTACGTTGGGTCTTCCCAAATCAGCACGTCCGGCTCGGCTGCCTTGATCGCTCGCGCCCAGGTTAGAAACGCGGAGATGTCCGAGCCTTCGTGCGGTTCGTCGTGGATCAGCAGGCCCAGGCGGTTTGGCGCGATTCCTTTCGATCGCAGATGGCTAACCCAGGCAGAAATCCACGTGCCGACACGATCGTTGAATTCCGCCGATCCGATTTCGGCACCGCCCAGCGAGGTCTGGATTGCACCCGAGTAATGAGCAACCGACAGGAAGACCAAATACGTCTTGGCATCCGGCCACAGGTCGATCCATTCGTCAAGCTGCCGCGTATCCAGGCTGATCTTGCTTGGATCTTGCTTGTCGAATCTGTAAGAACGAAGCACACTCGAGGAGGCCCAGGGTGCGTTGACGAAATGGTCCTTCAAATGAGCGAGAAACGCATCGCGGTTTCTTGGCGTAACGCCGTAAGTGCCGCCGCCATTCATGTAACTCCAACCGCCGAGCCACAATGTGGTGCGTTTGGGGAACTCCAGCGGCCAGATCCGCAATTCGATCGGGGCTTTGCGTGCCTCACGTCCCGCTGATTCGACGACGATCGCTCCGTCGTGTTTACCAGCTTCCTGATTGACCACGTGGAAGGTCATCCAGACTTGGCGAACCAACCCCGGCAGCACGGTCACGGTCCACGCATCATCCACGCATTCAATTTCTGGCAAGGCGGAAGCAACAGGTACCCCTTGCGCGGTGTCTGTCCACTGCACCTCGTGTAACGTTACGCACTTGGGCGTCGGGGATTCCGGAATACCTTCGAAACGCAGGCGAACCTCGATCGGCTTATCCGTGCAATTGGCTAGATTCACTGCGGCCGCGCGATACTCGCCGCGCATCGTATGAACCTGAAGCGAGCCCGTACGTTCGCCCGGCGGAACCATGAACAAATCCAGCGGATCCCATATGTCAGGAACCCATACCGAAAGGTCGCGTTGCCCGAAAGCCCGCCACAACGCGGCCTGCACTTTGAACAACTCGGCATGATGTTTGCCCATCGGCAAAACGGTTCGAAAGGACGCGTCAACCTTGATCGTGTCCGGGCCAAGTGCTCGCGCGGTTGCCAATCGTTCTAGAATCTCCGCCTTCGCGGCGGTATCCAGCTCCGCTTCGTTGATCAGTCTCTGCAAACTAGCCGCGTCGTTTTCCCAGCGATGATGGACGGCACGTTGAATTCGGCCCGACTCGTAGAGACTGCGAGCGCTGGTGGGTTTGCCGCGAGCCACATCCGGCTGCAAGAAATCCGCAGAGCCGCGGAACACTTCCACCTCGTCGGTAAACGTGTACGGAGCGGCAGGCAAGGGGACGATGACGAACTGAACGTATCGGCCGCGGGTGCGCAGCTTGTCCGTCACCAACCGTCGAATGGCGTAGCCGTCGGGCCAGGGGCCATTCTTCGCACGGTCCAGCGCAACCAGATCGCCAGCATTGAAGTATTGCTTGCCATCGTCGCTGACCAGCACGTACACTGCCATCGGCCACGTAACACTAGCGACGCCGGCCGCCGTCGTCATCGCCACGCCACCGATCGGCTCAACGCGGCCCAGGTCGATCGTCACGGTCGCGTACGGGACGCTCTGCCAACCGACGGTTCCCATCTGAGTCCAGAAGTATTCGGACGTGGTTTTCCCGTCGGCCAGTTGCTTCAAATCGCCCGGATCAGTGCAAAGGCGATAGGATGGTTGGGGTTGAATCGTGTACGGCTTGCCGAGCGCGATGTTTTGACTGATGCCATCGGCCGCACTGGCCTGCTGGGCCAATACGACGTCATCAAACAGGCACGTTGCGCACGCCAACAGCAAAGCCGCACCGAACAACCATCGGCTCTGGCCGAGCTGCCACATCTTCGGAATTTGGTGTTTGGTCATTGATCATCTACCCCAGCTTCCATGGCTCTCGATACTCGTAGTGCAGCATCGAGTTTGCTTCTTCGTTGTTCGTGATCTGCTCGCGTTTGGGGTCCCACTCCAAACGGTCTCGCGTTAGCCACGAGATCTTGGCCAATAGGCTCATGGTCGTCGAACGGTGGCCTTCTTCCACGTCCGAGTGGGGCAGTTGGCGCGATTTGATGCAGTCCAGGAAATTGCGCGTGTGTTGCACCGTCAGATTTCCATCGCTGCCCGTTTCTTTGATCCGTTCGATCCTCTCCTGCCGCGAGTCCTTTTGGAACTGCCCGCCTCGTTCCGGCAGCACCTCGAAACTCTTGTCGCTAGTGTAAAGCGTGCCTTTGGTTCCGCGCAACTCGACAAAGCCACCCAGGGCCATCGTTTGATTTCCGCACGTTTCGTACATACCGAAGACGACCAGCCGCCCGGCGGGGAACTCGTAGGTCACCTCCAACGTATCGGGAATCGTACGATCATCGTCCACGGCAAATCGCCCGCCCATGGCGCAAATCGAAGTGGGTGCCAAATCGTCGTTCAGATAGCGGATCATATCCAGATAGTGGATGCCGTTGTTCGCGGTCTGGGACGAGTACAGATGCCACCAACGAAACTTGTACGGCGCGATCGTCGCCTGGTACGGCCGCATTGGCCGCGGCCCCAGCCACATGTCCCAGTCCAGACCGGCCGGAGGATCGCTGGGCGGCGCGTGGCCGATGCCATCGGGCGCCATGTTGCTGCGATGGTACGCTCGGCTGACGGTCACCTTGCCGATTCCCCCGCTGGATACCAGGTCGTGCGCCTTGCCATATATCTCGCCCGATCGGCGCTGAGTGCCGACCTGTACGATCCGCTTGTTCCGCCGTGCAGCCTCGACCATCCGCCGGCCTTCGTAGACGGTGATCGAAAGCGGCTTTTCCACGTAAACGTCCTTCCCGGCATCGCATGCGTCGACGGTTTGGATGGCGTGCCAGTGGTCCGGCGTGGCGACGGCCACGGCGTCCACGTTCTTGCTGGCGATCAGTTTCCGGAAGTCGCTGTAGGTGGTGGGTTTGTTGTCCAGGCGTTCCATTGCCTTGGTCAAAGCCGCCTCATGCACGTCGCATAACGCAACGATCTCGCAGTCCTCGTGGGGCAGAAAGGCGCTGATCAGTTGTCCTCCGCGGTTCGCGGTGCCGATGACGCCAAGTCGAATCCGCTCGTTGGCACCCTGGGCGCGGGCGTACTGGGCGGCGGTCAAGCCTAGCGTCGCAGCAGCCCCAGCCTTGGTAAACTCACGTCGGTTTATCTTTCCACTCATCGCAACGTTCTCCTTTCAGGATCAAGATAGTTCGCGATTGTCTGCTCCCTGGAACATACCTACGGTAACGGTCCGTACACCTCCAATTCAACCCACTGGGCGCCGGAGTTTGCCGTATTGCTGTCGAGCCAGCTTCGGACGTAGCGAGCGCGGATCGGGTCGAACGCAAAGATGCGACCGTCGGCCGTCTCCTGGTATTCGCCGTGTTTGCGACTGTCGAAGATCACCTTTTCTTCGCCGGAGAACTCGCACTTCTCGGAGACGGCCAGCCGATTGCCGTGATAGGTGCGTCCATCACGAAAGTAGTTCCAGAGGCGAATGCATGCGATCGTCTGAACCGCGCCAAGGTCGATCTGCACCCACGCATGGCCGGCTGCCCCGTGTCCGAAATGGTCGTTCAGTTTGCCGTCTGTCAATACCTCCGGCTTGCCGTAGGTGATTGTCTCCGTCGAGTTCGTAGAAACCGGTTTGCCGCGAGCGAGGTTGGTCATTTCGTCGAGCTGCTGCCGAATCCGACGTTCGGGCGATACGGCCGGTTCTTCGTAGCTCACCCAAATCGGCGTAAGCCACGCTCGCCGTGTTTCATCGCACACAATGCGGATGTAGTAGTAGTCCGTTGGGCCGCCAAAGGGATCGGCGTCTTTGTGCTCCAGACGCACAACCGGTCGATCCGGCGACCACGTCCGAATCGAACGACCGTTGCGAATCAGAGTGACGTTGGTGATTTGCGTTGACGCCGCAGCCTCCAACGTGATGGTCCGCGGTTCCTTGGGCGAGGGCAACGTGAAGTGTCTTCCCATTGGATGCCCGTCCACCTGGAAATCGGCCAGGATGCGGCAAGTGGCTGTGGCATAACACCGCCGGGCGTCGATGGCTGCAAACAGGTCTTCACGCGTGAGACGGGGGGTCATAAACGCGGTCAGCCCGCCGAAGTGATGATGGATCGCCCAACGGTTCGAGATCGGCTGCAAGCCGGGCTGGCCCGTATGGTTGTCGCTCGCGCCGATCACGCAGGCCATCAGGCCGTCGTTAAAGTTGGCAACGACGCCCGGCTCGTGAGAGCCCCATTGCGAGTAGATCTCGATGGCTTTCTGGTAACGCGGGTCACGCTGGGTCACGCCGCGAACGTGATGCGGCACTTCGACCACGTCCAGCTTGTGTTGATCGAGCAGTTCATAGAACGCTGGCCGTCCGCGCACCACGTTACCGCCGCCCCACGCTCGGAAGCACAGCGGCATTGCTGTGCGGCTGTATATGACCGAATGCCCGGCACCTTGACCAGCGGCAGCCCATTCGTACGAGAAAATGGGCACGAACCGGCCCGGCTCGTGGAATCGTTCGTCCACTCGCCATAGATCGGCCAGATCGCCGTCGGTTATGTAACAGGCATGGGGACTGAGCGCCACGCAATCCAGGCCGGCAATGTCACGAGCGTGCTGTGCCGCCTCCTCGAAAGTGCGCAGCCCGTCGCAACGCCGATGATGCGTGTGCAGATCGCCCCAGAAGACCCGATACGGTGGCTCCTCGGCGGTCACATGGATGGGATTACTCGTGCCTTGGATCTCGGCCGACGTATCGCGCACGCATACCGCGTAATAGCCGGGCGTCTCGATCTGTCCACCGTCGTCAAGGTACCGTTGCCCATCATCCGCTTCGCGCACCGCAACGGAATCTGGCATCGTGCCTTTGCCGGTCATCCCTTCCTCTAACGGTACGATCGAGAGTTCCAGCGTGCCGCGATAGGACGTCGCTGGATTGCGATGTTCGTCAAGCGCCGCCACGTTGATGCCGAACGGCTCGTTCGTTTGCAGCACCGACGGCACGACGACCGACAACGCGGTCGGCTCACTGGCGATCACTTCGACCTGATACGACCGTTCCGGCGCGATTGGCCAGAACGTCCCGTCGCCATCCGCGTCCGTCGACACGCCCAACGGCAAAGCCGGCGTGTACCAGGCGCGCACCTCGTTGCGGAAATCGGCCGAACTCTGCACGTATGGCTGCACCGTTCCCGTGTAGGTCACCGTTATTGTCTCGCCGCACTTGAGCGAGCCGCCCGTCACGCGAACGAAGCTTTCGTGATGATGTCGGAGTTCGTTTGAGAACGTGTACGCACCCTTGCCGGGCAAATGGTAGTCGATTGAAAGCCGCACGTCGGTGCTCGACGCCGCGGCAGTGACGTGACCGGGCTTGTCGGGACTCCCTGCGTGCGGCGGCGACCAACTCTCGGGAATGAAGAACCGGAGCGCCCCGCCTTCTGCGATTCCGCTGGCGCCAACAGCGTACTTGACTTCAAGCCGGACATCGCTTCCAACAACAAGCGTCTGCTGATTGACGGTTGTGGTCCCTTCACCGTCTCCGCCGGTCAGCGCGATGTCTTCCGATGGCCGGACGTCCTCTTTGGGCTGGTACTCTTCATCGCAAGTCACCAACACTGCGTCGATGACGGGCTGCGAGCCGCCCACGGCATGCAGACGCAACTGATAGAAATGCCGCCGAAGGCCCCGAACCACGCCGGCCCGCTCCCAGCGGAAACCGGCTGCATCGGCTCGTCCGTGCGTTGGCTCAAACCGAACATCGCACTCTTCGTTTTGCTCGCCAATCCACTCAACCGCAACGCGGCGGTCGGCCTGCGGTTCCGAGTAAGCACGCACCCAAACCGCGTACTCCTGCGTGTCTTCGGGATTACCGAACAGAAAAACGGTCTTGTCGAGCACTGGTGGCGCACCGCCTGCGGCAAGTTCACGATAGCCGCTGCCAAGGAAGCCACTCAATTCACTCGCAATCGCTTGGAGCGAAAAAAACTCCTCGGCCTCGAAATACTGATGACCGTTTGGCTTGGCTGGTCCCGATGGATCTGCCGAGAGTCCGGTAATCGTGGCCAGAAGACAGCCAAACATCACGATACAACGCATCGTTTCCTCCTGTTGGTCACGCTCCTTGGGAACAAACCGAGGCGATCATCACGTGTCACTGAAGCATGCCCGTATCCAGCCGCCGGAATGCCTCGCCGCAGGCTTTATAGTTCTCGTTCGACATGCCCATGCAGCCGTACTCTTCGACGTAGCCAATGAAACCGCCGGCTTCGGTCGCCAGCAGTTTGTACATTCGCTGGGCCTCATCATGGATTTCATCGGGTGTCCCCTGGATCGACACGGTCTGGTAGCTGATCGGCATCATGAAGCATTGCCGGCCTCGAAGTCGGCGGCCGACTTCGTTCAGGTCCACCACATTCGGTTGAGCGATGTTCAGCACGTCGACGCCGATCTCACGAAAATCCTCGGCAATGTCGATCAGGTCGCCACAACAATGGTACCAGACATCAAGCCCCACTTGGTGCGCGCACTCGAATTGCCGTTCGTAACGTGGCTTGAACAGCCTCCGCCACAATTCCGGCGAAATCATCAGACCGCACTGGGTACCCCAATCGTCGGCGAAGTGAATTCCGTGAAAACCGTACCTTGCAGCCATTGCGATCAATTGGCATTCGAAATCGAGAATCGAGTCCATCGCGGCCGCAAATCGCTCGGGCGCAACCAGGAAATCTTCCATGGCATTCTCGAAGCCTCGCAGCAGCGTATAGACCGTGAAGCCGCTTAGATCCAGGCTGGCCAGCCGATAGCGATCACCGCATTCGACGAAGAACGCCGGAGCCGCTGCCATCCTTTCGTCTTCACGCAATGGCGGCACACCGATCTCGTCCGCCGCGGGCAGCTCGGGCCAATGAGGTTCGACCGGATAACCCATCGTACCGTCGTCGGAGGACTCCAGCCTGTAGCCCCATTCGTTGACCGACCAGTCCCACGCATTGGCCGACGGATCGCCGTCGCCGGGGCGTCCCAGCGACAGGTGATACAACATCACATCGCCTTCGGTCTGATCGCAATTCCAGAACACTATCGGCACGCGCTCTGGTTGTGCGAACGCGATTGCACGATCGACAAGTGTCTTGCGAGAATCCATGTTCGGTGTTCTTTGTGTTGCAGAACGGTAGAATCTGCATGCCCTGCGGGAGTCTTGTAGCACGGGCCCCCGGCC